>JBEKBD010000042.1:0-28178 GCA_050015575.1 Roseiarcus sp. | reverse complement strand
GAAAGCGCGACCAGCTTGTCGATCAGCGCCGCGAACAGGTCGGGATGTTGGTAGGCGAACAAACGCGCCGGCGCCTGGTCGGGCGTGCCGCGGCCGGCGATCATGTAGCTCGCCACCGTCCACGGCGCGCCGCAGAAGCCGATCAGCGCGACCTCGGCCGGCAGCGCCGCTCTGACGCGCTCGATCGTCTCGAACGCCGGCTCGAGGCGCGCCCAGTCGGGCGCCTCGCGAAGCTTCGCGAATTCGGCGGCGGTCGCGATCGGTTCGAGGCGCGGGCCGTCGCCGCCCTCGAAGCTGACGCTCTGTCCGAGCGCGTCGGGGACGACGAGAATGTCGGAGAACAGGATCGCCGCGTCGAAACCGAAGCGGCGGATCGGCTGCAGCGTCGCTTCGCTCGCCAGGCGTGGATTGTAGCAGAAGTCGAGGAAGGAAGCGGCCTCGGCGCGCAGCGCGCGATATTCGGGCAGATACCGCCCGGCCTGCCGCATCAGCCAGATCGGCGGGATTTTCCGCACGGCGCCGCCGAGCGCGGCGAGCAAGGGCTTCGGCTGCGGGGCGTTCGGCGAGGGAGCGGCCGTCATGGGGCTTTCCGGGAGAAGAGTCGCTGGGTTCGCATTGCCCCTCATCCGGCGCTTCGCGCCGCCTTCTCCCGCAAGCGGGAGAAGGGTTGGGGCGAGGGCTCTCGCAACGACGAAAAGAGCGGCTCAAGGCCGCTCTATCGCGAAAGCTCGGAAGCCCGCAAGGCCGTGCGGCCTATTCCGCCGCCTTCTTCATCTCCGGGTACGCGCAATTCGCCGCGGCGTCCGCGCCCGGGCGGCGCAGCGGCACGACTCGCGCCTCCTCGAAGGGCAGGCCGAGCGTCGTCCACACGTCGACCAGCGCCTCGACCAGCCTCGCGACTTGCGCCTCGGTGTGGCGCGGCGTCGGCGTGATGCGCAGCCGTTCCGCGCCCTTGGCGACCGTCGGGTAGTTGATCGGCTGGATGTAGATTTCGTGGCGACGCAACAACAGCTCGCTCGCGGCGCGGCACTTCTTGGCGTCGCGCACCATCACCGGCACGACGTGGGAGGGGTTGTCGAGCACCGGCAGGCCCGCCGCGCGCAGCGCGTGCTTGACCATGCGCGCGATCTCCTGGTGGCGCTCGCGTTCGGCGTTCGAGGCCTTCAGGCAGCGAACCGCCGCGGCGGCGCTCGCCGCCACGCTCGGCGGCAAGGTGGTGGTGAAGATGAACGACGGCGCGTAGCTGCGCACCGCGTCGATCAACGTCGCGTCGGCGGCGATGTAGCCGCCCATGCTGCCGAAGCCCTTGGCGAGCGTGCCTTCGATGACGTCGATTTCGCCCATCAGGCCTTCGCGCTCGCTCAACCCCCCGCCGTGCGGCCCGTACATGCCGACCGCGTGAACTTCGTCGATGTAGGTCATCGCGCCGTGCTTCTTGGCGAGCGCGACCACCTCGGCGATCGGCGCGAAGTCGCCGTCCATCGAATAGAGGCTCTCGAACACGATCAGCTTGGCGCGCTCCCTGTCCTCGGCGGCGAGCAGCGCTGCGAGATGGGCGACGTCGTTGTGGCGCCAGATCTTCTTTTCGCATCCCGAACGGCGCACGCCTTCGATCATCGAATTGTGGTTGAGCGCGTCGGAGAGGATCAGGCAGTTGGGCAGCAGGCTGGCGATCGTCGAAATGCCGGCGAGATTGGAGACCCAGCCCGAAGTGAAGACCAGCGCCGCCTCTTTGCCGTGCAGCTCGGCGAGTTCGCGCTCGAGGCTGACGATCGGGTGATGGGTGCCGGCGATGTTGCGAGTCCCGCCGGCGCCGGCGCCATGGGCGCGCGTCGCGGCGACCGCCGCTTCGATGACCTCGGGGCGCCCGCCCATGCCGAGATAGTCGTTGGAGCACCAGACGGTGACTTCCCGCGGCGCGTGCTCCTCGCCCGGCGGGCGCCACAGCGCCATGGGAAAGCGCGTCGCGTCGCGTTCGAGATCGGCGAAGACGCGATAACGCTCTTCCCGCTTCAGTTGGTCGATCGCTTCTTCGAAGCGCCGTTGATAGTCCATCGATCCTCGACCTATGTCATGACGGGAGCGTCCTCGGCGGACCGCTTTCCCGCTTCCTTCCCCGCCTCATCGGTACCCGCGAGCGCCCCGCGAGTAAAGGGCGCCGCGCCCCGCGGGGCTGGACCGCGCTCGCCGGCGAGGCCCGACGGAAGTTTGCGCTGGCGCACAAACGACTCCGAAACACGGCGAGACGCGATCCCCGCCCTCCGCCGCGGCCGTTCGCGGCGAGCGGCGCGGAGCGCGACACTATGTCCTACCGCGCCGGCCCGTCGCCGGTTGGCAAGACCCCCGGCGGCAGCCGTCGCTCGAGATCGCGGCCGGCTTCGCTCCCCAAGCGCGCCGCGTCGGCGGGGGCGCCCTCGAGACGCACGTCGAACGCCTCCGAGCCGTCCTCGCGCAACACTTGGCCCCTCAGGATCAGGGCGCCGGCTTCGAGCCGCGCGTAGCCGGCGATCGGGGCGCGGCAGGAGCCTTCGAGCTCGGCGAGAAACGCCCGCTCCGCGGTCAGCGCGGTCATGGTGTCGGCGTGGCCGATCGGCGCCAGCGCTCCGAGCGCCCGCGCATCGCCGGCGCGCGCGGTCAAGGCGACGGCGCCCTGGCCGACCGCGGGCAAGAAGGATTCGAGGTCGAGCACGGCGCGGGCGCGGTCGGCGAGGCCGAGGCGCTTCAGGCCGGCGAGCGCCAGCAGCGTCGCGTCGATCGCGCCCGCCTCGGCCTTGGCGAGCCGGGTCTCGACGTTGCCGCGCAGCAGTTCGACGCGAAGATCGGGCCTCAGCCGGCGCGCCTGCGCGCGGCGGCGCAGCGACGCGGCGCCGAGGCGCGCGCCGTGGGGCAGGGCGGCGATCGAATCGGCACGCGCGGAAATCAGCGCATCGCGGGGGTCTTCGCGTTCGAGGCAGGCGGCGATCGCCACCCCGTCGGGCAAGCGGGTCGGCAGGTCCTTGGCCGAATGCGCGGCGGCGTCGATTCGGCCGGCGAGCAGCGCCGCGTCGATCTCCTTGGTGAACAGGCCTTTGCCGCCGGCTTCGGCGAGCGGGCGGTCTTGGATGAGGTCGCCGCTGGTGCGGATGACGCGGATCGCGATTTTCGCCTCGTCCCAACCGTGCGCCGCCGCGATCGCTCTTTGCGCCGCGCGCGCCTGGGCGAGGGCGAGCGGCGATCCGCGCGCGCCGAGGGTGAAAAGGACGCCGGAAGCCATGCGCGCGCCATTACGGGAGAAAGCGCGCGAAAGCTAGGGGGCGGCGCCGGGTCGCCTGCGGGATCGAGAAGAATGTCGCGATGGCCGGGCCGGGGGCGATCTGTTGCCGCCAGGACACACGTGCGATTGAATCGCGCCGATCGCGCGGCGGCTCGCGTCGACGGCGCGCTGGCGGCATCGCGGCGGCGCTCGACCGCTGAGCATATTTCGCTTTTTTTCCAAGCATAAGGAATGTCATCATTTTGTAATAATGGCCGCCGATGCGATTTGGAGGCCGCCTGACGAGGTATTTGCCAGGATATTGGAAACGGGCTACTAGAAGGCCGAGAGTGCTGGGGAGCTTGAGCTTGCCCCTCTCGAGCCGGTTGTAGGGAAACGCGCCCGCTGCACGCGGAGCGCGAGCGGAGAAGTATTTTAATTCGTTGGAAGCGTATTATGGCGCGGCCGACAAAGCGATGGGGGCATGTTATGCGGTTGTTTAAACACTTACTCCTGGCCTCCACGGCCGGGTTGTTGATCGCCGGCGCCGCGCAAGCCGCCGATTTGCCGACCAAGAAGACCCCGCCGGCCCCGCCGGCGACGAACTGCTACGCCAGCTTCTACAGCTGGCTGGATTCGACCGCCGCGGACTGCCCGCTGACCTATATGGGCATCACGGTCTACGGCCAGATCGACGTCGGCGGCGGCTACGAGACGCACGCGTCGGGCTTCAACAAGGATTTCAACAACGGCGTTTCCGAGCTGATCGCCAAGAGCAGCAAGGGCGGGCGCTGGCAGGCGGTGCCGAACGGCCTCAGCCAGTCGAACATCGGCATCAAGATGAAGGAGCAGGTCGCGCCGAACTGGTTCATCGTCGGCGACGTCAACCTCGGCTTCGACCCCTATTCGTTCCGGCTCGCCAACGGGCCGGGATCGCTGGTCGACAACAACGGCTCGCCCACGCCGCAGTGGACCGCCAACAGCGATTCGAGCCGCGCCGGCCAGTGGGACAACGCCCGCGGCTATGTCGGCGTCAGCAACACGACCTTCGGCACGCTGACCGTCGGCCGTCAGTACGCGTTCTCCAACGACATGGCCGCGAACTACGATCCGTCGGGCGGCTCCTACGGCTTCTCGCTGATCGGCAGCTCGGGCACCCCCGTCCAAGGCCTCGGCGACACCGAGCTCGCCCGCTACAACACCTCGGTCAAGTATCAGGTCGCCTACAGCGGCTTCCGCGCTGGCGCTCTGTGGGACTTCGGCAATTATAGCGACGGCGACAGCTCGAACGGCGCCTATCAGTTCGACGTCGGCTTTGACTACATGGGCTTCTCGGTCGATGCGATCTACGCCTACGCGAGAGACGCTGAGTTCTTGTCGTCCGGGGCCGCTGGCACAGACGACCTGACGGCGACGATCGCCAATGTACAGAGCGAGGCGATCGCCGCCAAATACAAGATTGGCCCGTTCCAGGCGTTCGCCGGCTACTCCCACGACGAGCTGTCAGACCCGAGCGATTCGTACGCCAAAGACCTCTCGGCGAACGGGTTCACCGGCCTCGGCGGCTACTGGGTCGTGCCCGGCGCTAGCTTAACTACTTACAAGACCCATAAGATCCTGCAGACGGGGTGGGTCGGCGCGAAGTATAGCATCCTGAGCAACCTCGACATCTCCGCCGCCTATTACTACGAGTGGCAGAACGACTACACCGCGCCTGGCGCTGCGCAGACCTGCACCGGCCCTGGGACCAGCCAGACCAAGACCTGCGCGGGCCACGAGCCAGCCTACTCGGCGCTGCTCGACTGGCGCCCGGTCAAGCGCGTCGACGTCTACGCCGGCGTGATGTACTCCGAGCTCGACGGCGGCATGGCCAGCGGCTATAAGCTCCCCAACGGCACGGCCTGGAAGAGCGACGTTAACAACACCGCCTTCACCAGCGGCGTGCGCGTCAGCTTCTGATCGACGCTTTCGTCGATCTTCGCGTTTTTTCATGCCCCGGGCCGCGCGCCCGGGGTTCCTTTTTTCGCCGCGACGGCGCCGATCGATTCAGCGGAGGCCGCGACGCTTCGCCGCAGAATGCGCGGCATGGACGGCCACGACGAGCCTGGCCATGGCGCCGACCGGAATTCTCGGCGGCACAATGCCAACGGCCACAAGCAATGACTCGTCATGGCCGGGCTTGTCCCGGCCATCCACGCCGTCCAGCCGCCGCTTCGCGAGACGAAAGGCCGTGTATTCTCAGCTTATTCCTGATGCTTGGAAGCAGCTTCGCCGCGTGGATGGCCGGGACAAGCCCGGCCATGACGGCGGTCGGTATTTTCGGCAATTGGCGCAGGGCCATCCTCGCAAAGCGACGCCGCGGCGGATTGCCGGCACGGGGCCAAGCAGCGTAAGGAGACGGACCGCCGGCCCAAAACTTCGCCGTGTCGGGCCGGGGGCGCCGGTTCCGATGGCGGCAGCGTTCGGATGATGCAAGGAGAGGATGCGCGATGCTGGACTCAAGCGACCGGACGGCGCCCGAGCCGATCGAAATGGCCAGCCGCGACGAGATCGCCGCGTTGCAACTGACGCGCCTGCGGGCGACGGCCCGTCTCGCCTATGAAAGGGTTCCGCATTACCAGCGCGCGTTCGCTGCGGCCGGGGCGCATCCCGACGACCTGCGCAGCCTGGACGACCTGAGGAAATTCCCGTTCACCGACAAGAGCGACCTGCGCGCCAACTATCCCTTCGGCATGTTCGCCGTGCCGCGTCGGGAGGTCGTGCGCATTCACGCTTCCTCCGGCACCAGCGGCAAGCCGACGGTGGTCGGCTACACCCGCGCCGACATCCGGACCTGGTCGGAAGTGATGGCCCGCTCGATCCGCGCCGCCGGCGGCCGCCCGGGCGACATCTTCCACGTCACCCATGGCTACGGCCTGTTCACCGGCGGCCTCGGCGTCCACTACGGCGCCGAATGCCTGGGCTGCACCGTGGTGCCCATCTCCGGCGGGCAGACCCCCCGCCAGGTGCAACTGATCGAGGATTTCCGCCCTGACCTCATCGTCGGCACGCCGTCCTACATGCTCGCCATCGCCGACGAGTTCGAGCGCCAGGGCCTCGACCCGCGCCGCAGCTCGCTGCGCGTGGTGATGTGCGGCGCCGAGCCGTGGACCGTCGCGATGCGCCACGAGATCGAGGCGCGCTTCGACGCGAGCGCGTTCGACCTCTACGGCATCTCCGAGATCATCGGCCCCGGCGTCGCTTGCGAATGCGCCGAGAACAAGGACGGCCTGCACATCTGGGAGGACCACTTCTATCCCGAGATCGTCGATCCGGCGACCGGAAAGCCGTTGCCGGATGGTGAGCGGGGCGAACTGGTGCTGACGACGCTGACCAAGCAGGCGATGCCGCTGGTCCGCTACCGCACCCGCGACCTGACCCGCTTGCTGCCCGGCACGGCGCGGACGGTGCGGCGGATCGAGAAGATCGCCGGGCGCACCGATGACATGCTGATCATCCGCGGCGTCAACGTCTTCCCCGGCCAGATCGAGGAACTGCTGCTGAAGGAGCCGATGCTGTCGCCGCATTATGTCTTGGAAGTGTCCCGCCGCGACCACCTCGACGCCCTTGCGGTGGTCGCCGAGGTCCGGCCGGGCGCCGGCGCGGGCGATGCGGCCGAACGGCAGGCCTGTGTGGGCCGACTCGCCCATGCCGTGAAATCCTATATCGGCGTCACCGTGCAGGTGCGCGTGGTCGAGGCGGGAGAACTCGAACGGTCGGCCGGCAAGGCCAAGCGCATCGTCGACCTGCGCCCGCGGTAGGGCGCAAGGCGCCACCGCTCGCTCGTTACGTCGCTACGCTATGAAAAAGTTGGTGGTGCCCAGGGGCGGAATTGAACCACCGACACTGCGATTTTCAGTCGCATGCTCTACCAACTGAGCTACCTGGGCGCCGAAGCGCTTTAGCGCCGCGGACGGCGGTTTATAGGGAGGCGATTCCCGCTTGTCCAGCGCGTTTCGCCGCCCGCCCGCACGGTGGACAGGCTCGCCCGCGCGTGGGAGATTTCGCCCTCTCGCCGCGCGAAATCCCGTGGAGAAAGAGCATGCTTCGTTTCGCCCTCGTCACGGCGACGCTCGCCCTCGCGACGCCCGCGTTCGCCGAAAACCTGCCCAAACACGTCGGCGAATGCGCGACGACGAAAGTGCAGAAGATCGAAACCCGGCTGGTCGACGGCGCCGATCGGCCGGTCAAGGGTTCGGGCAGCGCCGTCGACTTCGCCAATGGCGGCTACCAGGTCTCGTACGACACGGTCGCGGCGATCGAGGCGTCGCGCCCCGGCGACCCGGTGAAAATCTGCCTCGTCTCGATCCCGCGCCGCTGCCCGCCCGGCGACAAGCGCGGCCGCGTTTACGAAACCACAAACCTGCGCACCAAAGGCGAATGGACCTTGCCCGACGCCGAGCATGCGTGCGGCGGCGCATGAGTCGGGGCTCGCGCCGATCCTTCGTCTTCAAGGCCGCGAAGGTCGGCAATGGCGCGGAGCCATCGACGGCGAGGTCCGTCGCATCGCCGGACGGCTTGCTCGAGGCGGACCTTGCACCCCCGGCGTCGTCCTCTCCGGCGTTGCGCAGCGCGCCGGCGTTCGCCATGATCGCGCCGCGTTCGGCCGGCGATGCGGCGCCGGCGCTTCGCGAACGAAACGAACAGCGGACGGCGCAGTGGCGGCTCGAGAACCCCGACGATCCTGGTTGGCGAATGATCCGCGCGCGCGCGGGATCGTCTATCAGGGTTTGCTCGCCGCCGCGCTCGTCGCGCTGGCGTGGATGGGCTGGCGCAACGTCGTCGCCAACATGCAGGCGCGCGGAATCCCCATGGGCTTCGGCTTCTGGGACGAAACCGCCGGCTTCGACGTCAATCAATCGCTGATCGCCTACTCCGCCGTGTCGACCTATGGGCGCGCGTTCTGGGTCGGGCTCCTCAACACGCTGATGGTCGGCGCGATCTCGATCGCGCTGGCGACGCCGCTCGGCTTCGCGGTCGGCGTCGCGCGGCTGTCGCCGAACTGGCTCCTGTCGAGGGCGGCGCTGGTCTATGTCGAACTGATGCGCAACACGCCGCTGCTGCTGCAGCTGGCGTTCTGGTACAACGCGGTGTTGAAGACGCTGCCCGGCCCGCGCCAGTCGCTGAGCCTCGGCGGTTTCGTGTTTCTCAACAACCGCGGGCTCTATCTGCCGCGCCCCGAGTTGGCCGCCGGCGCGGCCTGGGTCGCCGCCGCGCTGGCGCTGGCGATCATCGCCGCCTGGGGGTTTCGCCGCTGGGCGCGCCGGCGCCAGGCTCTGAGCGGCGAGCGCGCGCCCGTCGCGATTGCCGCGCTCGTCCTCGTCGTCGGCCTGCCGACGCTCGCCTATTTTTTCGCCGGCGAGCCGATCGGCCTTTCCTTCGCCACGCTCTCCGGCTTCAACCTCGCCGGCGGCGTGCAGCTCTATCCGGAATTCGCGGCCTTGACTTTCGGGCTCGTGACCTCCACCGCCGGCTTCATCGCCGAGATCGTGCGCGCCGGCGCGCTCGCGGTGCCGCGCGGCCAGAGCGAGGCGGCCCTCGCGCTCGGCCTCCACCGCGCCCAGACGATGAAGCTCGTCGTCGTTCCCCAAGCGCTGCGCCTCATCGTCCCGCCGCTCACTTCGCAATATCTCAACGTCGTCAAGAATTCCTCGCTCGCGGTGTTCGTCGGCTATCCCGATCTGGTGCTGATTTTCGCCGGCACCGTGCTCAATCAAACCCACGCGGCGGTGCAGGTGATGGCGATCACCATGGCGGTCTATCTCGTCATTTCGCTCGTCGTCTCCTTCGCCCTCAATCTCTTCAACGCGCGCAACGCGCCGCAGGAGCGCTAGCCATGCGGACGCCCGCGAACGCGGCCTATGTGCGCCGGACGGCCGCGCCGACGCTGCCGCCGCCGCGACTCTCGCAGGGCGCGATCGCCTGGGCGCGCGCCAATCTGTTTTCGTCCTGGCTTTCGGGCGCGGCGACGCTGGCGCTGATCGCGCTCGGCCTGTGGGCGCTGCCGCCGTTGATCGCCTGGGCGACGACGCGGGCGGTGTGGTCGGCGCCCGACGGCGCGCTGTGCCGCGTCCACCAGGACGGCGCCTGCTGGGCGTTCGTCGCCCACAAGCTCGATTATCTCCGCTACGGCTCCTATCCCGTCGCCGAGCGATGGCGCGTCGACGCGACCGAAATCGTCGGCGCGGCGTTGATCGCCTGGATGCTGTGGCCGCGCGCGCCGCGCCGCGGCCTCGGCGCGACGCTGTTTTTTCTCGGCTTCCCCGCGCTCGCGTTCGCGCTGCTGCACGGCGCCGAAAGCCTGGGGTTGCCGCTCGTCGACACGCTTTTGTGGGGCGGCGCGTTCGTCTCGCTGGCGACCGCGCTGGTCGGCATCGTGTTCTCGCTGCCGCTCGGCGTGCTGCTGGCGCTGGGGCGCCGGTCCCGCTTGCCGATCGTCCGGGCGGCGTGCGTCGTCTTCATCGAGCTCGTGCGCGGCGTTCCGTTCGTCGTCGTGCTCTACATGGCCAACAACATGCTGCCGCTGTTCCTGCCGCCGGGCTGGGCGCCCGACCGCTTCATTCCCCCGCTCGTCGGCACGGCGTTGTTCGCCGCGGCCTACATGGCCGAGGACGTGCGCGGCGGCCTCCAGTCGCTCGACAAGGGACAGGTCGAGGGCGCGATGGCGCTGGGCTTAGGCTATTGGCGAACGACGCGGCTCGTCGTGCTGCCGCAGGCGCTGACGCGGGTGATCCCCGGCGTCGTCAACAATTTCATTGGCCTGTTCAAGGACACGACGCTGGTGGCGATCGTCGGCATGGTCGACTTTCTGGCGGCGATGGACAACGCCTTCAAGGACGCGGCGTGGAGCGGGCCGACGATCCTGCCGACCGGCTACGTCTTCGCCGGGCTGTTCTATTTCGTCTTCTGCTATGGGATGTCGCGCTATTCGGCGGCGATGGAGCGCCGCCTGGCGGTCGGGCGGGCGGGGTGAAGGGAACCGGGCCGATGGCGGCGGGCGACGACAACGCGATCGAGTTCATCGACGTGCACAAATGGTACGGCGCGTTCCACGTGCTGCGGGGGATCAACCTGACCGTCGCGCGCGGCGAGCGCATCGTGGTGTGCGGCCCGTCGGGCTCGGGCAAGTCGACGCTGATCCGCTGCGTCAACCGCTTGGAGGAGCATCAGCGCGGAATCATCCGCGTCGACGGCGTCGAACTGACCGGCGATCTCGAGCGCATCGACGAGGTGCGGCGCGAAGTCGGCATGGTGTTCCAGCAGTTCAACCTGTTCCCGCACCTGACGATCCTCGAGAACTGCACGCTGGCGCCGATCTGGGTGCGCAAGACGCCCAAGCGCGAGGCCGAGGAGCTGGCGATGAGCTTGCTCGCGCGGGTCAAGATCCCCGAGCAGGCGCTGAAGCGTCCCGGCCAGCTATCGGGCGGCCAGCAGCAGCGAGTCGCCATCGCGCGCGCGTTGTGCATGAGTCCGAAGATCATGCTGTTCGACGAGCCGACCTCGGCGCTCGACCCCGAGATGGTCAAGGAGGTGCTCGACGCCATGACCGCGCTCGCCGGAGACGGCATGACGATGATCGTCGTCACCCACGAAATGGGCTTCGCGCGAAAAGTCGCCGACCGCGTCGCGTTCATGGACGAGGGCGAGATCGTCGAGATCAACGCCCAGGCGGAGTTCTTCGCCCATCCGCAGCACGAGCGCACGAAGCTGTTCTTGAGCCGGATTTTGAGGTGAGGAGCCGCCATGTCCGATGCCGACCCCGTCCATCCCGCCGCGGCGGCGGCGCTGGCCGGCCGCGCCGAAGTCGCTTTCCCCTATGAAACGCGGGCGTTCCGCAGCATCAAGGTCGCGTGAGCGGCGCGCGAAGCGTCGTCGCTTGCGGAGCGAGGGCGCGATTTCGCACCCCCTTGACAATCACGTAGCATAGGCTACACTTACTAGAAAAGGCGTTAACCGAACGGGGTCGGCGATGAGCTTGGTTGCGGCGCGCGCAGCGGCGCGGGTGGGAATGACGGATCGAACCGTCGAGAGCATTCGCAACGTGCTGGCGGGCAGGGCGCGCCGGTTCAGCCCGCTGCTGTTCGCCGGGCCGGCGGTGATCGCCTCGATCGCCTACATGGACCCCGGTAATTTCGCCACCAACATTCAGGCTGGAGCGAAGTACGGCTATGCGCTGCTTTGGGTCGTGCTGATGGCCAACGTCATCGCCATGCTGTTCCAGGCGCTGTCGGCCAAGCTCGGCATCGTCACCGGACGCAACCTGGCCGAAATGTGCCGCGAGCATTTTCCGTCTCCGGTCGTCTACGCCTTGTGGATCGTCAGCGAGGTGGCGGCGATGGCGACCGACCTCGCTGAATTTCTCGGCGGCGCCATCGGCCTGTCGCTGCTGCTGCACATCCCGTTGGTCGCCGGCATGGGCGTAACGGCGGCGCTCACCTACGGCATTCTGATGTTCGAGGGACGCGGGTTCCGGCCGATCGAAGTGATCATCGGCGCGTTGGTCTCGGCCATAGCGCTTTGCTATCTGGCCGAAGTGTTCATCGCGCCTGTCGATTGGGGCGCGGCGGGGCTCGGTTCGATCGCGCCGCAAATCCCCGACGCTGGCGCGCTGACGATCGCCGTCGGCATCGTCGGCGCGACGATCATGCCGCACGCGATCTTCCTGCATTCCGGACTGACGCAGAACCGCGCGCCGGCGCGCAACGACGGCGAGCGCCGCCAATTGCTGCGCTTCTCCAACATCGAGGTGCTCGTCGCTCTGGCGGTCGCCGGGCTGGTCAACATGGCGATGGTGGTGATGGCCGCGAGCGCGTTCCACGAGGGCCACAGCGACGTCGCCGAGATCGAGACCGCCTATTCGACGCTGACGCCGCTGCTCGGCGCCGGCGCGGCGGGCGCGTTCCTGACCGCGCTGCTGGCGTCCGGCCTGTCGAGTTCCGCGGTCGGCACGATGGCCGGTCAGATGATCATGCAGGGTTTCGTCGGCTTTCGCATCCCGATCGTCGTCCGCCGGCTGGTCACGATGATCCCCGCCTTCGTCGTCGTCGCGCTCGGCGTCAATTCGACCAACGCGCTGGTCGTCAGCCAGGTGGTGCTGAGCATCGCTCTGCCGGCGCCGGTCATTGCGCTGCTCATCTTCACGCGCCGCAAGGATATCATGGGCGCGTTCGTCAACAGTCGCCTGACCAATGTCGCCGCGATTGTCGGAACCGTTTTGATCCTCACCCTGAACGCCGTTTTGCTGCTGCAAACGTTTGGCGTCGACATTCCCGGCTTGTCGAGCGGCTGAGCGCCGCCGCGCCCGTCACGCGCTCTTCTGCTTCGCGGCGGCCTTGGCCGCTTCCGCCTCGGCGGCGCGCGTGGCGAGCGCCTTGTCGAGGCGGCGGCGCAGCGCGGCGTCCTGATGGGCGGGGTGGCCGGGGCCGGCGGCCGCGGCGACCATGCGGCGCATCAGGTCGTAATCATGCTCGTCGCGGTAGGGCTTGAGGTCGAGGTCCGGCGGCAGCCTGGTCAGACGCTCGTCGCCCATCCGCTTGACGTAAGTCTGCATGAAGCGATCGTAGGCGCGCCAGGAAACGCCGTCGGCGCGCACGGCGGCCTCTTCGGCGCGCGTCGCGATCTGGTGGGCGTGCTGATAGTGCAGATCGAGCCGGTCGATCAGCGTCTTTTCGACCTCCTCGTGCAGCAGGAGATAGCGATCGACCGCGATCGTGCGGCCCTTGTAGAGGAAGCTCTTGGGCAGGTGGCGGTCGATGTAGACGCGCTTGCCGTCCAGGCTGTAGCCGGCGAGATAGGGAATGTCGTGATCGCGGTCGATCCGGCCGACCCGGCGCGCGATGGCGTCGAGCGCGCGATCGAGCATCAGGCTCGACACGTAGGTGTCGGGGATGCGCAGGCGTTTGTGCGCGCCGACGGGATGGCAGCAGCTTTCCGGCACCTTCCCCTCCCGAACGAGCAAGACGCCGCTTCGCCCCAGAGAAAAAGCGAAGCGGCGTCGATGGCCTGACGCGGCGATAAGACCGCTTGTTGCGCCTTACTTCGGTTCCTTCTCGTCCTTGGCGGCGACGTCGCCGGCGGCCTTGGCGTCGGCTTCGCACATATAGGCGCCCTGCTTGGTGGTGCCGTAGCTCTTGTGGCCGGAGAAGTGGTACTTGTGCGACTTGGTGTTGACCCAGACGACGGTGTCGGCCGGGCAATGCGCCTTGGCTTCGGCCTCGGCGGCGAATTGGCCGGCGCCGGTCGCCGCGGCGGTCGCCTTCGGCGCGGGCTTCATCGGCTCGGGCTTCATCGGCTCGGGCTTCGCCGGCGCCGGAGCGGCGGCGGCCGGAGCCGGCGCCGGCGCGGGGGCCGCAGCCGCGGCCGGGGCGGCGGCGCCCTTGCAATGCGATTCCTCGAAATCGTGGTAAGTCATGCCGCTTGTGGTCCCCGCCGCTTTGGCGGCCTTCCAGTCTTCGCCGCACTGTTTGTTCGTCATCGCGCTGGCCGCGCCGCTCGCGGCAAGAGCGAACGCGCTGGCGAGCAGGACGGCCGAAAAGGCGATCCCCATTGTCTTCGTCATCATGGCAAGTTCCTTCCCCATCGGCTCTGTCCGCCACAGCTTGACCGAGCGCAAGAGCCTTCCCGATTTCGCCGCGAATCGCCGCGGCTGCGCTTTCATTGGCCTCATGCCGCTGAACCTGGAATGAACGTGTTGGCGAACCTCTTCAGCTTGGTCGACACTCGGTGCCGGCGCTGCTCGGCGTCGGCGACTTCCTGCGAGGTCACCCAATTCAATTGAATGGCGCGGCGCTGGCCGGAGATCGGCTTGTGGCCGTGCCAGGAATTGTCGGCGCGCCGGAACGCCAGCAGGGTGCCGCCGTAGGGCGGCACTTCCACGACATAGTCGTCGATGTCGTGCGGGCCGCGCAGCAGGCGCAGCCGGCCCGCGTCCTCCTGCCAGCGCTCGTTCATGTAGAGGAGAACGGTGATGATCTTGGATTTCGAATCGGTGTGGATCGCGCCGTCCTTTTCCCGGACATAGCCGCGCACGGTATACATGGTCGGGCGCCCGGTCAGATCGACGCCGAACTTGCGTTCGATCGCCGACTGGAAGCGGGGTCCGAGCAGTTCGTCGATCAGCGCGCGGAAATGGCCGCGGATCGACAGTTCGGCGGGCGGATGGGAGCCGGGGCCGGGCACCTCGGGATAGTCGGCCAGAACGGACGGAAACAGGCCGCTGTCGAGAAACTCCGGCACGACGACAAAATCAAACGGGTCGCGCGCGAGCGGCGTGCGCTCCAGCGCGGCGAAATCGCAATAGTTCATTGGCCGCTCCGAGGCTGCGCCCGCGATGCGAAGCGCCCACTTTTCGCCAGCCTATAGCAGAAACGCCGCGAGCCGCCAAGAAAGGCAGTGTCTCGATTTGAATTTCGGCTTTCGACGAGGCTGTGTGAAAACTCTCGCGAAATCCGTGTTGGTTCGCTCCTTGGATTCGCAATGAATCTGGGACCTTCGCTGAACAAAACAGTTTTCGCACGGTTTCGACCCTTTGCGGTCATTGTTTGCAGCCTGACGACATGGCGCGGAAAGATGGAGGGCACCGTTCGCGCGCGCCGACGGGCGCCGTGTGACTCGCTTCGCAGCGCGCGGGGCGTGGAGCGGCGCGGCGCGTGGCGGCGGAGGCGACCGCCGGATTGACCGAGGGCGGCGCCGTTTCGGGCGGTATGGTTTGTTTTCGATGCCTTGCGCGACGATTTTCCGCCGCCCCGTCGCGCGGCGAACGCGTCGCGCGTCAACCGACCCCGGTCCGCCAAAGGGTTGAGCGTCCTGGAGTTATGAAAAAAGGGAGATAGGCGGGTGTCGCCGTGATCGCATATAACAAGCAGGCAGCTTAGATTTGGAACCGGGTGCAAAATGGACAACTCAACGCATGAAGACGAAGAAAAGCTTTTGGCGATCGTTAACGCAAAGTTGGACGCCAAGCTCAAGGAAGCTGAAATCGCAGAAAAAATGAAGCCTTGGAAAACCCTAGTACAACCAACCACGTTAATGGCGCTGCTCACGGCTCTAACGACATTGACAGCAGGAACAGTCACCATGCTGCAATATTATGGACAAAAGGGGAGCGAACAATCGCAACAGAATTTTGCTGAGCTATCAGCAGAGCGAGGGTTAGTCTTAAGCATTCTGCACAATACGTCGGACACGACCACTATCCGTGCACAGTTAACAGCGCTAGCGGTGGCGGGGCTATTAGAGACGACCAAGGATGGTCTGATCAAGGCCGGCTGGGTCGATCTTAAATTGGCTCCACTGGCTAAATAACTCAAAATGGGTCACTACCCAAGAAAGAGGTGGCGGCGCTTGGTCAGGCCCGCCGTGGCTCCGGCCGCTCCTCGGGGCAGGCGCTGCAAGCCTGCAAGCCGCTCGCCCTCCCCTTAGAGGCGCGCCCGCGCCGCCGCGGCGACCGTGGCGAGATCGCCCGCGGCGTCGAGCGCGCTCCAACCGTCTTCCACGAGCGGCGCGGCCGTTTGCGCCGCGACGACGCGCGCGTCGGCGTCGGAGGCGTCGCGCCCGCGCATGCCGACGCGCCTCAAACGCAACGCCAGCGGCGCTTCGAGCCACAGGCCGACGAAGGCGACCTCGAGATCGGCCGCCAGCCGCGCCGCCGCCCTGCGCTCGCGCGCTCGCGCATGAACGGCGTCGACGACGACGCCCTGCCCCGCGCGCAGCGCGAGCCCCGCCTTGCGCGCGAGCCGCGCATAGGTCTCGCGGTTCGCCTCGTCGCTGTAGGCCTCGTCGGGCAGGCGGACCGTCTCCTCGACGGCGAACAGGCGCTTGCGCTCGACGTCGCTGCGCAACGCGACCGCGCCGGGCGCGCGTCCGATTTCCGGCGCCAGCGCGGCGGCGAGCGCGCTCTTGCCCGTCCCGGAAAGGCCGCCGATCGCGACCAGGCGCGCCGGGGCGGGCCGGAGAAACGCTTCGGCGAAAGTGAAATAGCGCGTCGCGGCCGCTCTCTCGCGGCTCTGCTGGTCGCCGCTAAGGCGCGCGATGGCGCCCGCCTCGACCTTGGCGCGGATCGCGGCGCGGAGGCTCATGAAGAGAGGCAGCGCCGCCAGGCCGGGGAATTGCGCCTCGTCGCTCAACGACAGATAGCTCGCCAGCAGCAGGTTGGCGGCCGGGCGCAGGTCGCGTTCCCACAAATCCATCAACGTAAAGGCGAGATCGTAGAGAATGTCGCCGGTGGCGATGTCGGGGTCGAACTCGATCGCGTCGAACAGCGTCGGCTCGCCGTCGATGACGGCTATGTTGCGCAGGTGCAGATCGCCGTGGCAGCGGCGGACATAGCCTTGCTCGCCGCGCGCGACCAGCAGCGGCCTGACGGCGGCGAGCGCCTCGCGCGCTTCGCGGGCCAGCGCGGCCGCTCGCGCGGGATCGAACAGATCGGGCCGCGCGGCGAAAGCGGCCTCGTTCTGATCGAGATAAGTCGAGAGCGACCGCGTCGCGCGCTCGCCGTCGCGCCGGGGGGCGCGTTCGTGCGAGCGGCGGATCGCCCGCGCGAGCTTGCGCAGCAATTCGTTGGTCAAGGCGCCGCGCTCGGCGACCTGGTCGAGCGTCGCGTCGTCGCCGAAGCGGCGCATGTGGACCGCCCATTCCACGGCTTCGCCGTCTCCGCCGATCGCGAGGCTTGCGCCCTGGCGGGCGATCGGCGCGACGCCGAGGTAGATCGTCGGCGCGTTGTCGCGGTTGACCTCGACCTCCGCCTCGCAGGCGGCGCGGCGCTTTTCCAGCGTCGAGAAATCGAGGAACGGCAGGCGGATCGCGCGCTTGACCTTGTAGACGTCGTCGCCGGCCAGGAACACCGCCGCGCCCTGGGTGTCGATCCTTTTCACCGGGCCCGTGAGGCCATAGGCGCGGGGGTCGCCGAGAAACGACAACGCCGCCGATTGATCGCCCTCGAGGGGCGTCGAGGGCGGGCCGCCTGGCCCGGCGGACGGGGCGACGCGCTTTCTCATCCTCTCGGCTCGGCGGACGATGTCTGGAGGTCTCGTCCCATGGACGCGAAAAGCGGCGCCTGTCAATATTGCCGACGCGGCGCAGGGCCGCCGCGCGCGGCGCGTTGACATGCGTCAAGCCTGGCGTGCGGCGGCGGGCTAAGAGCCTGCCAGCCCGCGGCGCGACTCGCCGACGGCGTAGCGCGCCCGAGCGCGCCGACCTGGACATGCCCCATGCTGGAAGCGAACGCGTCCAAGAACTGCATCGAGAACCACACCTTCGACGAACTGACGATCGGCGAGCGCAGCACCTTCGCGCGCGCGCTCAGCCCCGAGGATTTCGAGCGTCTGGCCGCCGCGGCGGGCGCGCTCGATCCCGAAGCCGTCGAATCGGCGCTGGTGACGACCAATGGCTTCCAGGCGATCGCGGCCGAGAGCGGCTGGGGCGGCGCCCTGATCGCCGCGGTCGTCGCCGGGCGATTTCCCGGCGCGGGAACCGTGCTGCTGCGTCAGGCGCTGGAAACGCAGGGCGCGGCGGGGCCGGGCGACGTCATGACCCTGGTGGTCTCGGTCAAATCCAAGAACTCCGAGGGGCGGCGCGTCGCGCTTGATTGCCGCGCCACCAATCAGCGCGGCGAATTGACCTTGAGCGGGGTCGTCGAGGTGGCCGCCCCGGCCGAGAAAATTCTTCGCCGCATCGTGCGCGACCAGGGCGGCGAGATTCATGAGAAGGGCCGCCGCTACCGCCGGCTGATCGACATGACGCGCGGCCTCAAGCCGCTGCGCACCGCGGTCGTCCATCCCGTCGACGAGGCTTCGCTGGTCGGCGCCGTCGAAGCGGCGCGCGAGCGGCTGATCGAGGCGGTCCTGATCGGACCCGAGGCGAAGATCCGCCGCGCCGCGGAGGAGGCGCACATCGACCTCGCGCCGTTCGAGATCGTGTCGACCGAACACAGCCACGCGGCCGCGGAGGCCGCCGTGGCGATGGCGCGCTCCGGCGAGGTCGAGGGGTTGATGAAAGGCGCCCTGCACACCGACGAACTGATGCGCGCCGTGGTTCATCCCACGCTCGGCCTGCGCACCGCGCGCCGCATCACCCACGTCTTCGCCATCGACGCGCCGCACTATCCCCGGCCCTTGTTCATCACCGACGCGGCGGTCAACATCTACCCCAAGCTGATCGACAAGCGCGACATCGTGCAGAACGCGATCGACCTCACTCGGGCGCTGGGCATCTTGACGCCGCGGGTGGCGATCCTCTCCGCGGTCGAGACGGTTTCGCCGGACATCAGCTCGACCCTGGACGCCGCGGCGCTGTGCAAGATGGCGGATCGCGGCCAGATCGTCGGCGGCATTCTCGACGGGCCGCTGGCGTTCGACAACGCGGTGTCGGCGGAGGCGGCGCGCGCCAAGGGCATCGTCTCGCCGGTGGCGGGGCGCGCCGACATTCTCGTCGTGCCCGATCTCGAAGCCGGCAACATGCTCGCCAAGCAGCTCGAATATCTCGCCGACGCCGAAATGGCCGGCGTCGTCCTGGGCGCGCGGGTGCCGTTCATTCTCACCAGCCGCGCCGACAAGACCATCGCGCGGTTGGGCTCCTGCGCGATCGCGCTGTTGATGGCGCGGCGCAAGGGGTGAGCTGCGTCTCCCTTTGCCGGGAGCAGGCGGACGCGTCGTTCGCCGCGGGCGACGCCGCGCCGTCGCCGGACGGCGACGAGCGGTCTCTCGCCCTTCATTCCGCATCGGGCGGCGCCATCAGTCCGCCCTCGCCGGCGAGCGCGTTCGGGCCGAGGGGAAGATCGAGCGGCGAGGCGTCGCCGACATTCCGGCGGAAGATCTCGGCGTAACCGCCGGTCGCGGAGAGGACCCTCTCGCGCCATCCCTGCGTGAGCCCCAGCGCCGGCGCATCGATCGGCAGGCTGTCGGGGCCGCCCGCGGTCCAGTCGCGCTTCGGCCGATCCGCGTCGATCAGCATAGCCACGGTCCAGAACGCGAGCGCCGCCCAGGCGCCGTCGCTTGGCGCCGTCGCGACGAAAATCGGAAAGCTGGCGAGCGGTTCGGCGAGGATGCGCGCGCTGCGAAGGGTCTTTCCGCCTTCGCGCCGCGCCGCGGCGAGCGTGGTGGCCTCGCCCGCCATGGCGCGACATTGCCGGGCGTCGAAGGCGTCGCGCATTTCGTCTTCCTCCTGGTGCCCCATGCGGATGAACCGCAGATGTTTGGCCGCGAAATAGGCCTCGAGGCGACGATGCGACGCGTCGCCCTGAAGGAAGCAGATCGATTGATTCGCGAGATCGTCGGGGCGTTGCGCCGCGGAGTCGCCCGCCGCCATCACGGCGATGGTCTGGTGGAACGCGGGCGGGCCGGGCGCGACGAAGCCGGCGAGATTCTGCTCGACGATTTCGGCGCCGCTCAAGAAGAAGACGTCGTCGCGTCCCGCCCGGATCTCGTCGTAGCTCTGGTCCGAGTCGTAAACGGTCACACGGACCGCGACGGACGACCCCGCCGCGGCGACGCCGATCGCCCGGCAGAGGTCGACCAGCAGCCCTCCCGGCGTTCCGTCCGCTTTTTGTTCGAGCAACCCGGGTCGGGCGACGGCGCCGCAACGAATTTCGCCGCTCGCCTTGACGCGATCGAGCGTTGGGCCGGCCCAAGCGACGCCGACGACGCCCGAGATCGCCAAGGCCGCCAGTTGCAGCGGCAGCGCGCGAGCCGCGACAGCGGCGCTTCGAGCGCGAAGAAGCATCGTCAATTATAGGCGGGCAGCGTGGCGGGCAACGAATTGAAATTCGCTGGCGGCGCCGCGACGATGTGCTGGCGTCGATCCTCGGGCGTCACGCCGATCGCCGCGCAGCCTCGGCCGCCGTAATGGGGCAGGCTCCACACGACGTCCTTCGGCGTCGTCGCGTATTCCGCGGGCAAGGGCGCCGCCTCGCCGCGCAGGCGCTTCGGGCTGAAGCCGGACAGCAGGCTGTCGGTAATCGGCGAATTCGTGTCGCGCGGGCCGAGATGCCGCTGGTGAAAGCCCTCTGGACCGAATTGGTTGAAGGCCGGCGAATCGCCGGCCTGCAGCGCTTCGGCCTCGTCGGGCAATTGCGACAGCGGCGGCAGGCCGAAGATCGCGTTGATCGTCTCGATCACCGCGTTGTGGTCGCCCTCGGCGTGAGAGACGGCGTGGGCGCGCGCGTAAGGCGAGATAAGGATGAGCGGGACGCGCACGCCGCGCGCCAGCGGCAGTCCGTCCGGTCCATAGGACAAGACGCGGGGCGGGACGTGATCATAGAAGCCGTCCGATTCGTCGTAAGTGACGACGATCGCGCTCTGGCGCCACAATTCCGGATCGCTGGCGATGGCGTTGACGAGCTCGGCGTTCATCGCTTCGCTGATCTGACGGTCGCTGTAGGCGGGATGATCGTCGTCGCCCGACTTCGCCAGCGCGATCGCCTTCAGTTCCTCCGGGGTGAGTCCGGCCGGGTCGGGATAGTCGGGATTCTGGATTGGCGGCGTCGCGCCGCGAATGTTGCGGAAGCCGCCGCGCAAGTAGAAAACGCCGCCGTCCTTGGGCAACGCGTGGGCGGCGACGTCGGCGAAAAAGTCGCCTTCGCCGCGCAGGCTCGCTCGCTCGCCGGGATTGTTGGCGAGGTAGCCGAAATATTGCGCGCCGTTGTGATGGGCGACGTAGTTGGCGTGCGAGGCGACGCCGCCGACGTCGTTGGGCTCGAGATCGTAGCCGTTCTGGTACCAGCCCCAAGTCACGCGCGCGCCGTTCAAGCCCTGGATGAAGGCGACGTCCTTTTGCACGTCGGCGAGATCGGTCTCGGGAGCGAGATCGCGCTTGACGCGCTCGCCGATCTCGCGGCCCATTGCCGTGAGGGGAACCGAGGCGAAGGTGAGATTTTCGGCGATATTGCCGGGCGCGTAGCTTTCCGCCGGCGAGGTCGGCTGGCGATCGGCGGCGGTGGCGTCGTATGGCGAACCCCAAAACGGATTGGGGTCGTTGACGATGGGAACGCGCTGCGGCTGGCCGGTTCCGCCGTAAGCGGCGCCGTTGATGACGCCGCTCATCGGCAGCGGCGCTTGCGCGTCGGCCGAAGATGGTGAAACGGTCGGCGAAGTTCCACAACAGCGGGATGGTGTCGCAATCGATGTGGGACATGACGAGGCGCGCGAACTGCAGACCCTGCGCTTGCGCCATATTGTTCCCGCGCTTGGCGTATTTGCGGTATTCGTCGGCGGCGAAGCCGTCCATGCGCGGGACGCCGTCGACCACGTCCAGCTTCGCGGCGAGCCCCTTGTGGCTGTGGTCGACGCTGTCGACGAACGAAGCGTTTTGCTGCGGCCCGATCAGGAACGGCTGCACGGCGACGAGCGCGCCGTTGATGTCGGTGTAGGTCTGGGTGAAGCCCGGCGTTTGGTCGGGCGAGCGCGGCGCGACGCCGTCCGAATAGAGGCCGTCGACGCCGGGAAACGCGCCGAATTCGTTGTCGAAGGAATGGTTCTCGTTGAAGATCACGAAGACGTATTTGATCTTCTGCCGCGCCAGCGCCGCCATTTCGTCGTTGCTCAGCGGCGGGTCGTCGGCGGGGTCGACGAAATAAGGCGCCAGAACGGGCCCGGCGTCGGGCTGCGCCGCGACGATCGGGCGGTTCTCGGCGATGGCGGGAGCGGCGGCGATAAGACGGGCCGCGCAGAGCATCGCGATCGCCGCCGCGCCGCCGCGAAAAGTCTTGGTCATTCTCAGCCCCTTCGACGCTGTGACCGTGGCGGTCGCGAACGACCTCGGCTGCCCCGCGAGTGCGGATGGCGCCGAAGCCGGCCGCGACGCGCCTTGCTAACCTACCGCTGTTACGCTTTGATGTCTCGGGCGAGCGGCGTCGGCCCCCGAGGCGGTCGCGCCTCCGCTTGCGCCGCGTCGGCCGCTGGCCGACAATGCGCCATGGGCGCGCCTTCCTCTTCTCCTGCGCACGAATCGGCTCGGCGCGTCTTCGACATCGTCGTCGCGGGCGCCGGGCCGGCCGGCTTGGCGTTCGCGGCGGCGGCGAGCCAAGCGCTGGGAAGCAGCGTCTCGATGGTCGTGGTAGATCCCCGCCCCGGCCAGGGCGACGGCCGTCTGCGCACGGTCGCGCTCGCCGAGGGGCCGCGCCGTCTTCTCGCGCGCGTCGGCGCCTGGGACGCGCTGGAGCCGCTGGCGCAGCCGATTCTGCGCATGGCGATCGTCGACGGCCGCGTCAGCGACGCCGCGGCGCTGGAGCAACTGACCTTCGACGCGCGCGAGGGCGAGGCGCTCGCGCATATGGCCTTCAACGACGACGTCGCGGCGGCGCTCGCCGCGCGCGCCGCCGCGCTCGGCGTCGAGACCATCGCGCAAGCGGTCGTCGGCTTCGCGCCGGGCCGCGACGTCGCGCGGATCGCGCTTTCCGGCGGCGAGATCTTGAGTGCGCGCCTCGTCGTCGCCGCCGACGGCGCGCGCTCCAAGCTGCGCGCGCTGGCCGAGATTCCCGCTGTCGGCTGGGACGCCGGCCAGTCCGGCATCGTCGCGACGATCGCCCACGAACGCGACCACAAGGGGTGGGCCGTGCAGCGCTTTCTGCCCGCCGGCCCGTTCGCCGTGCTGCCGATGAAGGGGCGCCGGTCGAGCATCGTCTGGAACGAGAGCTGCGCCGACGCCAAGGCGCTGCTGGCGCTCGCGCCCGCCGATTTCCTCGGCGAGCTCGAGCGGCGCTTCACGCCGAGGCTGGGGGCGATCCGCGTCGCTTCGCGCGTCGAGGCGTTCCCGCTCGGCTTCCGCTTCGCGCGCCGATTCGTCGGTCGGCGCATCGCGCTCGTCGCCGACGCCGCGCATGTCGTGCACCCGCTGGCGGGGCAGGGGCTCAATCTCGGCCTGCGCGACGTCGCCGCGCTCGCCGAGGCCGTCGTCGATCGGATGCGCCTCGGTCTCGATCCCGGCGATGCGGAGACGCTCGCGGCCTATCAGCGCGCGCGCCGCTTCGACGTCGCCGCCTCGAGCCTCGGCATGGACGCGCTGAACCGGCTGTTTTCCAACGATTTCGCGCCGCTGCGCTTCGCGCGCGACTTCGGCCTGCGCGTCGTCGATCGCGCGCCGACGCTGAAAGGCCTGTTCGTCGCCGAGGCGGCCGGCGCGGGCTCGGGCGCGCCGCGGCTGCTGCGCGGGCTCGGACTATGAGCGGCTGTTCGCCGCCCCGTCCTCACGCGCGCCAGGGGAAGGTCCAGGTTTCGGTGAGCGCCTTGTTGGCGGCGCGCAGGAACACGCGCACGTCGCAGCTTTGGCCGGAGTCGACCGCGACGTCGACGCCGGCGCGGAAGCCGCGCAGATGCGCGTTGGGCGCGAGGAAGGTGCGCAGCACGCGGCCCGGAATGGTCGTCGCGACGATTTCGACCAGCGCCGGGTCGGAGAGGTAATAGCTGAGGTCGCCGCCGCTGAAATCGATCAGGAAGCGCGTCGCGCCCGGCGGGAGCGCTTCGGCGGCGCCGATCGCGCGCGGCGCGGCGCGGAAGGTGTTGACCGCGCGCGCGCCCGGCGTCAGGCGCGAATCGTTGGTCAGCGCGGTGATGCGGTAGCCGTAGCTCATCGAGCGGCCGGCTTCGAAATTCTGTTTGGGCGTCCAGGCGGCGACAATGTTGTCGTTGCTTTCGTTGTCGGTCGGCAGCTCCGCCAGTTGGACGGCGCCTTCGCCCCACCCTTCGCGCGGCTCGATCCAGTAGCTGGGCCTCAGCTCGTAGGCGAGGTCGAGATCCTGGTAGTGATCGAAGGAGCGGTCGCGCTGGAGCAGCCCATATCCGCGAATGTTGTCGTCCAAAAAGGTGGACACGGCCGGCGCGGCCGGGTTGCTGAGCGGTCGCCAGATCCACTCGCCCGCGCCAGTGTGCATCAGCAGGCCGTCCGAATCGTGCAGCTCGGTGCGGAAGTCGTCGTCGACGCGGCGGTCGTTCTTGCCTCTCAGGAACATCGAGGACAACGGCGCCATGGCGAACGCGGGAATCGCGCGGCGCGCGAACAGCGTCACGGTCGCGTCGACGGTGGTCTCCAGCGAAGGAACGATCTCGAAGCGGAAGGCGCCGGTCGCCGACTCGCCGTCGAGCAGCGCGAGAACGACGATGCGCTCGGCCGCCGGGTCGGGCGTGTCGATCCAGAATTCCCGGAAGAACGGGAATTCCTCGTCGGCGCGCCCGGCCGAACCGATGCCGAGGCCCCGCGCCGACAGGCCGTAGCGCTGGCCGCGGCCGAGAAAGCGGTAATAGCTCGCGCCGAGGAACGAGATGACCTCGTCCATGACGCGCGGCGCGTTGAGCGGATAGAGCAGGCGAAAGCCGGCGAAGCCGAAATTGATCGGCAGGCCGCTGGGGACGGCGGCGCCGCCGTAATCGAACAGATTGGCCTGGTAGAGCGCCGGGGCGGGAATGCCGTCGCGCAGCACGTTGACGACCACCGGGCGCTTGTAGAGATAGCCGAGGTGGAAGAGTTCGAGACGGAAACTCGCGCCGGGCCGGCCGAGCAGCGGCTGTTCGGACTTGAAGCGGATGGCGCGCCAGGCGTCGAAAGTGAGCCTGTCCAACGACTCGGGAAGCTTGGGAAACGAACCGTCGAAATCGGCGGCGGCCAGCGCGCGGGCGCGCTTGACGACGTCGTCGTAGCCGAAGGCGGGCGCGGGGGGCGGCGCGGCGGGCTGCTGGGCGAACGCCGGCCCGATGAGGCGCGCGCCGGAGGCGGCGACCACGCTGACGAGCAAGGCCCGGCGATTCAAGGTCTGCATGAGGTCCGCACCTGGGAGGGCTTGGCCGATGACCTATCGCGCGGCGTCGGCGAAGGCAATCGCGCCGCGCCTCGAGTCAACGCAAAATTCGCAACGCCCCGCCGCCGCCGCTCGCGGCGCGTTCGCCCTCAGCGGCCGAACGGCGTCGGGCCGAGCGGGCCGTTGCCGACCACCGCCTCGACGCCGACGTGGAGATTGTTGGTGACGGCGTAGTCGACGCCGGCGCCGACCTGTCCGACCGCCTGCAGCGCGCCCGGGCCGGCGAACAGGCCATTGATCGTCGCGCCGGGGTCGGCGAGGTCGCCGCCGAAATTCGTCGGCCGAGCGAGCGCCGCGCCGGTCACGACGTAGGGGGTCAGTCGGCCCATTTCGTAACCGAGCTTGACGCTGGTCTCGGCGAAATCGAAGCCGCGATACGGGCCGCCGGGAAAGACCCAGGGGTCGTAGCCGGTGGAAAAGCGCACGCCGAGCACGACGCCGTTGTCGAACGCGCGATCGTAGCCGGCGAAGACATCGCCGCCGACCGCGCCCTTGACGCCCTTGAACGAGGCGACGGCGATCCCCGTCCCGACATACAGGCCCTTCCAGTCGGGCGCTTGCGTCTCGGGATCGGCGGCAAGCGAGGGCAGGGCGGGCAGCTCGGCCGCGACGGCCGGCGCCGCGGCGAGGATCGCGACGAAGGCGGCGGCGAGCGGCGATCGCGGCAATGTCACGTCTCGGCGCTCCTGTTGCGGCGACCCTTATGCCAACCCGAAGCCGCGGCGTCAAAGCGGCGGGCGGCCCGCCCCTCGAGGCGGCGCGCCCTTAGGCCGCCTGGCCGACCGCCCAGGCCACGCCGGCGAAGTGGCACGCGGCGGCGAGCGCGACGCAGCCGTGCCAGATCGCGTTCTGGAATTTCAGGCTGTGCCAGAGATAGAACGCGACGCCGACGGAATAGAGGAGTCCGCCGACGACAATCAGCGCCAGCGTCGGCGCCGGCAGCGCCGAGACGAGCGGCTTGAATGCGATGACCGCCGACCAGCCGAGCGCGAGATAGACGCCGACCTCGATGCGGTCGAAGCGGCCGGGCACGAACAGTTTCAGCGCGACGCCGAGGAGTGCGCCGCACCAGACGAAGACGGCGAGGGCGATCGCCCACAGGCTGTCCGGGATCAGCGACAGCAGCGCGGTGTAGGTGCCGGCGATCATCAGATAGATCGCCGAATGATCGCAGCGGCGCAAAATCCATTTCACCGGCGAATTCGGCGTCATGTTGTAGGCGAGGGAAACGCCGAACATCAGGAAGAAGCCGGCGGCGTAGACCGCCATCGCCAGCCCCTCGCCGATCCCGCCATGGAACGGCGCCTTCACGAACAGCACCGTGAAGGCGATGAGGCCCGCGACGAGCGCGGCCGTATGGACGAATCCGTCAGCGACGAGTTCGCCGAGACTGTAAGCGCGCTTGGATAGGCGCGGATGCGAAGCGGGCAGGGACATCGGGACCTCCCGAATGGCGCAACGAAACTCTTCGGGCGCGCATGACGCGTCCCCGGAGGGAACAAAGGCGCGCTCGGCGACCGTGCCCGACCCGCCGCGGCGGCGAACTTTCGCCGCCGAGCATCGTCCCGCGCGCTTTTTGCCCCGCAATTGCGGCGGAGAAGTGGCGCGGGGCGCGCCGCTCGCGTCAGAATTTGCGCAGCTGACCTCACGCCGCAGCGTTCTCGGCGGCGGGCCAGTGCAACGCGGGAAAGTCCGCCGGGCGGAAGGCGACGCCGTACGGAGTGTATGGGCGTTGCGGCGACGCCCCGTCACCGTAACTCTGCGACGACGCCAAGGCTGCGAAGAAGCACGCCGCGATGTCGGCGCCTTCATCAAGGTCGTCGACAACCGCCGCCGCCTGCGCTCGGCCATCGGCTGCAAACCGCCTGTTGAGTTCGAAGACGATTTGCGACAGGCTCGGCGGCGTGAAACGAACCACCCCATGCCCGTGTCGCACGCTTAGTCGCGTCTCGGCGATCGGACGCACTCCACTCCCGTAACGCAGGGCGTGTCGCCGTCATGACCGTAACGCCGTAATGCAAAACGACCGGAAGAATTCCGTTCGCGGCGGCGGCAGAATTGCTGCGGGGTTGCATCCGATCGCCGCAGCCGTCGAGCCTTCGGGGAATTTTCTATACGTCGCCAATTGGGGCGAGCACAACATTTCCGCTTATCGGATAGAGCCATTGCGGGGCGCGATCGCCCCGATCCATGGCTCGCCTTTCGCGTCCGGACAATGGCCCCATTCCATCGCCGTCGCGCCATCGGGTCGGTTCCTGTATGTGGCTAACGGGAACTCGAATGACGTGTCGGCGTACCGCATCGATCCCGGGAGCGGCGCATTGGAGTCGGTGGTCGGGTCGCCTTACGCTGCGAACAACCATCCCGAGTCCGTAACCATCGCTCCCTCCGGCGAATTCGCCTATGTGTGCAACGGCTTCTCCGGGGACGTTTCCGGGTACCGGATCGATCGCGAATCCGGTTCCTTAAGGGAACTGAGGGCCTCGCCATTCCCTTCTGGCGAAAAGCCGTTGGCCCTGGCGATCGACCCAACGGGCCGCTTCGCTTATGTCGCCAATCGGCGATTTGATCTCTGGGGATACAGGATCGACGGCGCAGGCGGCGCGCTCGAACCCCTTGCCGGCTCGCCATTTCCGGCCGGCAAGGGCCCGACCGCCATCGCCGTCGATCCGTCCGGCAGGTTTGTTTATGCCGCAAACTTCAAGTCCGACACGATTAGCGCGTATCGGATCGACGGCGACAGCGGTTCGCTCACGCCGCTGCATGGGTCTCCGTACTCGAGCGGCGGCAAGGTTCCCATCGGCGTGGCGAGCGATCCCTTGGGCGCGTTTCTTTTCGTCGCCAACGGCGAATCGGACGGCGTATCGGCCTATCGCATCGATTCTTCGACCGGCATGCTGGCCCTGGTCGCGGGGGCGCCGTTCGCCAGCGGCCAGATGCCGTGCGGCGCCGCCGTCGATCCCTCGGGACGTTTCCTGTACGTGGCGAACTGGGTTTCCAACGACGTTTCCGCTTACCGCATTGATCGATCGACAGGCGCCTTGACGCCCGTCGGCGAGGCCTAGTCAAGCGCGAATGCGGCGAGCCGCGGGACGGACGGCTGAAGCGCGCCTACCACTTCGGGCG
>JBEKBD010000041.1:0-40734 GCA_050015575.1 Roseiarcus sp. | reverse complement strand
GATGCGCGGCGATCAAGGGAATCGTCGTTTCGGCGCCGAAGTCGACATAGGCTTCGTCGATCACGACCGGCTTGTCGGGATGGTCGGCGAGCAGGCGCGCGATCTCGGACCGCGCCAACGCGATGCCGGTCGGCGCGTTCGGGTTGGCCAGAATGATCGCCCCGCCGGGGCGGCGATAGTCCGCGACGCCGACCCGCATCGATTGGTCGAGCGGGACCGTCTCGTAGCGGACGCCGAACAGCTGGCAGAACACGGGATAGAAGCTGTAGGTGACGTCGGGAAACAGCAGCGGCGCTTCCTGCTTCAACAGCGCCGCGAAGGCGAAGGCGAGCGCTTCGTCGGAGCCGTTGCCGACGAAAACCTGATCCGGCGTCAGGCCGTGATAGGCCGCCAAGGTCTCGCGCAAGCGGGCCGCCGCGAAATCGGGGTAGAGCCGCAGGCTTTCCGACGCGGCGGCGCGGACCGCTTCCAGCGCGCGCGGCGAGGGGCCGAACGGGTTCTCGTTGGTGTTGAGCTTGACGAGATCGGCGACGCGCGGCTGCTCGCCCGGCTGGTAAGGGGTGATTTCGCCCGCCAGGGCGCTCCAGAAGCGGTTCATCGGTTGGTCTCGGGGATCTTGGGATGTTCACGCCGTCGCGACGCGCCGGCCCTTTTCGTCGACGACGCGCTCGCCGTCTTCCTTGAAGAATTCGCCGCGCTGCGGCGGCAAGAGGTCGATGACCTTTTCCGAGGGGCGGCAGAGGCGCACGCCGTTGGGCGTAACGACCAGCGGGCGCTCCATCAGGATCGGATGGGCCATGATCGCGTCGAGCAGCGCGTCGTCGCCGAGCGCGGGATCGGCGAGGCCCAGCTCCTGATACGGCGTTCCCTTCTGGCGCAGGATGTCGCGCACGGCGAGCCCCGCGCGCGCCAGCAATTGCGTCAGCAACAGCCGCGTCGGCGGACACTTCTGATAATCGATGATATGCGGTTCCACGCCGGCGTTGCGGATCAGCGCCAGGACGTTGCGCGAAGTGGCGCAAGCCGGATTGTGGTAAATGATCGCGTCCATCGCCCTCTCCCGCTCGCCGCCGATGCGGCGCGCTCTCCCCGAGTTTACGTCCCGATGGCGGCGCGGTCCATGACGCCCGATTCTTCCCACGACAGCGCCTCCCGCGCGGCGACGGCGATCGGCTTCGGGGCGATCCTGTTGTGGAGCGCGCTGGCGCTGCTGACGGCCTCGGCCGGCGCCATTCCGCCGTTCGAGCTGGCGGCGTTGGCCTTCGCCGTCAGCGGCGGTCTCGGGCTGATCACTGCGGCGGCGCGCGGACGCCTCGCCGCGTTTCGGCAGCCCTGGCCGGTGTGGCTCGTCGGCGTCGGCGGCCTGTTCGGTTATCACGCGCTCTATTTCGCGGCCTTGAACCGCGCCCCGCCGGCCGAGGCGAGTCTGATCAACTATCTCTGGCCGCTGTTGATCGTGCTGATGTCGGCGCTCTTGCCCGGCGAGCGGCTCGAGGCCCGCCACCTCGTCGGCGCGGCGCTCGGCTTCGCCGGCGCGGCGACGCTGTTTGCGGGCAAGATCGCCGACGGCCTGTCGCTCGGCGCCCTCGAGCCGCGCGTCGCCAGCGGCTATGCGCTGGCGCTCGGCTGTGCGCTCGTCTGGTCGAGCTATTCCGTGCTGTCGCGGCGCCTCAAAGCCGCGCCGACCCAAGCGGTCGCGGGCTTCTGCCTCGCGACCTCGGCGCTGGCGGCGATCTGCCACTTCGCCTTCGAGGCCAATGTCGCGCCGGCGGGTCTGGCGCCATGGGCGGCGATCGTCGGCCTCGGCCTGGGGCCGGTCGGCCTGGCGTTCTATCTCTGGGACTACGGCGTCAAGCACGGCGATCTCAGGCTGCTCGGCGTCGCGGCCTACGCCGCGCCGGCGCTGTCGACGTTGATCCTGGTCGCCGCCGGCTTCGCCCCGGCGACCGCCTCGCTCGGCTTCGCCTGCGCGCTGATCGTCGGCGGCGCGGTGGTGGCGACGCGGGGAAGTTGATTGCGCGACAGGCAAAAGGCCGGCGCGAGGCCGGCCTTGGCGGGCGGAAATGTCCGTGTTTCGCGGGACGCCCCCTTACGCCTCGACCTTGCTCTTCGGCTCGAGCACCTGGCGGCCCTTGTACATGCCGCTCTTCAGGTCGATGTGGTGCGGGCGGCGCAGCTCGCCCGAATCCTTGTCCTCGACATAGGTCGGGGCCTTCAGCGCGTCGGCCGAGCGGCGCATGCCGCGGCGCGAGGGCGAGGTCTTGCGTCTCGGAACAGCCATAAGAAAACTCCAAAAGGCGCGCCGGTCGGCTTCGTCGCCCACGGCAAGAGAAGGGGAAGCGCGGCTCTTACACGCAAACGCGCGCCGGCGCCAGCCCCTCGAGTCCTCTGCAGGCGAGCCGACTTGACGTTTAAGGCCCGCGCGGCGCCGGCGCGGTGAAGCCGGCCCAAGTCAGATAAAGGCCGATCGCCAGCGCGGGCGCCACATAGAGATAGAAATGCTCGCCATAGTGCATCCGCTCGAAGAGCTGCGTCAGCGCTTCGGGCTTCAGCAACAACAGCAGCAAACCTTTCGCGAGGATCAGCCATCCCACTAGGGTGACGACCACTGGCGCCGCGCCGCCCGACCAGACATTGTGCCCGAGCGCCATCCCGAGGCCAAGCGCTAGGCTGATGATAGCGAAAACGAACATGACCGGCCCGTCGGCCACCACGGTTTCGACGAGCGCGCTTCCGCGCGCCAGCAAAGCGGCCAAGAGCAAGAGGGTGAAAAGGCCGATATAGCGCGCGAGGAAGACGGTGAGCCTCGGCATGCAAACCTCCCTGGCGGTAATCAAACTCGCATCGCGCGAAACTACCAGCTTCCTCCGCAACGCTCCAGCGCCTACGGTCGCGCCGCGCCGACCCCATGGGCAAGCAATATCGTTGGCGAATACGAAGCGCCGAAACCATGACGCTGCCGACGCGACCGCCGCTTACGAGCTCGATCGGTTCGCGCTAACGGCTCGCCGATCGGACCCGTCCGAAATGCCTGGCGAGCACGACGGCCATCGCCAGCACGCCGAGGCCGACTGCGACCCATTCCAGAACCACGTCGGCGCCTTTGGGCGCGAATGACCAGAGAATGGCGAAGCCGATCGCCAGGCTGCCGAATCCCCACAGGACATTGGCCACCGGCGACGATTCGCCGACCCCCGACGGCGAGGCGAACGGGGTCTGAAACCGATGACCGCTAACGCCCTGAACAAAGTGAGGGACGCCGTTCGCAAGAAACAATCCGCTGACGAACTGCAGGAGATAAATGTGCCACGGCATCTCGGTTCTTTCCCGTAAAGCAGCCCGGAATGACCAGCCTCGTTTGCTCCGGCCATTCGAATGCATGGTTTCCCGAATCAAAGGGGGCCGGCTTGCGCCTCGCCGCCGAGCCCCGCCAAGGCATGCGCCCTCTCGAGCGACCGTTAAAAGGGGGCGCCCGATCGAGTCAGTCCCGGATTGTCTGTTCGGGCAAATGAAGTTCGTGCCACATTGCGTTGAGAATCGCGGCGCCGGTGGCGAAGCCGATGCCGAGCACCCAGGCGAAATACCACATGATTGCGATCCTTCAGTAGAGGCTGGGGCTGTTGTCGCGGACCTGCGCCGCGGTGACCGCGCCGCGCAGGATGTAGAACGCCCAACTGGTGTAGGCGAGCACGATGGGAAGGAAGATCAGCGTCGCGATCAACATGACGAATAGCGTCGCCTGGCTCGACGAGGCGTCCCACACCGTCAGGCTCGCGGCCGGATCGATGCTGGAGGGCATCAGGAACGGGAACATGCTGACGCCCGCGGTGGAGACGACGCCGAAAATGCCGACGCCGCTGGCGACGAAGGCCGGACCCGCCCTGCCGCGCGCCGAGAGGAACGCCGTTAGGAGCCCGCCGACGATCGCCAGCGCCGGCGCCAGCGCCATCCAGGGATGGATCGAGTAGTTGGCGAGCCAGGCGCCTGGAACCTGAGCGACCGTCTTCAGCAGCGGATCGGACGGGCCGTCGACCGCCACCGCGCTGGTGATCGCGTAGCCCTTGACGCCGAGCGCGACCCATACGCCGGCGAGAACGAACAGCACGATCGTCACCAGCGGGCCTCGCGAGGCCACCGTCCGCGCGCGCGCCTGCACCGCGCCGTCGCTCTTGGCCGCCAGATAGGTCGCTCCGTGCGACACCAGCATTGACAGCGAGACCAGCCCGCAGAGCAGGCCGAACGGATTGAGCAGTTCCCAAAGCCCGGACCCCTCGTAGAGCACCCGCATGTCGTGATCGATGCGGAACGGCACGCCCTGCAGGAGGTTGCCGATCGCGACGCCGAAGACGAGGGAGGGCACCAGCCCGCCGACGAACAGCGCGTAGTCCCAGAACGCGCGCCAGCGGGGACCGGCCATCTTGTTGCGGAACTCGAGGCCGACCGGACGCACGATCAGCGCCGCCAGCACGAGGAACATGGCGAGATAGAAGCCCGAGAACGCGGCGGCGTAGATCGGCGGCCAGGCGGCGAAGATCGCGCCGCCGCCGAGGATCAGCCAGACCTGGTTGCCGTCCCAGACCGGGCCAATGGCGTTGATGGCGACGCGCCGTTCGACATCGTTGCGCGCGACAAAGGGCAGCAGCGTCGCGACCCCGAGGTCGAAGCCGTCCATGACGGCGAACCCGATCAGCAGCACGCCGAGGAAGAGCCACCAGATGAGGCGGAGGTATTCGTATTCGATCGGAATGGACATCTCTTTTTCCTCACTCGGCCGGAACAGCGGCGGGGTTGAGCGACGGCGCGGCGGGATAGAGAGCTTCCACCGGCCCCATGCGGATGTACTTGCGCATCAGGATGATCTCGACGACGAGCAGCGACGAATAGAACAAGACGAAGCCGCACAGCGTGAAGAGAACCTGCGGCAGCGACAGCGCCGACGATCCCAGGGCGGTCGGCAGAACGCCGTCGATCGCCCACGGCTGACGGCCGTATTCGGCAACGATCCAGCCGAACTCGGCGGCGATCCAGGGCAGCGGCCAAGACCAGACGAGGGTCGTCAGAAGGCCGCGGCTATCGAACTGGCGCTTGCTGATCTTCCAAAACGTCACGGCGAACAGCGCGATAAAGTAGAAGCCCAGACCGACCATCAGGCGGAAGGTCCAGAACAACGCCGTGACGTTGGGCACGGTGTCCTCGGCGGCGCGGGCGATCGTCGCGGCGTCGGCCGTGCGCGGATCGTCGACGTATTTCTTCAGCAACAGCGCATGACCGAGATTGGCCGCGTGCGCCATCGCGAGATCGCGCGCCGCCTTGTCGTTGCGATCCATGTCCAAGCGCTGAATCGCGTCGTAGGCGATGAGGCCGTCCTTGATCTTCTGTTCGGCCTGGGCGACGAGATCGTTGATGCCGGGGATTGGCTGAACGAACGATCGGGTGGCGATCAATCCGAGAACCCAGGGAACCTCGATTTCAAAGCGATTGACCTTCGCCGCCGTATCGGGAATGGCGAACACAGAGAACCCGGCCGGCGCCGGCTCGGTCTGCCACATCGCCTCGATCGCCGCGAGCTTCATCTTCTGGTTCTCGGTCACGTTATAGCCGCTCTCGTCGCCCAGGACGACGACGGAGAGAGCGGCCGCCAGCCCGAAAGCCGAGGCGACGATCATCGAGCGCTTGGCGAAGGCGAGGTGACGTCCGCGCAGCAGATACCAGGAGGAAATAGCCAGCACGAACAGCGATCCGGTGACGTATCCCGCGCTGACCGTGTGGACGAACTTCGACTGCGCGACCGGGTTGAACAAGAGATCGTAGAATGAGCTCAGCTCCATGCGCATCGTGTCGGGATTGAAGGTCGCGCCGACCGGATTCTGCATCCAGCCGTTGGCGATCAGAATCCACACCGCCGAAAGGTTCGAACCGATGGCGACGAGCCAGGTGACGGTGAGATGACCGCCTTTCGACAGCCGCCCCCAGCCGAAGAAGAACAGGCCGACGAATGTCGACTCGAGGAAAAACGCCATCAGGCCCTCGATGGCGAGCGGCGCCCCGAAGATGTCGCCGACGTAATGCGAATAATAGGCCCAGTTGGTGCCAAACTGGAACTCCATCGTGATGCCGGTGGCGACGCCCATCGCGAAGTTGATGCCGAATAGCTTGCCCCAAAATTTCGTCATGTCCCGCCATATCTCGCGGCCGGTCATGACGTAGGCGCTTTCCATGATGGCGAGCAGGAACGAAAGCCCCAACGTGAGAGGAACGAACAGGAAGTGGTAGAGCGCCGTCAGCGCGAACTGGAGTCGCGCCAAGCTCGTCGGGTCTAAGTAGTGCATTTGAGAACCCCCCGAAGTTCTAAGGATTTGCCGGGCCGAGAACACGTTGGATCGTCTGCGGGTTCACGTCCGGCTGCGCCGCGGAGCAGAGCAAAAAGACCTGCAACGACGCAACGAACGCGAGCTTGAGCAGGAGGACGAAGACGATGGCTCTTGCGAGCGGCGTCCTCGGCCTCAATCCCGAAAGCACGAAATCGCCGATCGACGACAGGATGGGATGGGCAGGCGGATCATCGGTCATCGTCACAAACGTCCTTGCCGAAACGGGCCGGGCGGGCGAAGCGACCGTGGCGCGGCCTGCGAGACGTCTTGATATGCAAAGGCGAGCATAGCGATAACCGATCCATCGAGCCAGCCTGCGAGAGCGCAACGATCACCATGAATTAGTCTAATGTAAAAGCGCGCGAATGAAAATCGCCAACTCCACGCGGCATGGTGGCGCAATTTGTCGCAGGCTGCGGCGCGGCGATTCGCCGCCTCCGCCGGCCCGGCGCGGGCGACTCGCCGGACGATTGCGGGGTTCGTGCAATTCGTCGCCGATGTCGCGCGTCGAATGAGAACGGCGCGGCGCGATTCTGCGCCGGCGACGGATCGCGGCAAGGCGACCCGGCGAACCTCTGCCGCTCTTTCTCCTCAGGCGTTGCCCTTGGTCTCGAACATCGCCAGGTCCATCGCCTCGCGGGCGCTGCGGCCGGACCAGAGGACGAATTGGAACGCCTGGAAGTAGTTCTCGCAGGCGCCGAGGGCGGCGTTGACGATGGTGCGGCATTGCGCGTCGCTCGGCTGGGCGCCGCCGGCCAGGCAATGGGCGTGGCGGAACATCACGATGTCCTCGCGGCGCCACAGGTCGAAGTGACCGAGCCACAACTGCTCGTTGATCAATTGGACCAGCGCGGTGATTTCCGCGCGCCGGCGCGAAGGGATTTTCAGATCGAAGGAACAGCTCACGTGCAGCGATTCGATCTCCGGCAACCAGGTGAACGCAACTTCGTATTGGGCCCAGACACCGGCCACCAGGATCGAGATTTCGTCTTCGTCGGCGCGATCGAACGTCCATTCGTTGCGCGAGGCGAGCCGCTCGACGACGTCCACGGGGTGTTCGCGCCGCTCCACGGGCTGGTTTTCGTTGGCGATCATCGGAGAGCTTTCGCAAATAAGGCGGTTGGGCGGGACGCGGCGACGCGCTACGCACTTTTCGACGCTCGGCGTCCTATTAACGCTCCGAAACGCTTGCGCCGGCCTTACTTGCCGTCTCGCCGCCCAGACCACGGCAGACTCGACGATTCGCGGCGCGCCGTAAACCGAGCGCCGACCTTCGTCCACAGAATCGCTGAGGCGAATCAAGCCGGCGGCGGCGGTTCGCCGCTTCGGCGATCAGCGCGCCGCGTTCGCGCGCGAGCCGCGAAAAAACCGCTTCAAGGATCGGATGGGGCGAGCTTGGCCTCGAGCGCCGCGACGCGCGCTTCGAGCGCGCCGAGGCGCGCTTCGAGCTTCTCCTCGTGGGCGCGCGCGAGCGCGGCCATTTCGCGCGCGGCGTCAAATTCTTCGCGCGAAACGAGGTCCATGCCGGCGACCAGGCGCTCGAGCTGGCTCTTGGCGAGCGTCTCCACTTCGCGCCGCGCGCCTTCGGCGAGCCCGGCCGCGTCGCTCATCAAGCGCGAGAAGTCGTCGAACAGGCGGCTGCGGGTCTGAGGCATGGCGATACTCCGATATCAGGAAAAACGCGTGGGCGAAGAAACCATCGGGCGCGCCGCGCCGCCCGACGCAAGAGAGCGGCCCGCGCGCCGGCGGGCGCGAATCAACTCGTCAACAGCGCCTTCACGATCGCGCTCGCCTTGGCGAAGTCCATCTGGCCGGGATAGTTCTCTTTCATCGCGGCGATGACCTTGCCCATGTCCTTGAGGCTGGCCGCGCCGGCGGCGGCGACGGCCGCCTTGGCCGCGGCGGTCACTTCCGCCTCGTCCATCTGCTTGGGCAGGAATTCGCCGATGACGGCGATCTCCGCCCTTTCCTGGGCGGCGAGGTCATCGCGTCCGGCCTGCTCGTAAATGGCCAGCGATTCCTGGCGCTGCTTGACCATCTTGGTCAGCAGCGCCATTTCGTCGGCGCGGCTGACGATCTTGCCGGCGCCGCGCGCCTCGATTTCGCGTTCCTTCAGCGCCGCCATCATCAGGCGAAGCGCGCCGGTGCGCACCTTGTCGCCCGCCTTCATCGCCGTTTTCATCTGCGCCGCCACCGTGTCGCGCAGGGCAATCGTTTCGGCCATGGATCCCTCGATGGATTGGCCGCGGTCCCGTTCGGCTTGACGCGCGGCGCCGCGGGCGCTTAAGCACAGGCTCATGTCAGGCGCAACAACACTTAGTGAAGCGGCGGGCGCGGTTCAAGGCGCGGAACGCAAGGGATGGGGCGCGCGCCGGCCGACCGCGCTGCTGGTTCTCGCCGACGGCGCGATCATCGAAGGCGTCGGCGTCGGCGCGACCGGCTCGGCGGTTGGCGAAGTGTGCTTCAACACCGCGATGACCGGCTATGAGGAGATCCTCACCGATCCCTCCTACGCCGGACAGATCATCACCTTCACCTTCCCCCATATCGGCGTCGTCGGGACCAACGAAGAGGACATCGAGACCGTCAACCTGGCGGCCTCGGCTGGCGCGCGCGGCGCGATCTTTCGCGCCGAGATAGGCGAAGCCTCCGACTACCGCGCCACGCGCCGTCTCGACGATTGGCTCGCGGCGCGCGGAATCATCGGCCTGACCGGCGTCGACACGCGCGCGTTGACCGCGGAGATCCGTCGTTCCGGCATGCCCAACGCCGTCATCGCGCACAGGCCCGACGGCTGGTTCGACCGCGCCGCGCTCGCCGCTGAGGCGGCGACCTGGCCGGGGATCGACGGCATGGACCTGGCGCCGGCCGTCACTTCGGCGCAGCGTTACGACTGGGATCAGACGAGCTGGACGCTCGAGCGCGGCTACGGAACGCGCCAGCGCGCCGATTACCGCGTCGTCGCGGTGGACTACGGCATCAAGCGCAATATCCTGAGATTGCTCAGCGACTATGGCTGCGCGGTGACGGTCGTTCCCGCGACGGCGTCGGCCGAGGAGATTCTCGCGCTGAGGCCCGACGGCGTCGTCCTGTCGAACGGCCCGGGCGATCCCGCGGCAACCGGCAAATACGCCGTGCCGACGGTTCGGGCGCTGCTCGCGACGCGCATCCCTCTGTTCGGCATTTGCCTTGGCCACCAGATTCTCGGATTGGCGGTCGGCGCGCGCACGATCAAGATGCCGCAGGGCCATCACGGCGCCAATCACCCGGTAAAGGATTTCACCACCGGCAAGGTCGAGATCGTGTCGATGAACCATGGTTTCGCCGTCGACGCCGCCAGCCTGCCCGCCAACGTCAGGCAGACCCACGTGTCGTTGTTCGACGGCTCCAACTGCGGCATCGCGCTCGGCGACCGGCCGGCGTTTTCGGTGCAATATCACCCCGAGGCTTCGCCGGGGCCGCGCGACAGCCATTATCTCTTCGCTCGTTTCGTCGCCGCGATGGCCGAGGCGAAGAAGGCTTCGCGCGCTCCGTCAGCGCGATAGCTCGTCCGCCAGCGCGCGCATGAAGGCGAGGCAGGCCGTCAGTTGCGAGGCGGCGAGGAATTCGTCGGGCTTGTGGGCCTGATCGATCGAGCCGGGGCCGCAGACGACAGCCCGAATGCCGGCGCGCTGGAAGTGGCCGGCTTCGGAAGCGAACGGCGCCGCGATCGCGCGGTCGGACCCAGTCAGCCGCAGCGCCAGCCTCGCCGCCTGCTCGTTGTCCTCGGCGGTTAGGGCGGGCACGTCAACCTCCATGATCGTCTCGATGCTCGGCCCGCTGACGAAGCGGGTCAGGCGCGGCAGCGCGACTTCATCGACGTAAGTCTGCACCATCCCCGCCGCCACGGCCGTCGGGACGCCGGGCAGGCCGCGGAACTCCCAATGGAACGCGCACTCCCGCGCCAAGATGTTGCACGCGGTTCCCCCGTGGATCGTGCCGACGTGCAGGGTCGAATATGGCGGATCGAAGCGCGGATCGAGCTTCTGCGATGTTTCGAAGACGCGCGCCAGACGCCCGATTTCGCTGACGATGTCGCAACCGATCGCCACGGCGTTGGCGCCCAGCGCCGGCTTGGCCGAATGAGCCTCGAAGCCGGTGACGCGGGTGCGAAACGTCGCCACGCCCTTGTGCGCGTCGGCGACCGCCATCATCGTCGGCTCGCCGACGATCGCCAGGTCGGGACGCGGCGTTTCCCGCCCGAACCTGGCGATGCAGTCGAGCGAGCCCCGGCAACCCGTCTCCTCATCGTAGCTGAGCAGGATATGAATCGGGCGTTTGAGCCCGGCCGCCTGGAAGACCGGGGCCATCGCTAGCGCCGCGGCGCCGAAGCCTTTCATATCGCAGGCGCCGCGCCCGTAGAGGCGACCGTCGATTTGGCGTAAAACGAAGGGATCGCCGCTCCACTTCTGCCCGGCGACCGGCACGACGTCGGTGTGGCCGGACAGGACCACGCCACCCGGGACCATCGGCCCTATCGTCGCCAGCAGCGCCGCTTTGTCGCCGGCGGCGTTGGGCGCGCGCCAACTCGGCGCGCCGAGACCGCGAAGATAGCCCTCGACGTAATCGACGAGCGCCAGATTCGATCGGTCGCTGACGGTGTCGAACCCGATCAGGCGTTGCAAAATCGTCTTGGCGCTGGCTTCGATGTCGGCGCTCATCGACAGGGGTCCGGCGAAGTTGGGCGTCGCCTCGATCATAGAGGCCAGGCTCGACGAGTCGAGCGGGACGCTTGCGTGCGCCGCGAGTCGCCGGCGGGCCCAAGCGCGTCGACTTGCCGGGCGGCCGCGTCGTCCTCGCCGCCTCGGCGAACGCCTGTGAACTCGATCCGCGAAACGACGGCCGTTTCCGGCATGAAAGAGGCGTTCTTGGCCTGCGCCGCCCGTATCCCCGGCGAAGACGATACGATTGTCGTCGACTGCGGCGCGACGACGGCGCGTCTGACGCATCGTCCGCCGTTCGTCATGCGACTGACGGTGGTCTGTTATGCGCTCGACATCGCCGAACCGCCCGCGGCCAACCCCAACGCGCCAGGGATCCGGTTCGGCGGGCGCTTCGGCGCCTAGCCACGGCTTGGCGGCCGATCACCCGACCGCGACGCGATTCCTACCTGCGGACTTCGCCCGGTAGAGCGCTTCGTCGGCGCGCTCGAACAGTTGCGCCGCCCCTTCCTCGTCGCGCAACTGCACGACTCCGAACGAGGCGGTGACCGCGCCCAGCGGGGCGCCGCTCGAACCGAGCAACCATTTCTTGGTTTCGAGCCGCTTGCGGATCTGTTCGGCCGCCGCCGCGGCGGCGGTGGCTCGGGCGTCCGGAAAAATGATTGCGAATTCCTCGCCGCCGATCCGTGCGGCGATATCCTGAGGTTTGACGGCGCTCGACACGATTTCGCTGAACGCCTTCAGCACCATGTCGCCGACCGGATGGCCGAATTTGTCGTTGATCGCCTTGAAGCGATCGATATCGCACATCGCCAGGCATAGCGCCCCCGATCCCACCCGTGCGTCGACAAGAGCCGATTCGAGCTTCTGATCGAAGTAGCGGCGGTTGCCGAGCGAGGTCAGCTGATCGCGCAGGGCTTTGTCGTTGGCGTCGGCGAGGTTGGCGCGCAGCTTGTCGATCTTGGCCACCGACTCGTCCAAGTTGCGGGAGAGATCGTCGACCTTGATCTGAATCTTCCGATTCTCCTCGATCAACGAAAGAACGACGGCGCGGATCTCCTCGGGTTTTTCCAGCAGGGGCAGATCCTGGTTGGCGCGCACCAGAGAGTCCGAATAGCTCGAGTTGGCGGTCAGATACGCTCGGAGGAGCCGCGCGATCGTCGCCAAGTCGGCCGCGACGCGTTGCTCCGTCCGGCTCGACTTTTCATAGGGGCGACCTTCGTCGACGATGGCGAACGGCGCTGCGGCGGCCCGATCCTTGATTTCCCAGACGCCGACGCCAACGACGCCCAGAGCGACCAACCCGAACACGCAGGCCTCGACTAAGGAATTGTCGGTCGATTGCCTCCAAATCAGGGCGCCGAGGACAACGACGCCGAACATGGCGCCGAATTGCAGCGCGCGCTTGAAGAACGAACCCACGGTCATCGCCTCCGACCTAGAAAGAATGAGGCCCAGGGGCGGGCGTTCGGACGATTGCCGCGTCCTCCTGCCGGCGGGGCGCGTCGCCGCGCCCCCCTTGGCCTCGCATCAGCGTTCGCGAAACGCAACCCGACGCGCTGCGAACGCCTTTGATGAATATACCCCAAGCACCCGCCCCCGGCCCCGAATTCCCGGCTTCGCCGAGGCGTCGCGGCCTCGGGGGGCGACCAACCCCGAGAGGATTGTCACAAGAGAATTGACAATTTGTGGACACCGGCTCGCCTCTCCGACGCTCGACCCGGCGGCCCCGCGCGTCTCAGCATGGATTGAGCGGCGGCTCGCCAGCGAGGAAACGCCGCACCTCTTCGGCGACCGCTTCGGCCGCGAACCTGATCGTCCTTACCGAAGCGCCGGCGATGTGCGGCGTCAAGGTGACGTTGTCGAGCCGCAACAGCTCCCAATCCGCCGGCACCGGCTCGACGCCGAAGGTGTCGATCGCCGCGCCGCGCAAATGCCGGCTCTTCAGCGCTCGCGTCAGGGCGGGATAGTCCACCAGCGGACCGCGCGCCGTATTGACGAAATAGCAACCCTTCTTCATCGCGGCGAATTGCTCCGCGCCGATGAAGCCGCGCGTCTCCGCGGTCACCCGCGCGTGCAAGGTCACGACATCGCTTTCGGCCAGAATCCGGGGCAGCGCGACCTGTTCGACGCCGTCCTCGACGTCGTGGGGCGAAATGGCGACATAGGGGTCGCACACCAGGGTCCTGCAGCCGAACGCCTTGAGGATGCGCACGACCTTCGCCCCGATATGCCCATAGCCGACGACGCCGACCGTCATCTCGCAGAGTTCTTCGCCGGTCATGTCGGCGCGATAGAGGTCGCCGCGCCACACGCCTCTGCGCAGAGCCTCATGGCCGCGCGTGATCAGCCGGGTCTGCGCGAGTATGGCGCCAAGGGTGAATTCGGCGACGGCGCTGGCGTTGCGGCCCGGCGTATTGACGACGAGAATGTCGCGGCGCCGCGCCGCGGCCAAGTCGATGTTGACGGGTCCGCCGCGAGACGCGGCGATCATGCGCAGATTGGGCAGCCGGCCCATGACTCCGGCGGAAAACGGCGCGAGCTGCGTGACGACGATCGACGCCTCGCCTGCTTGCGCCACGACTTCGTCGGCGTCGCCCTGATACTCCTTGAGGCCGTCCATGCCCGCTTCGGCATAGCCGTGCTGCATGGCGAAATCCGGCCAGGGCGTCTGGTGCGAGCGTATTGTCGGCGCGCTTCCGCATTTCCGGCGGATCGCCGTTTCGAACTCGGACGGCAGCATGAAGCGGTCGCCGATAATCGCTATGTCCGCTTTCACGTCGCCATCTCACGGGCCTCGGCTGTCGCGCCGATGTCGTTGCGGATCGGAACGACGCGTCGGCGACGCCCCCTAACACGGCCGCGGCGGCGGCGTCGAGCGCGCCGCTACGCGCTCGCAATCTCGCGTTGCAGAAAGCGCAGGACCTTGCCCTCCGAAACATCCTTGGCGACGAAGCTCTCGCCGATGCCTTTGGCGAGGATGAAGGTCAGCCGTCCGCGCTCGACCTTCTTGTCCTGACGCATCGCGGCGAGGATCCCTTGCGCATCGGCCTTGAGGCCGGAGATTTGGCCGATGCGGGTCGGCAGTCCGACGCCCTTGAGGTGATTTTCCACCCGCACCGCGTCCTGCCCGGAGCACAGACCGAGTTCGCGCGAGAAGCGGAATGCGCAGGCCATGCCGATCGCCACCCCCTCGCCGTGGACGAGGCGCGCTCCCTCGTAATGCGTCAAGCGCTCCAAGGCGTGGCCGAAGGTGTGGCCGAGATTGAGCAGCGCGCGTTCGCCCCGCTCGATCTCATCGGCGGCGACGACGCGCGCCTTGGCCGCGCAACTCTTAGCGATCGCCTCGAGCCGCGCCGGCCCGCCGGAAAACACCTCGCGCCAGCGCGTTTCCAACCACTCGAAGAAATCGCGGTCGCCGATCAGGCCGTATTTGACGATTTCGGCGTAGCCCGCGCGAAATTCGCGCGGGCTCAGCGTGTCGAGCACGCCGGAGTCGGCGAGCACCAGAGAAGGCTGGTGAAACGCCCCGACCAGGTTCTTGCCCGCGGGCGCATTGATCGCGGTCTTGCCGCCGACGCTGGAATCGACCTGCGCCAGAAGGGTCGTTGGCATTTGCACGCAGCGCACGCCTCGCCGAAGGCACGCCGCACAAAAGCCGGCGAGATCGCCGATGACTCCGCCGCCGAACGCAACGACGATGTCGCCGCGCTCGATATGGGCGCCGATCAGCGCGTCGCTGACGCGCGCGAATTCTGCATAGGACTTCGTCGCTTCGCCGGGCGGGCAGACGATCACAGCGGTCTTCAGCCCCTCTCGCGCCAAGCTCCGGTTCAATCTCTCGAGGTGCAGCGCTGCGACGGTCTCGTCGGTGACGACAGCGCACTGCGCGCCAGGCGCGAGGCGCCCAATGTGCGCCCCAGCGGCTTCGATGAGCCCGTCCCCGATGAGAATCTTGTACGAACGGGCGCCGAGCGCGACTTCGACTTCGCGCGGCGCCGCGCCGTCCCGGGCCGCCTCGGCGCCGGACGAGCCGACGCGCTGCTTGAGGCGCGCCAGGATCATTTCGACCACCGCGTCGTGCGGCCCCTCGTGCGACTCGATCGTCATGTCGGCGAGCGCGTAGGTCGGGCTGCGCTCGTCGAGCAGGCGGCGCAGCGTCGCTTCGGGATCAGCAGTGCGCAGCAGCGGCCGGTTCGAGCGCTTGCGCACCCGGCGCAGCAACACCTCGAAGTCGGGCTTCAGCCATATCGAGACGCCGCGTTCGCCGACGCGCCGGCGGGTCGTCTCGTCGAGGAAGGCCCCGCCGCCGGTCGCCAGGACTTTCGGCTCGTCGCCGAGCAGCCGGGCGATCACCCTGCGCTCGCCCTCGCGAAAATAGGCTTCGCCGAAACGTTCGAAAATCTCGGGGATCGTCATTTGCGCCCCCGCTTCGATTTCGGCGTCGGCGTCGACGAAGGGGAGGCCGAGGCGGCGGGCGAGCCGCTTGCCCACGGATGTCTTTCCCGCCCCCATCATGCCCACCAGCACGATCGAACGCCCGCGAAGCGCGGCGGCGAGGCCTGCGGCGTCGGCGAAAGTGGTTTCCTTCATGCCATCCTTCCCTACGCCCGAAGGGCGCGGGCCGCCCCGACGCGGCGTTTCGAACCGCCGTGCATATCGCAAGCCTCCGCCGATGGCCACCGGCCCCCCTTGAGATCGGCCAACGAACGGCTTGCGCCGCGCACTAAGACCTTGCAAGCATACATCAAAGGGTTAGCCTGGAGATGGGGCGCGGGGGATTCTTGCGCGTTGGTGAAGGCGATAGGAGAAGGCGATGGCCGCTGCCAGTCAAAATGGCGAACACAGAATTGTCGGACCGCGATTGATCGCGATCGTCGGCCCGTTCCAGAGCGGCAAGACCAGCCTTCTCGAGGGCCTGCTGGCGCGCGGAGGCGGCGCGGCGCGGCAAGGCTCGGTGCGCGAGGGCACCAGCGTCGGCGATTCCAGTCCCGAGGCGCGCGCCCACGCCATGAGCGTCGAGCCCAACGTCGCCAGCTTCGACTATATGGGCGACCGCTTCACCTTTTTCGATTGCCCGGGCTCGGTCGAATTCTCCCACGACGTGCGCTTCGCGCTGCCGGTCTGCGACGCGGCGGTGGTCGTGTGCGAGGCCGATCCCCGCAAGGCCCCGGCGTTGCAGGTGATTCTGCGGGAACTCGAGGAGCTTAGCGTTCCCCGCATCCTGTTTCTCAACAAGATCGACCTCGCCGGCGGGGGTGTGCGCGAGACCCTCCAGATCTTGCAGCCGGCCTCCCGCGCGCCGCTGCTGCTGCGCCAGATTCCGATCTGGGAGAACGGCGTCGCCACCGGCTTCGTCGATCTGGCGCTGGAGCGCGCGTTCGTCTACCGCGAGGCCCAACCCTCCGTCGTCGTCGAAATGCCCGGCGGCGTCGCCAGCGACGAAAAGCAGGCGCGCTATTCCATGCTCGAGCGCCTCGCCGATTATGACGACGAGCTGATGGAGCAGCTCATCAGCGACATCGAGCCGCCGCGCGACCGCGTGTTCGACGATCTCGCGCGCGAACTGCGGGAGGGCCACGTCGTGCCCCTTCTGATGGGATCGGCGACCGCCGGCCACGGCGTGACGCGGCTCCTCAAGGCGCTGCGCCACGAAGCGCCGGGCGTCGCGCAGACGCGGGCGCGCCTCGGGCTCGAGCCGGAGGGGCCGGCGCTGGCCCAGATCGTCCGCACCATCCACACCGCGCATGGCGGCAAATTGTCGCTGGCGCGCGTGTTGCGCGGCGCTTTTCCCGACGGCGCCAGCGTCACCAGCTCGCGCGGCGCCGAGGAGCGCATCGCCGGCTTGGCGCGTCTGGTCGGAGCGGCCTCCACCAAGCTGCCGCGCGCCGAGGAAGGCGACACGGTCGCCTTCGCGCGCCTCGAGAGCCTGGTGACCGGCGATCGCTTCAGCGACAACAAGAAGGCGCCCGAAGCGGCGGCGCCGGTGCCGCCGCCGTCCGCGACCCAGGCGATCGCCATTCACGTCAAGGACCGCAAGGACGAAGTCAGGCTCGCCGCCGCGCTGGCCAAGCTCTGCGAGGAAGACCCCTCGCTCGCCTACGTGCAGGATCAGGAATCGGGCGAACTCAAGCTGATGGGCCAGGGCGAAATGCACCTGCGCGTGATCGCCGAGCGCTTGCAAGAGCGTTTCGGCGTCGCGGTCGAGACGGCCAAGCCCACGATCGCCTATCGCGAAACGATCCGCGACGCCGTGACGGTGCGCGGGCGCCACAAGAAGCAGTCGGGCGGCCACGGGCAGTTCGGCGACGTCGTCGTCGAGGTCGCGCCGCGCGAGCGCGGCGAAGGCTTCGCTTTTAGCGAGCGCGTCCACGGCGGCACGGTGCCGCGGCAGTATTTTTCGTCGGTCGAGATGGGCGCGCGCGACGCCTTGACGCGCGGGCCGTTCGGCTTCCCCGTCGTCGACGTTTCGGTCGCCTTAATCGACGGCTCCTATCATACCGTCGATTCCTCCGACATGGCGTTTCGCGCGGCGGCGAAGATCGCGCTCGCCGAGGCGCTTCCCAAGGCCCGGCCGGTGCTGCTCGAGCCCATTCTCGCGGTGACGATCTACGTGCCCTCCGACGCGCTGGCGCGCGCCAGCGCCCTGGTCAGCGCGCGGCGCGGGCAGATCCTCGGCTTCGAGGCGCGCAAGGGCTGGGAAGGCTGGGAATCGTTGCGCGCGCTGATCCCCGAAGCGGAAATCGGCGACCTCATCGTCGAACTGCGCTCCGCCACCGCCGGCGTCGGCGCCTTCGACACCAAGTTCGACCATCTCGCGGAATTGTCCGGTCGCCCGGCCGAACAGGTGATCGCGGCGCGCAAGAAGAGCCTGGAGTGAGCGGGCGGGGCGGCGGCTTTCTCTAGACGCGCTCGCCGGCTGCATCGTTGCGACCCAATCGAGTGGCCGACGGGCGCGGTCGGCGGCCGCGCGGGTGATTGCGCTCGGAAATTCGCCCCGCAGGCCGGCCTCGCCGCGCCTGTACACCCGCGCCGCCTTCGCCTATGGAAGGGCGAAATTCCACCTCTTCAGGAGTCCAGCGGCGATGGCCGAAGCCCCCTATGACAGCGATCGTCTGGCGACGGTTTTCGGCGGATCGGGCTTTCTTGGGCGCCATATCGTGCGGGCGCTGGCGCGCGAGGGTTGGCGAGTGCGGGCCGCGGTGCGCCGGCCGGACCTCGCCGGGTTCCTCAGGCCGCTGGGCGCGGTCGGCCAGATCGAGGCGGTGCAGGCCAATCTGCGCTACCCCGAGTCGGTGAAAGCGGCGATCGAGGGCGCCGACGCGGTCGTCAATGCCGCCGGGATCAAGCGCCAGAGCGGCCGACAGCGCTACGAGGCGGTGCATGTTCTCGGCCCCGGCGCAATCGCCCGCGCCGCCGCGGCGCTCGGCGTCGGTGCGCTCGTGCACATTTCCGGCATCGGCGCCGACGCGGCCTCGCGCAATCGCTATATCGCCAGCAAGGGGCTGGGCGAGACGGCGGCGCGCGAAGCTTTCCCCGGCGCGATCGTGCTGCGTCCGTCCGTCGTGTTCGGGCCGGAGGACGATTTTCTCAATCGCTTCGCCACGCTGGCGCGCGTTCTTCCCGTTCTGCCGCTGTTCGGCGGCGGGGCGACGAAATTGCAGCCGGTCTACGTCGGCGACGTCGCGCTCGCGGTCGCTCGCGCGCTCGACGGCGCGGCCCCAGGGACGATTTACGAACTCGGCGGCCCGGAAGTGATGACCCTGCGCGAGGCGATCGAGCGCACGCTCGACGTCACCGAGCGCCGACGGGCCCTGCTGCCGCTTCCTTTCGCGCTGTCGCGCCTTCTCGCGGCGACGACGGAATTCGCCGGCGCGGCGTCGTTTGGTGTGTTCCCCAAGATGTTGACGACGACGCGCGACGAGATCGAGCTGTTGCGTCATGACAACGTGGTTTCCGATGCGGCAATCGCGGAAAGACGCGCGTTGAGCGATCTCGGGGTCCTCCCGCAGGGCGTCGAGGCGCTCGCGCCCGCCTATCTCTATCGCTTCCGCAAGACCGGCCAATACCCCAACGTCCGCCGCCGATTACCTCGTCGATCGTCGCCAGTTGCGTCGCCAAGTCGGGTTCTGGCGGATCGCGGCGTTCGTCGCTGCGGCGCTGGCGGTTCTGGCGCTGGGATTGCGCTGGTACGGCGCCGCCGGGTTCGCCCAGGCGCATATTGCGCGCCTGACGATTTCCGGTTTCATCGCCGGCGACGCGGCGACGCTAAAGCTGATCGACGAGGTCAGGGATTCGAAAGCGACGGCGGCGCTGATCGCCATCGACAGCCCCGGCGGCTCGACCGAAGGCGCCGAAGTGCTCTACCAGGAAATTCGCCGTCTAGCCGAGAAGAAGCCGGTCGTCGCCGTCGTCGGAACGATGGCCGCTTCGGGCGCCTATATCGCCGCGCTGGCTGCCGACCGCATTTTCGTCCGCGGCAATTCGATCGTCGGGTCGATCGGCGTGTTGGTCGAGTTTCCCAACATTTCCGGGCTCATGGACAAGGTCGGGGTCAAGCTCGAAGCGATCAAGTCGTCGCCGCTCAAGGCCGTTCCCAACGGCATGGAGCCGACCAGCGAAGAGGCGCGCGCCGCGATGGCCTCGATGGTCGCGGATTCGTTTTCCTGGTTCAAGGGTCTGGTTCAGGAGCGGCGCGGCTTAAGCGACGACGAGCTGGCGCGCGTCGCCGACGGGCGCGTGTTCACCGGCCGGCAGGGCCTGCCGCTGAAACTCGCCGACGCGATCGGCGGCGAGCGCGAGGCGATCCAATGGCTGGAGCGCGAAAGAGGCGTCGCCAAGAACCTGCCGGTGCGCGATTGGCGCGTCAAGACGGGGTTCGCCGGCTTCAAATTCACCAGCCTCGCCGCCGCGGCGGCGGACGCGATCGGACTCGAGTCGATTGCAGCCGCGCTGCGGCGCAGCGAATGGGCGAGCGAGAGCGGTCCGGTTGACGGATTGGTCTCGGTTTGGCAACTGTCTAACGGGGAGTAACGCACGGCGCGGCGTTCTTGCAATCGCGCTTTGGTGTTTCGAGGGGCCTCTCTTGATCAAGTCCGAGCTCGTGCAGCGCATGGCGGCGCGCAATCCGCATCTCTATCAACGCGACATCGAACACATCGTCGACGCTATTCTCGGCGAGATCGCCAGCGCGCTAGCGCGCGGCGAACGCGTCGAACTGCGCGGGTTCGGCGCCTTCTCGACCAAGCAGCGGCTTGCCCGCACCGGCCGAAATCCACGCACCGGCGACAAAGTGCCGGTCACGGAGAAACTCGTGCCGTTCTTCAAGACCGGCAAGGAGATGCGCGAGCGTCTCAATCACAAGCCGGACGCCTGACGGCGGCGGCGACCGCCGGTTTGCGCCCCAAGCGCTTTCGCGCCATTGTCGCGCCGCGCTTCTCTGAGCGCGAGATAATCGTCGGTTCCGCCCATGGCTCGCTTCCTCAAGCTCCTCGTCATTGTCCCCCTCGCGATCGTCTTTCTGATTTTCGCTTTCGCCAATCGGCATTTCGTCACCGTCTCGTTCGATCCCTTCGCCTCAGGCGACATTCCCGCTTTCGCGATTCAAGCGCCGCTGTTCATCGTGCTGATCGGCGCAATCGCGATCGGCGTAATGGCCGGCGGCGCCGCGACCTGGCTCGCGCAGGGAAAATATCGTAGCGCCGCGCGGACGGGCCGCGTCGAAGCGGACCGGTGGCGCGCCGAGGCCGAGCGCGCCAAGGCGCAGGCGATCGCCCCGCCGGGACCCTCGACGCATTCTTGAACAGGCCCGGCGGGGATGCGCCACTTCACGGCGGGCGAAATCGCCGCGGCGATGCTGGTGTGGAAGAAGGCGGGCGGCGGCAAGTTTTGACTTCGCGCCTGTCTTGACCCAAGTAGGCGCATGCCCGCGACGATAAAAATCTGCGGCCTGTCGACCGCGCCGACGCTTCGCGCCGCGCTCGCGGCCCGCGTCGACATGGTCGGCTTTGTCTTTTTCGAGCGCAGCCCGCGCTTCGTGACGCTCGATCGCGCGCGCGAACTGGCGGCTGAAGCGCGCGGGCGGGCGAAGATCGTCGCGCTCGGCGTCGACGCCGCCGACGCGGCGCTGGCGGTGATCGTCGCGGGAATTGCGCCCGATCTCCTGCAGTTGCACGGCTGCGAAAGTCCCGAGCGCGTCGCCGAGATCAGGCGCGTCTTCGCCGTTCCCGTGATCAAGGCGCTCGGCGTCGCCGACGCGGCGGACTTCGACAAGGCGCTCGAATACCAGGACGCCGCGGACTGGTTGCTGATCGACGCCAAGCCGCCGACGGGCGCGACGCGGCCGGGCGGCCACGGCGTTCCCTTCGATTGGCGCCTGGCGCGCGGCTTCGCGCCGAAGAGGCCCTGGCTGCTGTCGGGCGGGTTGGAGCCGGGCAACGTCGGTGAGGCGATCGCGCTGTCGGGCGCGCGCGGCGTCGACGTCTCCTCGGGCGTCGAGAGCGCGCCCGGCGTCAAGGATATCGATAAAATCGAGGCGTTCGTCGCCGCCGCGCGCGCCGCCTTCGCGGTTCGGGACGAAGCAAGGAGCATAGCGTGACCAAATTCGACAAGCGCAATTCGTTCCGCAACGGCCCCGACGAGCGCGGCCATTTCGGTATTTTCGGCGGGCGCTTCGTCGCCGAGACGCTGATGCCGCTGGTGCTGTCGCTCGAGCAGGCCTACAAGGCCGCCAGGGCGGATCCGAGCTTCCAGGCGGAGCTCGACTACCTCCTCGAGCACTACGTCGGACGGCCTAGCCCGCTCTATTTCGCCGAGCGGCTGACCGAAAAGCTCGGCGGCGCCAAGGTCTTCTTCAAGCGCGAGGAGCTCAACCACACCGGCGCGCATAAGATCAACAACGTGCTCGGCCAGATCTTGCTGGCGCGCCGCATGGGCAAGAAGCGCATCATCGCCGAGACGGGCGCCGGCCAGCACGGCGTCGCGACGGCGACCGCCTGCGCGCGCTTCGGCCTCCAATGCGTCGTCTACATGGGCGAGGTCGACATCGAGCGGCAGAAGCCGAATGTCTTCCGCATGAAGATCCTGGGCGCCGAGGTGCGCCCGGTCCAGTCGGGCGCGCGCACGCTCAAGGACGCGATGAACGAAGCGCTGCGCGACTGGGTGACCAACGTCGCCGACACCTTCTATTGCATCGGCACCGTGGCGGGCCCGCACCCCTATCCCGCGATGGTGCGCGACTTCCAGTGCGTGATCGGCGAGGAGACGCGCGCGCAGATGCAGAAAATGGAAGGGCGCCTGCCCGACAGCCTGATCGCCTGCATCGGCGGCGGCTCCAACGCGATGGGCCTCTTCCACCCCTTCCTCGACGAGCCGAGCGTCGAGATCTATGGCGTCGAGGCGGCCGGGCACGGGCTCGACGTGCCCGATGGCCACGCCGCCTCGCTGGCGGGCGGCCGCTTCGGCGTGCTGCACGGCAACCGCACCTATCTGCTGATGAACGACGACGGCCAGATCAACGAAGGCCATTCGATCTCCGCCGGCCTCGATTATCCCGGCATCGGGCCGGAACACGCCTGGCTCAAGGAGACTGGCCGCGTCACGTATCTCTCGGCGACCGACAAGGAGACGCTGGACGCGTTCCAGCTCTGCGCGCGCCTCGAGGGCATCATTCCCGCGCTGGAGCCCGCCCACGCGCTCGCCAAAGTGATCGAGATGGCGCCCAAGAAGCCTCGCGACCATTTGATGGTCATGTGCCTCTCGGGCCGCGGCGACAAGGACATCTTTGCCGTCGCGGACTATCTCGGCGGGATGTGAGAGCGAGACGGCCGCGCGCCCATATGAATGTCGACGACTTCAATCGCTATTGCGCCCGCCTTCCCGCGACGACCCATGTCGTGCAATGGGGCGGCTCGCAGGTTTGGAAGGTCGGCGGCAAGGTGTTCGCGATCGGCGGCTGGGATCAGGGCGGTCCGGCGATCACGTTCAAAGTCAGCGCCCTATCGTTTGAGATTTTGAAGGCGCTTCCCGGCCTGCGTCCGGCGCCCTATCTGGCCTCGCGCGGCCTGAGCTGGATTCAACACTACGCCGCGCCGGGTCTCAGCGACGACGAATTGAAGGACTACCTTCGCCAGTCCCATCGCCTCGTCGCGCTCGGCCTCAGCCGGCGCAAACGGCGCGAACTAGACCTGGACTGACGGGCGCGCGCCTCGGTTCAATCTTTCCCCACGACGCCCGCCTCGGCGAAGGTCGCTATGCCGTCGTGGCAAGCGACGGCGCACTTGACGATTCCAACCGCGAGCGTCGCGCCCGCCATCGCGGCGATCTCGCGCCCGCCCAGGCGGCGCAAGACCTCCAGCGGATCGCTCAAATGCTCGCGATGTCGCGCCACCGCCGCGCGCACGGCGTCCGCCTTGCGCCTCAGCCGCGCGTCGTCGACGCTCGCGCCGCGGCCGACCCAATCCTCCGCGTCGCCGCCGTAGAGCGCGTGATCAATCGCGACGGCGACGGTCGTGGCGCCGACGCCCATTTGGCCTACGCACAATAGATCGAGCTTCGGGGCGAGCGCCTCCATGCCGAACGCCATCGTCGCCGCTCGGGCCTTTTCGTCGAGCGCCGCTTCTCGCGCGATGTCGCCGGTTGGCCGCTCCAGCGCGAGTTCGAACGACTTTCGGCGAAATGTCGAAGGTGTTGCAGATCTGGTTGACCGCTGCGCCGCCGCGGGAGAAATTGGCGACCACCGCCTGCGTCGCCGATGGCGGGGAACACGAAATGTCGTGAGCGGCGACGCTATGGGCGCCGGCGAGAATCGCGACCAGCGGCGCTTCGACGCGCGGCCGTGCGGCGCCCTGCCGGGCCGCCAGCCATTCGACGATTTTCTCGAGACGCTCGAGCGAGCCCGCCGGCTCGGCGAGCGCGGCCTCGCGCGCGAACGGCTGCGAGCGCCGCCGCGTCGCGCCCAGGCATCGCGCCGACAAGGGCGCGAATATCGTCGAAGGGGCGCGTCGGAACCTTCATGGCGGGGGCGACTTTCGTTACGACGCGCAACGGCGCAAACCCGCAAGGGAATTTCGCGGCGAAGGATACGGCCGCGCCGCTATTCGGCCGCCGGGCGCAGCGCCAGGCAGCGTCTCAATTGCGCGCGCAATGGGGCCGGCTTAAGCGGCTTGTTGAGCAGCGCGACATCGGCGCGCGCGGCCGCTTCGCGCACCTCCTGGCTGCGGTCGGCGGTAGCCAGAATCGCCGCGACGGGAAAGCCGACGCGCTCGCGCAACGCCGCGATGGCGGCCAACCCATCGCCTTCATCCAAATGATAGTCGGCGACGATCGCATCGGGCGTCCCGTCGAGACTCGCGAGCGCTTCGAGCGCCTCCTCGAGTGAGCGCGCGACGGCGACGCGGCATCCCCATTTTCCGAGCAGCACGCGCATGCCGTCCAGCACGCGCGGCTCGTTGTCAATCGCCAGCACTCTGAGGCCGCTCAACGCCTCGCCCTCGAGCGCCGGCGCCGGCGAAGAATCCTCGGCGGCGAGGGCCGGGCTCGCCGCGCCGAGCGGCGCCACGACCGCGAACACCGAGCCGACCCCCGGCTCCGAGCGCAGCGTCACGGCGTGGCCGAGAACCCGCCCCAGCCGCTCGACGATGGAAAGGCCGAGCCCGAGGCCGCGCGCCGCCCGCGCGCCTTGTTCGAGGCGCTCGAACTCCTCGAACACCTGGCGATGCTTGTCGGCGGGAATGCCGAGCCCGGTGTCCCACACTTCGATCCTGACCGCGCCCCCGACGCGGCGGCAACCGACCAGCACGCGCCCTTTGAGCGAATACTTGACCGCGTTGGACACGAGATTTTGCAGCAGCCGCCGCATCAGCCGGCGATCGGAGCGCACGCTGAGCGAGGAAGCGACGAAGCGAAGCCCAAGCCCTTTCGCGCGCGCGGTCGGCGCGAATTCGATTTCGAGTTGACGGAAAATGTCGTTGATGCGGAAGTCGACGACTTCGGGTCGCGTCGCGCCGGCGTCGAGCCGGGAAATGTCGAGCAGCGCGCCCAGGATTTCCTCGACCGCCTCGAGCGAGGCGTTGACGTTGCGCGCCAGCGCGACGCGTTCCGCCGCGTCGGCCTCGGCCGTGCTTTCGCTCAGCGTGCTCGCGTAGAGCCGCGCCGCGTTCAGAGGCTGGAGGATGTCGTGGCCCGCCGCAGCAAGGAAGCGCGTCTTGGACAGATTGGCCTCTTCCGCCTCCGTCTTGGCGCGCGCCAGCTCCTGATTGAGGCGTTCGAGTTCGGCGGTGCGCGCCTGCACGCGCCGCTCCAGCCGCTCGTTTGCCGCGGCGAGCTCCTCTTGGGCGAGCACGCTCTGCGTCACGTCGGTATAGGTGGTGACGATGCCGCCGTCGGGAAGCCGCGCCGAGCGGACTTCGATCACGCGCTGGGAAGGATAGAGGCGCAGGCGCAACGGTTCGTCGTTGTTGAGCAGGCTGCCGATGCGCTCGGCGACGAAGTCGTCGGACGAACCCGGCCCATAGGCGCCGCGCGAGGCGTTGAAGCGTACGATCTCGTCGAGGCCGACGCCGTGCCTGAGCATCGATGGCGGTAGGTCGAACAAATCGGCGAATTCGCGGTTCCAGGCGGTCAGGGCGAGATTGCTGTCGAACACCGTGACGCCCTGGCGCGCATGGTCGAGCGCGTGTTGCAGTTGATCGCGGCTCGATTGGATCGCCGCCGCTGCGTCGTCGATCAGTTTCAGCGCCGATTTTCCTGACATCGCGCGTCGACGCAGCAGCAGCGACAGCACCAGACGTGAGGTCGACGCGCCGATCGCCGGCGAAAGCATATGCTCGGCGTGGCGGATGAGATGGGCGTCCGCTTCGTCGGCGGCGGCGAGATGGTGTCCGCGCTCGCCCATGAACGCCTCGAACGCGCGCCGCGCGCGCGCCGAACCGAGATAGCGCGCCACCGTCGCCTCCAGTTCGCCCACCGTCGCCGAGGCGCGCCACAGGCGGAAAGCTTGCGGTTTGCCGCCCGGCGCGGCGCCGACGAAGGCGATCGCCTGCGTGCGTTCGAGCGGCGTCGCCTTGCGCGTGAGCGACGCGAGGACGAAGGCGGCGACATTCACCCCGAGCGACAGCGCGACGCCGCCGACCAGCGGATAGGGCGAAAACGCGATCAGGGCGGCCGGCCGCAGCCAGGCGATCCCCAGCGGCCCGTGCGCGAGCAGACCGGCGAACGCGCCGTCGGCGTTGAGCGAAGGCAGAAACAGCACGTAGACCCAAACCAACGAGCCGAGGATCATCCCGGCGAGCGCGCCGCGCGCAGTGCCGCGCCGCCAGATCAGCCCGCCCAGGAATGCCGGGGCGATTTGCGCGATCGCCGCGAAAGAGAGAAGCCCGATCGTGGCGAGCGCCGCGCCGTTGGCGAGGCGCGCATAGAGAAAGCCGAAGCACAGCACCGCGAGAATCGCCGCGCGGCGCGCCAGCAGCACATGCGCGCCGATTTCGCCCGCAGCCGCCGCCGCCTCGGCCTGCCCGGAGCGACGGCGCAGCAGGATCGGCATCACCAAATCGTTCGAGGCGGTGATCGCCAGCGCGACGCTGTCGACCACCACCATGCCGGTCGCCGCCGAGAGCCCGCCGAGCATCGTCGTGAGCGCCAGGAAACGCGCGCCTGCGTTGAGCGGCAGGGCGAGAACCGTCAGATCGCGGTCGATCGCCCCGTTGGCGAAAGTCGCCAGACCGGCAATCGCCAGCGGCGCGACGAACAGATTGATCGCTATGAGATAGGCGGGGAACAGCCACGACGCGGCGACGATGTCGCGCGCATCGCGGTTCTCGACGACGCTGACGTGGAACTGGCGCGGCAGCAGCAAGATCGCCGAAGCCGAGAGCAGCGTCGTGGTCAGCCAGTTGGCGGGATCGGGGGCCGATTGGATGGCGTTGCCGATACTCGCGTCGGTTTCGGCGACGCGCGCCAAATCGCCTAAGCCGCCGAAGAGCCCCCAGACGACAAAGGCGCCGACGGCGAGAAAAGCCGCCAGTTTGACGATCGACTCGACAGCAATGGCCAGGATCAGCCCGCTTTGATGCTCGGTCGGGTCGATGCGCCGCGTGCCGAAGGCCATGGCGAACGCCGCCAGCGCCAAGGTCACCGCGAGATAGAAGGCCGACGAAGGCGCGCCCGGCGTCAATCGTCCGTGCTCGAACGAGTCGACGACCATCAATATGGTCTGGGCGATCGCCTTGAGCTGCAACGCGATATAGGGAGCGGAGGCCATCAACGCGATCAGCGCGGCGAGCGCCGCCACGCCTTGCGACTTGCCGTAGCGCGCGGAGACGAAATCGGCGACCGTGGTCAGGTTCTGCGCCCGCGCGAGGCCGGCGATGCGCGCGATCAACCGATGGCCGAAACCGACGACCAGGATCGGCCCGATATAGATCGGCAGGAAGTCAAGGCCGTGCGCAGAGGCGACGCCGACAGAACCGTAATAGGTCCACGAGGTGCAGTAGACAGCCAGACTGAGCGCATAGACGAGCGCGCGCCGCCTGCCGACGACGAACCGCCGCCCCCCGTGATCGCCCCACCACGCCACCGCGAACAGAAAGCAAACATAGCCGATCGACGCGACAAAGACAGTCGTACCGTTCAACATGGACGGGCGTCGCGGGGCGGAATGGCGGGCGGCATGAGAATAGTTTATCGCCAAGCGCGGCTTGCGTCATCCAGGGCCATATATCGCCCCGATAGTGAGCCCGACGATCGTGACAGACGACAGATTCCCAATCGACTCGCCCAAGAACGGCTTCTCTCAGACGGGTCGTGACAAGAACCGTCTCCGCGCATCGATGTCGCTCGGGGCGTCCTCTGCCCCACCATGATAATGGGGGCGTGGCGTGCGTGTATTCCAGCGCGACCGTCGGTGGCCAGGCCGGCGTCGAGTCCGTCACGATTGTCGAACACGCGCATGACCGTATTCACCGGCGCTTGATGAATGCGCGCCAGCACAGAATGGATGGTCTGACCAAAATCTGCCGCGGTTTCACCGCCAGCGACGATGCACCCAAAGCCACTGGCCGGGATGCTCGCGGACCCAACCCTCGATTATGACGGCGACCATCTGCGTGGCGGCGGCGACGTCGATCCGGCCGCTCGCGTCTCGCGGCAGGTCAAGTTCTTCGCTCAGTTCGATGCGAAAACGGTCGCCGGGCAACCGCACCACGCGCACCATATGAACCGGGCACTCGAACTGCCGGGCCAGGCGGGCAAAAATCGGGTTGGCCTTGGTAGAATGACCAAACATCGTAACCTCGGGGCCTCGGTTGTGAAACTGGTCGACGAGCAGGCCGAGGTGGCTCCCGACCTCGAGGGCGCGGGCGAGACGATGCAGCGCTCCGGGTCCAGAGGCGACGAGTTCGCCCATGGCGGACTGTCGGCGCGCCATCACCATCCGCGCGATCCAGCGGTTCCTTGGGTTGACGAACAGGGCGACGGCCCCGAGGCCGTGCCGCGCCGCCGCCACCATCGGCAGTTCCCAGTTCGCCAGATGCGCCGCCAGAATAATCGCCGGCTTATCGTCCGTCGCGAGCCTGTCGAACTGTAGGGCGCCCGCGATCTCGATCCGCCCCGGCTTGGCCGCCGCAGGATCGAAGTCCCAGATGCGGTCGATGAACAGGTACTCGACGGCGGCCCGGCCCATGTTGTCCCAGGACTGCGCTAGGATTTCGCGTCTCTCCTTTTCCGTCTTTTCCGGGAAGGCGAGCGCGAGATTGCGCAGACCGATCTGGCGTCGCTGCGGAATCCACATCCCGACATGGCGGGCGAGAAAACCGCCGGCTCGAACCATCGCACGCTCCGGCACCAAGCGGGCGACGGCGACGAAAATGAAAGCGAGCGCCGCCAGGAACAGTTGTTGCGCTTCCTGCGCCGCCCTTTGCGCCAGGGCGAGAATTCGCCGTCGGTTCATGAGGCGATGCGCACGACGAGCTTGCCGAACACATCCCGGTTGCGCAGGCGCTCGAGGCCCGCGCCGAACTTCTCGATTGGAATCTCGGCCTCGACCGTCGGCTCGAGGCCGATCGCCATCTTCTGCAGCCCATCGCCGACATTGCGGATCGAGGCGCCAAACGAACCGATGATGCGGTATTGCTGCTGGAACAATTGCATCAGATTGATCGTCGCCGTCGGCCCCGACGTTGCTCCGCAGCTCACCAGCCGACCGCCGCGCCGCAGCGACAAGAGCGAACCGTTCCAGGTGTCGGCGCCGGTGTGCTCGAAGACGACGTCGACGCCCCGCTTGCCGGTCAGCTTGCGCACAACGTGCTCGAAGCGTTCATTGCGATAGTTGATGACGTGATCGGCGCCCAGCGCGCGCGCCTTCGCGCCCTTGGCGTCATCGCCCACAGTGGCGATGACGAGGCAGCCCGTCGCCTTGGCCAAAGTGATGGCGGCGGTCCCGATCCCGGACCCGCCAGCGTGCACCAAAATGGTCTCGCCGCGTTTGAGGCGCGCATTGTCGAAGAGCATATGCTCGACCGTTGAAAACGTGACGCCGGCGCAGGCGGCGTGGGTCGTCGACACGCCATCCGGAACCGGAACGACCAGCCGAGCCGGCAGAACGACGCGCTCGCAGGCGAAGCCGTCAATGTGGAAGCCCATGACGCCGCCGACGTTCTCGCAAAGATTGTCGCGGCCTTCGCGGCAGCTCGGGCATTGGCCGCAGGTCAAAGCGCCATACATCGCCACGCGCTGACCGACGGCGAGGCCGGCGACGCCCGGCCCCAAGGCGGCGATCTCGCCGACGGCTTCGGCGCCGACGATCAGCGGCAACTTACGCTTGGCGAAAGCCATGCCGCGATAGCCCCAAACGTCGAGGTGGTTCATCGCGACAGCGAGAACCTGAACCTCGACGTCGCCCTCTCTCGGCGGCGCTGGATCCGCGGCGTCGACAAGTTCCAGTTGCTGCTCGGCGGCGAGCCGTAGCGCGCGCATGATGAACCCACTCGTGTCGCTTGACGGGCGCGGCAATTGCCGACGCAGCGCTACCGCGATCGGCTGTCTTTCGTCAACCGCGAAGACGCCGTCACGACGGCGCCGGGACAGGCGACGAGGCCGCCGCCGCTCAGGGCGCGGCCTGAAGCACTAGACAGGCGTTCTGGCCGCCAAAGCCGAACGAATTCGACATCGCCGTGCGAACCCTGGCCGGCCGCGCGACATTGGCGACGACGTCGAGCGGTATCGACGGATCGGGGTTGAGATAATTGATCGTCGGCGGCAGCAGGCCGTGCTGGATCGTCAGCAGCGAGAAAACTGCTTCGAGCGCCCCCGCCGCCGTCAGCGTGTGGCCGATCATCGACTTGTTGGAGGAGATCGGCAGCCTGGTCATGCGCTCGCCGAAAACGGCGGCGCAGGCAAAGGACTCCATCTTGTCGTTCTCCGGAGTGCTTGTGCCGTGAGCGTTGATGTAGTCGATTTCGTCCGGCGCGAGGCCGGCGTCGTCGAGCGCTCCTCGGATCGCGCCAATGATCGCGGTCCCGTCGGGATTGGAGCGGGTGCGATGGAAAGAATCCGCCCCCTCGCCGCAGCCGGCGACGACGCCGAGAATCGCGGCGCCGCGCGCCGCCGCCGAGGCAAGGCTCTCGAGCACCAGGGCGCCGCCGCCCTCGGCCATAACGAATCCGTCGCGGTCGCGCGAGAACGGACAGCAGGCCTTTTCGGGCGCCTCGTTCCGGGTCGACAGCGCCGACAACAGCGAGAAGCGGATGAGGGTCTCGGGGTCGATCGAGCCGTCCGTACCGATACTGAGCGCCGCGTCGGTCTCGCCGCGGCGGATCGCCTCGACGCCCATCTGGATCGCGGTCGCGCCCGACGCGCAGGCGGTGGTGATCGACACTGGCGAACCGCGCGTTCCGAAACGGTCGGCGATGCGGTCGGCGACGCCGCCAAACAGGAAGCGGCGCTGAAGGTCCGTTCGGCGGCCGAAGGACTTCTCAATCAAGGCGCGATAGGTGACTGGCGCATCGGCCGGAAGACTTGCGGCGAGTTCCTCGCGGCACGACCAATCCGCCTCGGCCGGCGGCACGGCGATGAACAACGGCCCGGGGAACGCGCCGTCTTGCATAACGGCCGCCTGTTGAACCGCCTCTTGCGCCGCCGTCTCGGCCAGCGCAAAGGACCGATCCGGCGGGTGGGCGCCGGGCGGCGCCACGAAGTCGACCGTGCCGGCGATCTGGGTCCGCAGGCCCTCCGTCAAGAAACGGCGAATGTGATGGATGCCGGATTGACCGGCAGTTAGCTTCGCCCAGTTTTCGGCTTTGCCGGCACCGAGCGAGGTCACGACGCCCATCCCGGTGACGACAACGGTCGGGCGCCCGCGCGAGTCGACGAGGTTCATGGCCGGCCTCCTTCGTCGCGTTGAACCAAGACCATGCCTTCGCCGCGCCAATGGCCCAAGCTGGTCACGACGATCTGCGATGGCGGCTCGGCGGCCTCGCGTTCGACGGTTCCGTCTTCGAACGGCGGGAAATAGCCCGCCCCGCGCAAGGCCAGCGCGGCCAGTCCGACGTTGGCCGGCGCGGCCGCCTCCATACCGTGTCCGATCCGGGCGCCCGTCGCCCGAACGTACACTTCGCGCCTAGCGCCGACTTCGGCGAGGAACGCGCGTTCCTCGGCGGTAATCGGCTCGACGCCGGTCGCACCCGAGAGGACGCCTACCGGACCTGGCGTGAGCGATCCTTCGATCGTCGACCACTGCCTTCGCGCATTGCCGGCCGCGGCCCCGGCTTGGCGATTGCTGCGATCCGAAAGCGCCGGTCCGACGACCGCGGCGATTCGGGCGCCGCGCGCGAGCGCGTGGTCACGCGATTCAAGCAAGAGGAAAGCGCCGATTGACCCAAGGATCATCCCGCCGCCGCGCGCCGCGCGCGACCAAACGCCCACGGGCTCGCCCTTGAGCAACGATCCGCCAAAGCCATAGAGGAGCGCCCTATCCGGGCGCGCCGCCGAAAAGGCTCCGCCGACGAGGCCGATATCGACGGCGCCGGCGCGGATCCGCGCGACCATGGTTCCGAGGGCGTCGAGCCCGGCGGGTTCCCCGCCCATGAAGGTGCGTGACGATCCGGTGACGCCGAGGACGATCGAGATGTTTCCAGCGAGCAGGTTCGGAAGCTGCGTCAGAAACAGCGTCGGCCGCAGCCTTTTGAGCAGCTGTTCGTTCAGATAGGCGCCGCGATCGTTTGCAGTGCGTACGTCCGTCAGGATCGCCTCGTCGACGGCGATGTCGCGCTCGCCGCCGTCCGCGGCGACGATCATGTGCGTCTTTTGCAGGATCGCCGCGTCGCCGAGCACGCCGCCGTCCTTTAGCGCGAGGCCGGCCGCATAGACGCCAAGGCGCTGCCAGGGCTCCATCTGGCGCTGGTCGCGCTGATTCGGGATCAGCTTGCCATAGTCGAGCGCCGGCAGCGGATGAAAGGGAAACGGCGCGAGCGCGCCGCGATCGTAAACCGGCGCGGCGCCCTCTCTGAGAAGCGCGTAATTGGCGTCCGCCCCCTCGGCGAGCGAAGAGACAAGCCCGATGCCGGTTATCACGACTTCATGCACGGACAGCGCGCTCACGGACTCGTCTGCATCCCAAGCCGGGAGGCTTGCTGGCGCATCATGGCGGAAAACTCCAGGCTTGGGAACGGCAGGATGCGAAACATCAATTCGCTGTCGCATACGCGCTTGCCCTCGGACGTAATCCGCGCGGTCGTCACGACGAAACCCGATCCTTCATGCTCGAGAACCGCGGTCACCTCGATCGGCGCCCCGAGCGGCGCGAATGACCGTATCTTGGCATCTCGCACGCCGGCCAGGAACGGCATTTTCTCAAACCGGTTCAAACCGAGCGCCAGAAATCCGGACGCTTGCGCCATAGTCTCGACGAGCAGCACGCCAGGCATCAGGGGGTAGCCGGGAAAATGGCCCTCGAAGACCGGGCTGCCCTGCGGAATCGTCGATTCGCAGCGGATCGAACGGCCAGCCTCGTCATACGCCACGACCCGGTCGATCATCTGAAAATATTCAAGTTGCATCGAGCACCCGCAGCCCTGGATCTTTCGGCGCGGCGCGCCGGGTCGCGGGCGTCAGCCCGATGCCTCTTTGGCCTCTACGAGCTTGTCGATCGCCTGGACGAGGTTGCTGAGCACAAAATAGTCGTCGATTTTGGCCTTGCCTTCGCTAATTTCCTCAGTCCAGCGCTCGACGGGCAACTTGATCCCGAACTTGCGGTCGATCGCGAAGGTTACGTCCAGGAAGTCGAGGCTGTCGATGTTGAGGTCGTTGATGGCGTTGCTTTCGGGTTTGATCGCGTCGCGCTCAAGGTTGCAGGTCTCTGCAATGATCTCTGCGACCGCATCGAAGGTCGACATATCCAGCTCCCCACCGTCGTCACAGCCTCGCCGTTAACGGGCGCTCCGACTTTTCGCCGTGAATCTCGTATCTGCGTTTAGCCGCTCGGGCCGGAAGTGGCAAGCCGGCGACAAGTCATTTTGGGGCTGGCGTTACGGCGCAGGTTGGCCGAAGCGCTCTGCAGCGAACGGCTTCGAATCGACGAACGGCGTCTCGCCCGTCATCATCTGCGCCAGCAACAGGCCGCTGACCGGGCCGAGCGTCAGTCCGAGGTGCTGGTGGCCGAAGTCGAACCACAGGCCCTTGTGGCGCGGCGCCGGGCCAATGACCGGCGCCATGTCGGGCAAGCAAGGCCGTCTGCCGAGCCACGGCTGCGGATCGAGCCGCTCGGCGAGCGGAAACAATTGGCGCGCGGACGGCTCGAGACGATCGAGATGGGCGTTCGACGGCGGATCGTCGCGGCGCGCGAATTCCGCGCCGGTGGTCAGGCGCAGGCCGCGCGCCGTCGGCGCTATGATGTAACCTTTCTCGAGGTCGAGCACCGGCCGATTGAGCGTCGCGCCTCCCTTGGCGGCGTAGTGCATGTGATAGCCGCGCTTGACGCCGAGCGGCAGGCGATAGCCGAGCGCCCGCGTGACGTCCGTCGTCCAAACCCCGAGGGCGACGACGACATCGGCGGCGTGCAGCGGGCCGTCCTCGGTGGCGACGGTCCACCCAGCGCCGGAGGCCTGCAGCGAGCGCGCGTCGCCTTTCACGAGCCTGCCGCCGCGCTTGAAGAAGAGATCGGCGTAGGCGTTGGCCAACGCCCCGGGATCGGGCGTCGACAGGGATTCGGTGAAATGCACGCCGCCCTTGGCGACGCCGCTCAAGTGCGGCTCGAGCGCGAAGAGCTGGTTGCGATTCAGCGCGGCGCTGCCGATGCCGAAGGGCTTGGTCTCCTCGATGTCGGCGAGCGCAAGGTCCTCGCCGCGCGAAGTGCGGAACACCTTGATCCAGCCGCCTTCGCGCAACAGCGCGCCGGCGCCGGCAGGCTCGGCGATGGCGCGATGTTCGGCAAGGCAGCGCAGGACGAGCCCCCGCATCGCCAGCGCCGTCGACAGACGCGCCTTCGGCGAGGAGGCGAGAAAATAGCGCCACACCCACGGCGCGACCCAGGGCAGGGAGCCGTAGCGGATTTGCACCCGCGGATCGAGATTGAGCGCGGCGACCGCGATCTCCGCAGGCGCGCGCGGAAACATATAAGGGAAGACCGCCTCGCTCTGCACGATGCCCGAATTGCCGAAGCTGGTCTCGCCCGCCACAACGCCGAGGCGATCGACGAGCGCAACGGCGCGGCCGCGCGCCTGAGCGTGCAGCGCCGCCGAGACGCCGACGATCCCGGCGCCCAAAACGATGACATCAGTTTTCGACGAAGACACGCGGCGATTCTCCTTCGTTGCCGGCTTTCAGGCGACTATCTGCCCGGCGCAGGGCCGTCCTGGCAATGGGCCGTGAAGACGAGGGGAACGACGGGTCTCGATCTTTGGCCCGAGTTCCTATAGACCGCGAAGTCAATTCGATTCTCGACAACCCCGCCGTCGCGGCCGGGCATAGCCCGTCGAAAGACGGGCGTCCTTTCGGGCGCCCTATGTCCCGGCCATCCACGCGGTTCGGCTTTCGCAAAGATCGACGGCCCGCGGCGGCGGGACGGCATGAACGCTCGGCGCGATGGGCGGAATTGAATCGACACGACAGTCTCGTCCTGCCTTCTCTCTAACGGACCCGCTCCCCATGATCCCCCGCTATTCCCGCCCCGAAATGGTCGCGATCTGGGCGCCGCAGGCGCGCTTCAAGATCTGGTTCGAGATCGAAGCGCACGCCTGCGACGCGCTCGCCGAGATCGGCGTCATCCCGAAAGAGAGCGCCAAGGCGATCTGGAAGAAGGCGGGAAAGGCAACCTTCGACGTCGCGCGCGTTGACGAGATCGAGCGCGTGACCAAGCACGACGTCGTCGCGTTCCTGACGCACCTGGCCGAATTCATCGGCCCGGATTCGCGCTTCGTGCATCAGGGCATGACCAGTTCCGACGTTCTCGACACCTGCTTCGCCGTGCAGCTGCAGCGCGCCAGCGACATCCTGATCGCCGACGTCGACGCCCTGCTCGCGGCGCTGAAGCGGCGGGCATTCGAGCACAAGCTGACGCCGACCATCGGCCGCTCGCACGGCATCCACGCCGAGCCGACGACGTTCGGGCTCAAATTGGCGCAGGCCTACGCGGAGTTCGCGCGCGCAAGGGCGCGCCTCGTCACGGCGCGGACGGAAATCTCGACCTGCGCGATATCGGGCGCCGTCGGCACCTTCGCCAACGTCGATCCACGCGTCGAGGCGCACGTCGCCGAGAAGATGGGTCTCGTCCCGGAGCCGATCTCGACCCAGGTGATTCCGCGCGACCGCCACGCCGCGTTCTTCGCCGCGCTCGGCGTCGTCGCCTCCTCGATCGAGCGTCTCGCCGTCGAAATCCGTCATCTCCAGCGCACTGAAGTGCTGGAGGCGGAGGAATATTTCTCCGAGGGGCAGAAAGGGTCCTCGGCGATGCCGCACAAGCGCAACCCGGTGCTCGCCGAGAACCTGACGGGCCTCGCGCGGATGGTGCGCTCGGCCGTGACGCCGGCGCTCGAAGACGTTGCGCTGTGGCACGAGCGCGACATATCCCATTCGTCGGTCGAGCGCATGATCGGCCCCGACGCGACGATCGCGCTCGATTTCGCGCTGGCGCGGCTTTGCCAAGTCGTCGACAAGCTCCTCGTCTATCCCGAGGCGATGCGCCGAAATCTCGACCGGCTCGGCGGCCTCGTCCATTCCCAGCGAGTGCTGCTGGCGCTGACGCAAAAAGGCGTCTCGCGCGAGGACGCCTATGCGTTGGTGCAGCGCAACGCCATGCCGGTCTGGCGCGGCGAGGGCGACTTCTTGAGCCTGCTGAAGGCGGACAAGGACGTGGCCAAGGCGTTATCGCCCGCCGAACTCGAGGCGCTGTTCGACCTCGACTATCACCTCGAGCACGTCGATACGATTTTCGCCCGCGTGTTCGGGGAGTGAGGGCGCGCCTTCTCCCTCAAGGGGCGAAGGGCGGCCAGCCGCTCATGCGTGCGGCTGATGACGCGCGTTCATGAAGCGCTCGAATTCCTCGCGATCCTTCGACTTGCGCAGGTTGTCGACGAATTCGGCGAATTCGCGATGCGCCTCTTCGCGCTTGTGACGCTCGGCTTCGAGTCGATCGAGCTCGGCGGCTTTCCATTCGTCGAACGCGGAGGTGTCGGTCGACGCGCCGTAGAAGGCGTCGTCCTGGCGCCACGCCCCGCATGAACAGGCCCGCGACGCGCGCCAAGCGCGGCGCGCTTCGCGCCGCCCCCTGTGCTTTGCGCCGTACTCATTGATGAAGCTCCATCATCATACGCCACGCCGAAAGATCGGACCCGGCCGGCAGGACATTGCGGCGCCGCCCGCCCGGCGTAGCGCCGCCACGAACAAATTTCGCGCGCCGCGCGCCCGCTTTGCAGCGCGCCTGGCAGCGCCTATATGGAGGCGCCCATCGTTCGCCGGGAGAGTCCGCCTTGCTTCGTTTCGCCCTCGCCCTCGCCCTCAGTCTCGGCTTCGCCGCGGCTGCGGCGCAAACTGTCGACAAGGCCGTCCCGCAAAACCCCGCCGAAGCTCGGCTTTCCTTCGCGCCGGTGGTGAAGAAAGTGCGGCCGGCGGTGGTCAACGTCTACGCCTCCCGCGTCGAGACGATGGCGCGCAATCCGCTGTTCGACGACCCGATCTTCCGCCAGTTCTTCGGCCAACAGGGCCAGGAGTCGCGCGTCGCCCAATCGCTCGGCTCGGGCGTCATCGTCGATCCGAGCGGCCTCGTCGTCACCAATCATCACGTCATCGAGGGCATGACCGACGTGAAGGTGGCGTTGTCCGACCGCCGCGAATTCCCGGCCAAGATCGTGCTGCGCGATCCGCGCACGGATCTGGCGGTGCTGCAAATTCAGAGCGACGAGCGCTTTCCCGTTCTCGAACTCGGCGATTCCGACGCGATCGAAGTCGGCGACTTCGTTCTGGCGATCGGCAACCCCTTCGGCGTCGGCCAGACGGTGACGCAGGGCATTGTCTCGGCGCTGGCGCGCACGCAGATCGGCATCAACGATTACGGCTTCTTCATCCAGACCGACGCCGCGATCAACCCCGGCAATTCCGGCGGCGCGCTGGTCGATCTCGACGGGCGGCTCGTCGGCGTCAATTCGGCGATTTATTCGCGCAGCGGCGGCAGCATCGGCATCGGCTTCGCCATCCCCGTCAACATGGTCAAGAGCGTCGTTGCCGCGGCCAAACGCGGCGGCGCCACGGTCAAGCGGCCGTGGCTCGGCGCCGGTCTGCAAAATGTGACCAAGGACATCGCCGATTCGATCGGCCTGGAACGGCCCGCCGGCGCGCTGGCGACGAGCGTCTTCGAAGGCGGCCCGGCGGCGGAGGCGGGTCTGAAGCGCGGCGATGTGATCACCGCGATCGACGGCCAGTCCGTCGACGACGCCGAGGGCGTCGGCTTCCGCCTCGCCGTGAAACCCTTGGGCGGCGTCGCCGCGTTGACGGTTCAGCGCGGCGGCAAGTCCCTGGCGCTCTCGATGAAACTCGCCGCGGCGCCGGAAAACCCGCCGCGCGAGGCGATCCGGATCAAGAGCCGATCGCCGTTCCAGGGCGCGCTCGTCATGAACGTCTCGCCCGCTGTTACCGAGGAACTGTCGCTCGAGGGCGTCAGCGAAGGCGTCGTCGTGGCCGACGTCGCCGAGGGTTCGCTGGCCGCCAACTTCGGCGTGCAGAAGGGCGACGTGGTCGTAGAGGTCAATGGCGAAAAGATTGCCACCACGCGCGATCTCGAGTCCGCGAGCGCCCAGCGCGCGCGCGCGTGGGACCTGACGATCTCGCGCGGCGGCGAAGTGATCCGTTCGCGCATCGGCGGCTAGCGTTTGGCGCGCCGCCTCGGCCGCCTTACGCCGCTTCGCTGGCCGGCGCTATCGCCTCGCCGCGCGCGAAACGGCGTTTGAGCGACTCCCACAGCGCGCGAATTTCCCGCGCGGCGCTGCCATCGGGGTTGATTTCGGTCACGCCCAGACCGTGGCGTGCGGCGTCCTGAAAGTCGACGCGGGCCGCCACGAGCGGCGATATGAGACCGCCAATTTCCTCGAGCGCGGCGACGGCGTTTTGGACGCGCGCCGATTGTTGGACCGGCGGGCACTGGTTGAGCATGAACGCGAAATCGCTGTTCGTCGCCCTCAAGGCCGCGCACGTCTGCGCGCTCGCCCATAGATCAAAGATGCTCGGGCGGGAGGGAATGATGTTGAGATCGGCCGCACGCATCGCCACAGCGGAATCGCCGCCGTCGGTGCCTGGCGTGTCGATGATGGCCAGCGTGGTTCCCTTTCTCTCCAACACGCCGAGCAGCGCCGGCAATTCCGCGCCGTTGGCCGCGACGACGGCGATGTCGTCGCATTCGCGAGTCTTGGACCAACCGACGAGGGAGGCCTGCGGATCCATGTCGATCACGCAGACGCGCTCGCCGGCGTCCTTCGCTGCCACCGCTAGCGAACACGCCAAAGTGCTTTTCCCCGACCCGCCTTTTTGAGTCACAAAAGCGATCGCGCGCATGTGCTCCCCCATTTTTGTCGCGCCGGGCCGCGAATCGCGGCGGGGAACGATGGTTAACGTCACGCAACCGGTTTGCGACCGATATGGTTAACGCAATCTAACGAACGACGCACGGCGGTGAAAATATCCATGATTCCAAGACGATATTTAGCGACTTTTTTTCGATTCGCGATGGCGGGCGGGCGGCGAGGCCTCACTCGCCGTCGAGCGGGCCCACGCCCTTGGGCTTGCCGTCGGCGGAAAGCGCGATCTTCTCGATGCGCATTTCGGCGTTCTTGAGCAATCGGTCGCAATGCGCCTTCAGCGCTTCGCCGCGCTCGTAGAGCGTGATGGAATCTTCCAGCGCGACGGCGCCCTTCTCCAATTTGTCGACGATCGATTCGAGTTCGGCCAGCGCCGTCTCGAACGGCATCTTGGCGATTTCGGCAGGCGATTCGGTCATGGCGCGATCCTCGGATTCGTCGTCCCTCCTAGCGCGGGCGCCTTACAGCGGCAAGGCGGTGGTCTTCTTCACCGTGCGCAGCGTCATCGTCGACTGCACGCGCGAAACGCCCGGCAATTGAGTGAGAATGTCGGTGTGGATGCGCTCGAAGTCGTTCGCGTCGCGAAATGCAATTCGCAACAGATAGTCCGAGGCCCCGGCCAAAAGATAACATTCGATGATCTCGGCGTGGCGGCGGACCTCCTGCTCGAATCGATCGAGCGCCGCGCGGCCCTGCTGGTCCAGCGTCACCGAAACGAAAGCGGCGCCGGGAAGGCCCGCGGCGGCGGGATCGAGCAGCATCACATAGCCCGCGATGATTCCGGCCTCCTCGAGCATGCGGACTCGCCGAAGGCACGCCGATTGCGAAAGATGGACCCGATCGGCCAACTCGGCGTTGGTCAGACGGCCGGCACGCATCAATTCACGCAGGATCGCCCGGTCGCGATCGTCGATTTCGTCAGTTCGCATAATCGTTCTCGATTCACGGACTTTTTCGCACATCATGCTGGAAGCCGGCCGCGGCGGCCTCATTTGGGAGAGATATTTTTCCGCCGCCGCAGAATTATACGCCATCCGGGCGGCAGGAGGAATCACAGGAGGTTTCGATGCAGATCGGTGTGCCGAAGGAAATCAAGGACAATGAATTTCGCGTCGGGCTGACGCCGGCTTCGGTCGCCGAACTGGCGCACCACGGCCATTCGGTGTTGGTGGAAAAGTCGGCGGGCCTCGGATCGGGACTTTCCGACGGCGAATATATCGCGGCGGGCGCTGCGCTCGTCGACGCGCCGCAGGAAATATTCGCCCGCGCCGAAATGATCGTGAAGGTCAAGGAGCCGCTCGCCGCTGAGCGCAAGCGGCTTCGCCGCGGCCAAATCTTGTATGCGTATTTGCATCTCGCGCCCGATCTCGCGCAGACCAAGGACCTCCTCGCCAGCGGCGCGACCTGCATTGCCTATGAGACGGTGACTTCGCCCCACGGCGGCCTGCCCTTGCTGACGCCGATGTCGGAAGTGGCCGGGCGCCTCGCGCCGCAGGTCGGCGCACATGCGCTGGAAAAGGCGCATGGCGGGCGCGGCGTCCTGCTCGGCGGCGTACCGGGGGTGCCGGCCGCGGAAGTCGTCATCCTCGGCGGCGGCGTTTCGGGCACGCA
>JBEKBD010000040.1:0-21930 GCA_050015575.1 Roseiarcus sp. | reverse complement strand
GTTGAACAGGCCCGTCAAATGGGGGAGATCAGCCAGCCAAGTCAGCATTTTGCGTTTCCTGCCGCCGCGCCTTGGCGGACCATAAAATGTTCGCGAAGCCCCGCCACGACCGCCTCCATCCGACTGCCGTGCGAACCTTTGACCATCACCACGTCGCCCCCGCGCAGCGCCTCCGCCAAGGGGCTGAGAATGTCGCGCGAGCGCTCCGCCCAGGCCGCGCGCATCGGCGCGGGCGCCGCGTCGTAGAGCGCGCGCGTCAACGGCCCCGCCGCGAAGACGAGATCGACGCGGTTCTCGCCGAGCGCATCGGCCAGCGCCGCGTGCATTTCAGCGCCGTCGCGCCCGAGCTCCAGCATGTCGCCGATGACAGCGATGCGGCGCCCTCCGGCGCCCGGCCGCGCCGCGCCGAGCAGCGCCAGCGCCGCGCGCATCGAGGCCGGATTGGCGTTGTAGCTCTCGTCGATGACGGTGAAGGGTCCGTTCGGGCTCGGCAGCGTGAAGCGCTCGCCCCGCCCCTTTGGCGGCGCGAATTCGGCCAGCGCCGTCGCGGCGCGGCCAAGGTCCGCCCCCAGCGCGTCGACGACGAGCAGGACGCCGAGCGCGTTTCGCGCCATGTGAGCGCCCGGCGCGCCGAGCGCGAAGTCGAGTTCGCGCCCGAGCACGCGGGCGCGCACGCGCGTTTCGCCGTCCCGCTCGGCCGCCTCGATGAGACGCGCGTCGCACGCCGCGCCGGCGCCAAAGCTTAACACCCGCGCGCCGCGCGCGCGCGCCGCCCGTTCCAGCCGAGAAAATTGCGGCGCGTCGCGATCGAGGATCGCTGCGCCATTCGCTTCCAGGCCGGAGAAGATTTCCGCCTTCGCGTCGGCGATCGCCTCGATCGAGCCGAGATGCTCGATGTGAACCGGCGCGATCGTGGTGACCAGCGCGACGTGCGGACGCGTCATCGCGACCAGCGGCGTGATCTCGCCGGCGTGATTCATGCCGATCTCGACCGCGGCGAAGCGCGCGTCGGCCGGCAGGCGCGCCAGAGTCAGCGGGACGCCCCAGTGATTGTTGTAGGACGCCGCCGAGGCGTGGGTCGGCCCGGACGGGGAGAGCGCGACGCGCAGCATTTCCTTGGCGCTGGTCTTGCCGACCGAGCCGGTCACCGCGACGATCCGAGCGCGAGAGCGAGCGCGCGCCGCTCCGCCGAGCCGCTCCAGCGCGCGCTGCGTGTCGTCGACGGCGAAGGTCGCCTCGTGCGCGGCGAGCCCGCGCCCGCGCGGCTTGGCGATCACAGCCGCCGCGGCGCCCGCCTCGAAGGCGCGCGCGACATGGTCGTGGCCGTCGTGCGTCTCGCCCTTGATGGCGAAGAACAGGTCGCCGGGCCGCAGCGTGCGGCTGTCGATGGAAACGCCGTCGACGCGCGCGCTCAAGCGGCCGCTCGGCGGACCGAGCGCCGCGGTCAATTCGGCCTCGCTCCACAACGCCTCGCTCATGGCGCCCCCGCGAGCGCCGCTCGCGCCGTCTCGGCGTCGGAAAACGGCAGCGTCCGGTCGCCGACGATCTGTCCGGCCTCGTGACCCTTGCCGGCGATCACCAGCGCGTCGCCCGGCTCGAGCATCCCGATCGCGGCGCGGATCGCCTCGCCGCGGTCGGCGATCTCGCGCGCGCCCGGCGCGGCGGCCAGGATCGCGGCGCGGATCGCCCCCGGATCTTCCGATCGCGGATTGTCGTCGGTGACGATGGCGACGTCGGCCGCGCGCGCCGCGATGGCGCCCATCATCGGCCGCTTGCCGGCGTCGCGGTCGCCTCCGCATCCGAACACCACGACGAGCCGGCCCGGCACGAACGGGCGCAGGGCGGCGAGGGTCTTTTCCAGCGCGTCGGGCTTGTGCGCGTAGTCGACGAAGATCGGCGCGCCGCGCTTCTCCCCGACCCGCTCGAGGCGGCCCGGCGCGCCCTCCAGCGTCTCCAGCGCGGCGAACACGGCGCCGGGCTCGCTTCCCGTGGCGACGCAGAGCCCCGCCGCGACCAGCGCGTTGGACACCTGGAAGTCGCCCGGCAGCGGCAACAGCGCGCGCCAGATGCGCCCGGCGCCTTCGACGGCGATGCGCGTCGCGAAGCCCTCGCGGCCCGCCGATGTCAGGCGCAAATCGGCGCCGCGCCTGCCCACCGAGAACAGCCGCAAGCCGCGCTGCGCAACGGCGGCGGCGACTTCGGGCGCGGCCTCGCTGTCGGCGTCGACGACGGCGGGCGCGCCTTCGGGCAGCAGCGCGCGAAACAGCCGCAGCTTGGCGGCGAGATAGTCCTCTCTTGTCGCGTGGTAATCCATGTGGTCGCGCGAGAGATTGGTGAAGGCGCCGGCGGCGAGCCGCACGCCGTCGAGGCGCTTCTGATCGAGTCCGTGCGACGAGGCCTCCAGCGCGAGGCGCACGACGCCGGCCTCGGCGAGGCGGTCGAGGACTTGGTGCAGCGCGATCGGGTCCGGCGTCGTCAGCGAGCCGTGGATCGTGAACGGCCGCGAAACGACGCCGAGGGTGCCCAGCGAAGCCGCCTCCCAGCCCAACGACGCCCAGATTTGCCGCACGAAGGCGGCGACCGAGGTCTTGCCGCTGGTGCCGGTGATCGCGACGATGAGCTCGGGCTGGCGGGGATAGAAGCGCGCCGCGGCGGCGGCGAGCGCGGCGCGGGCGTCGGCGACGCGCACGAAAGCCGGCGCGGCGAAATCGGGAGCGCGCTCGGCGACGACGGCGGCGGCGCCTTTTTGCACGGCTTCCGCGGCGTAAGCCAGGCCGTCGTCCTTGACGCCGGGAATCGCGAAAAACGCGTCGCCGGGCCTGACTTTGCGGCTGTCGGCGCATAGCCCGCCGATCGCGCGCGAGCCCAACGCGGCGTCGGGTCCGTTCAGATCGAGGATTTCGCCTAAGCGTCTCACTCCTTGCCCGCCTTGTCCGCGTCGTAACCGTATCCCAGCCGCGCGAGCAAAGGAAACGGCTGATCCGGCAATTGCCTCGCCGGAGGCTCGCCTTCGAGCGGCTCGATGCGCTCGATCAGCCGCCCGGCGACGCGGCCGGCGTTGCGCGCGGCGGTATGGGAGCGGTCGTCCCCGGGCAAGGCCTGCGGCTCGTCGTACATCACGAAATAGAGATACTTCGGCTTGTCGGCGGGCGTGATGGCCATGAAAGTGGTCAGCACCTTGTCGTCGGAATAGCGGCCGGCGACGATCTTGTCCGCCGTGCCGGTCTTGGCGCCGACGTAATAGCCGGGAATGTTGGCCGCGCCCGCCGAGCCGTGGGTCGCGTTGGCGCGCATGAGATAGCGCATCGACTCCGAGGTCTGCGGGCTGACGACGCGACGGGCGAGCGCCGCGGCCTCGGCTTCGCTGCGCGGCAGGAAGGTCGGCGTGATCAGTTCGCCGCCGTTGACCAGAGCGGCGACCGCCATCATCGCCTGGATCGGCGCGACGTTGATGCCCTGGCCGAAGGCGATGGTCATGGTGTTCAGTTCGCCCCAGCGCTTGGGCGCGAGCGGCTCGGCGCCCTCGGGCAATTCCGTGCGCAGACGATCGAGCTGGCCCATCTTCTTCAAGAACGCCTGTTGCCCTTCCACGCCGACCATCAGGGCCATGCGCGCGGCGCCGATGTTCGAGGAATAGGTGAAAACTTCGGGGACGGTGAGCACGCGATGCGTGGCGTGAAAATCGTGAATGGTGAAATGTCCATAGCGCAAGCTCTCGCGCGCGTCGATGCGCGAATTGAGGGCCACCTTGCCCGATTCGAGCGCCATCGCGATCGACAGGGCCTTGAAGGTCGAGCCCATTTCGTAAACGCCGACGTTGATGCGATTGATGGTCTCGGGATCTTTGACGTCGCCGGGGTCGTTGGGATCGAAGTCGGGAAGCGACTCCAGCGCGACGACCTCGCCGGTGTCGACGTCGATGATCGCGCCGGCCGCGGCCTTGGCGCGGAACTTTTCCAACCCTTGCGCCAACTCGTCGCGCAGCGCGTGCGTCGCCTTGAGGTCGAGCGATAGGCGCACCGGCTTCAACGCGGCGGGATCGACGGCGAAGCCGGCGACGTGCGGATCGGTCAGGCTCTGCTCGTCGAGATATTTCTCCATCCCGGCGATGCCGACGTTGTCCGTGTCGACGAAACCGATGACGTGCGCGCCGAGCCGTCCGTTGGGATAGACCCGCTTGTACTCGGGGATGAAGCCGACGCCGGGAAGCCCGAGGTGGAAGATTTCCTCCTTCTCCTTCTCGCTCACCTGACGCTTGACCCAGACGAAGCCCTTTTTCGAGCCGAGGCGCTCACGCAGCTCCTTGGCGTCGACGTCGGGCAGAACCGCGGTGATCAGCTCCACCGCCTCGTCCTTGTCGATGATGCGCCGCGGCTCCGCGAACACGGACATCGTCTCGATGTTGGTGGCGAGAATTTCGCCGTTGCGATCGAGCAGGTCGGGCCGCGCGCCGGACGCGGCCTGGTCGGCCGCCACCTTCAAGGTTTGCGGCGGATCGTGCGAAAGGCCGAGCGCGACGAGCTTGCCGCCAATGCCCAAGTAGGCCGCGAACACGACCAGCGCGATCAGGCGAAGGCGGCCGCCGCTCTTGTCGAGGCGGGTCGAGAGAAGCGCGCGCGCCTTCCCCTTCAGGCGCCCGACGCGCGCGAGCGCGTTGGCGGGGGAAGCCTCGACGGGCTTTTCGGCGCTGGCGGGGGTTTCGGCCATGCCCCTACCTCGGCGACGGCGTCGCGCCGCCGACGCCTGCGCTCGGCGTCGCCGATTGCCCGAGTTGGCCCAGCGACTCGAGCTTGCGGCCGATCGAGTCGATCTCGGCGGCGGGTTCGGGAAGTTCGTCCGCCGTGACGATCTGGCTGAGCGCGAGCGGTTGCATGTCGAGTTTGCCGTCCGCGAGCGCCTGCAACCGGTCGGGACGGATCAAATGGGCGAATTCGGCGCGCAGCACGCCGATCGCGTCGCGCTCCTTGTCGATGAGATGGCGCGTCTTGACGATCTGCTCGGAGGCGTAAATCGTCTGATACTTGACGCTGTAGACGTAAGCGGCCGAGGCGAGCAGCGCGCCGATGGCGACGACGTGGAGAAAGCGCCACATCATCCCCTCCCCGGCCGCGCCGGCGGCAGCCGCGTCAGCGCCTCGATGTCTTCGTCCCTGGCCCGGGCGGGCGCCGCGGCGCGCTCGCCGAAGCGCAATTTCGCCGAGCGCGCGCGCGGGTTGGCGGCAAGTTCCGCTTGCCCCGGCAATATCGGCTGACCCGCGGCCACGAGGAACGTCGGCTCCGCGGGCGTCGGCTCGCCGGGCAGACGCCGCGAGGCGGCCTCGCCGCGGCCGGAGCGACGCGCGAGGAATTGCTTGACGATGCGGTCCTCGAGCGAATGAAAGGTCACCACGACCAGCCGCCCGCCCGGCTTGAGCGCGCGCTCCGCCGCCTCCAGAGCGCCGAGCAATTGGCCGAGTTCGTCGTTGACGGCGATGCGCAACGCCTGAAACGAACGGGTCGCGGGATGCGTCGTCTCGCCCGGCCGCGCCGGCGCGACGCGGGCGATCATCTCCGCGAGCTGGCGCGTCGAGACGTAGGGCGAAGTCTGGCGGTCGGCGACGATCGCGCGGGCGATGCGCCGCGCCGCGCGCTCTTCGCCGAAATAGTGGAGAATGTCCGCGATTCGCCGCTCGTCGTCCTCGCGCAAAATGTCGGCGGCGGTGCGCCCGGCCCCCTCCATGCGCATGTCGAGCGGCGCGTCCTGGCGCAGCGAGAAGCCGCGCGGCGCCTCGTCGAGCTGCATCGAGGACGCGCCGACGTCGAGGACGACGCCGTCGAGCGGCGCGGCGGCGACGCTTTTCGCGATCGCGTCGAGGTCGCCGAAGCGCCCTGCGACGAGTGTCAGGCGTCCCTGCGAAGCCGCGACGAGCGGCTGCCCGGCGGCGATCGCCGCGGGATCGCGATCGACGGCGACGACGCGCGCGCCGCGCTCGATCAGCGCGCGGGAATGGCCGCCGGCGCCGAAGGTGCCGTCGAGATAGACGCCGTCGGCGCGCACGTTCAGCGCCTGCAGCGCTTCGGCCAGCAGCACGGGAATGTGGCGGGCCGGTCCGCCGGCGGCGGCGATCGGCGCGCCGCTGCCCACCGTCATTCCCGTGCTCCGGTCGCGGCGGCCTGCGCCGCGCGGGCGCCGAATTCGCTGCGAAGCCGGCGCACCCGAGACTTGGCCTCCTCGAGATGCGCCGCAAACCGGACCGGCTCCCAAATCTGAAACTTGTGGCCGCAGCCGACGAACGCCGCTTCGTCGGTCAGGCCTAACGAAGCGCGAATTCGCTCGCCGAGCAGAATGCGCCCTTCCGAATCGGGGCGCAGAATCTCGCTGGTGCCAAACAGCGCGGTCGCCATGTCTTCCCGCTCCTGCGAATAGGGCGGCATCGACTCGAGCAGCGCGTTGATCTCGCGCAGCAGCATGTGTCCGCCGCAATCGAGCGCCGGCGCGTCGAGCGAAGGGTGGGTGAAAATCCCGTCGAACCCGTCCCTGGCCAACACCGCGCGGAACGGCGCGGGAACCGAGACGCGGCCCTTGGCGTCGAAGCGGTTGGCGTAGTGGGAGAGGAAGCGTTCCAAGGCCCGGCCCTGCCGCGAAGACGCGCGCGATATTCCACGCCCGCCGCGACGCCGCGCTCGCCGGCGGCTGCCCGAAGGGGCGGTCTTCTGGCGGGATAGTTTGGGATATCATGGGCATTTATGGGCGTCAACGAAACCGAGCGCTTGCGAAGCGTTTGCGCCGCCATTCGGCCCATTAGGGGTTGTTAAGGTTAAGGGGCGGTTTAGGCCGGCCGGCCGGGGCCTCGATCGTCGGCGCTCAGCGTGGGGCCAAGTCCCCGCCCTCGGCGCGGAACTTGGCCCAGCCGGCGGCGCGCAGGGCGCAGGCCGGGCAGCCCGCGCATCCCCATCCCCATTCGTGGCGATGGCTGCGGTCGCCGTTGTAGCACGTATGGGTCTCCTCGCGCACGATCGCCACCAGCGCCTCGCCGCCGAGGTCGCGCGCCAGGCGCCAGGTCGCCGCCTTGTCGATGCGCATCAGCGGCGTCTCGATGACGAAGCGCGTCGCCATGCCCAAATTGACGGCGACCTGCATCGCCTTGATGGAGTCGTCGCGACAGTCGGGATAGCCGGAATAGTCGGTCTCGCACATGCCGGCGACGAGGCGCTTGATGCCGCGGCGATAGGCGAGCGCCGCCGCGAAGATCAGGAATACGAGATTGCGCCCGGGCACGAAGGTGTTGGGCAGGCCGTCGGCCCGCGTCGCGATGGCGACGTCGCGGGTCATCGCGCTCTCCGAGACCTCGGCGAGCGCCGATAGGTCGAGCACATGGTCCTCGCCGAGTTTTTCCCCCCAGCGGGGAAACGCCTGCGCAAGCGCCGCGCGCACCCGCGGCCGCGCGTCGAGTTCGATGCGATTGCGCTGGCGATAATCGAAGCCGATCGTCTCGACCCGATCGAACCGCTCCAGCGCCCAGGCGAGACACGTCGTCGAATCCTGGCCGCCGGAGAACAGAACCAGCGCGCTTGCTTCGTCCATGGCTTGGTCCCTCGCAGCGGAATTCTGATGCTTGCTCGCCGCGCCTTGGAGGACCGGGCTCGACCCCAGGCGGACGGTCGCGACCAAGCCAATGCAGAAATCCGCGCCTTTGCAGGCGCCACACGACCGATCAAAAAGCAACATTTTTGTGCCGTTTGATGCGATGGGGACCTGGGATGAGCTCCTGCTGAATCCATTGATCTAATAGGGTGTTTGTGACTTCCGGGGGTGGCGGCATGCGCCGGCTTCACCCCGCGCGGGGTCGTGATGTCGCATTGGCCCAGCCGTTCGGCGCCGCCTGCGGCGGGGTCCCCATTCAACGAAAACTCACCCTCGGGCCGATGGCGCCTTCTCGTCGCCCGAAGGCGAACGGTTCTCGCCCCCCGCGACCGGGACACTGACGTCGGCGGGTTCGCCGAACAGCGCATTCGGGTCCAGCCCCGGAAGCGAGGCGATGACCGACCCCAGCGAGTAGTTGCCGATCGTCACGGAGGCGAGCCGGGCGGCGTTGCGGGGATCGAGCAGGAGCGCCATCAGCGCGACCGCGACCGGCAGCGCCGAAGGAGGATCGCGGCGGATCGGCGTCATCCCTTCGCGGCTCGTCGCGTACGGGCCGCGGCGCAGCGCAACGCGCATCGCTTCCCGGATCACGGCCGCGCGGGAGCGGTCGCGGATTGCAACGCCCAGAAGCGCTTGGATGGCGTTGTGGCTGCGGCGTCCCATTTGGGCGGCGGCGCGGGGCGGCGTTCGCTCGCCTAGCGACAGGCGGACTTGCATGTCGGCGACGTTGAGGCCGTTGACGACGGCGTTCATGGGCTCGGTGATGCGCGGGTTGGCGTCGATGTAGGACGGGCGCCCCGTCGCTTCGTTCCAGAAGTAGTCGATCGACAGGCCGGCATGCCACTCGAGCGCTTTTCCCAGGCGCTCGAAGTGCCCTCGCACAATCGGCCGGTCCACGCCGACCTTGACGGCGGCGCCGCCTCCGGCGCCCTCGGATAATCGTCGCGTGCAGTGCAAAGCCACGAGGCGTCCGCGGTCGAAGACGGCATGGCTCTGTTCGAACGCTCCCGCCGCCGCCGCCTGTATGAGAACGTCGGTGTGAGAGTCGGGCAGTCCTTGCCGCCGGAGGCCGGCCTTGGCCTCGTTCACGTCGTCCGCGTTTTCGATCCGCCACACGCCCGTGCTTGCCGTCCCATAGGACGTTTTGAGGTAGCAGGGGAGCGCGATCGAGGCCAGCGAAGCCTCGATCTCGGGCCACGCGCGGGCGCGCAGCGTGAGCGGCTGCGGCAGGCCGAGCTCGTCGAGCAGGTCGTGGAAGGCGGTCTTGGTCTGCACTCTGACGAAGGCGGCGAAGTCGGCTACGGCCAGTCCGGTCAAGGGGCTCAAATGGCGCCGCGCCCAGGAGAACAGATAAGCCTGCTCGTTGACCGGGAGGAGAACGTCGTAGTGCTTCGCTCGGAGCAGGTCATGAACGAACCGCAGGTATCCCATCGGGTCGCTCCCGGACACGGGGCAGCGGTGCGCCTTGCGCACGTAACGGGAGAAGCGGCCCAGGCACATCGGGTAGGGGTCGCAGACGTCGAGGACGTAGCCCAACGGTCCGAGCGCGCTGATCACTTCTCTCGCGTTCGTGCTGGACCCCTCCGACAACAGGATCGTGATCTCTCGCTTTCCGACCGCGGTCATGACTTCTCCGCTGGTGCCGGTTGTGCGGCGACGAGCATCGGCATAAAGGTCTCGCGCAACACGCGTTGGACCTGCTTGGGTCGGACGCCGCGACCCGGCACGAGGCCGTGCAACATCAGGCCGTCGGAAACGGCGAGCAGCACGACGGTCACGCTCGGGATATTCAGGTCGGGTCGGACCTTGCCCGCTCGCTGACCTTCCCGCAGCAACCGATGGACGAGGTCGCCGAAGCGTCGGTATGAGGCGGTCTTGATCTCGAGCAGGCGAGGGATGCGCGAGGACTCGAGGAACCCCGCGAGCGACAGACGGGCGAACGCGTCGTCGCGCGGACTGACGATATCCGCCAGTTTCTCGAGGATCTTTCCGAACTTCTCCTCGACCGGGTCGTCCGCCGCGAAAGCGGTCGCCAGCGCCGCGAACCGGCTGTCGTAGATCGATTGCAGCGAGGCGACGAAGAGCTCCTCTTTGCTGGCGAAGTAGGTGTAGATCGAACCTTTGCTCAAGCCGAGCTCGTGGGCGATCTGATCGATCGTGGCGGCCGCGTAGCCGTCCCTCGTGAACGCCCGCGTCGCCCCGATGACGATGCGCTGCCGCTGCGCCTGCTCGTATTGCCGCGAGACCCTGGGCATCCCGCCATTCCCCAAGAAAACTGACCAGTCAGTTTCTTATCATAGAATGAAGACCGCGATCGGTCAAAGGGATCGACCCGCGGCCTGGAGCGTGATGCGATTGAGCAGGCTCGCCGGCGAGGTCGTCGCCGCGAACGCGGAAACGACGCAGACAAGAGCGTCATCGGCGCCGTCTCAGCGCGACGCGCTCGAAGCGGCCGCGCCTCCCCTCGCGTCGCCCAAACGAAAGGGGCCGCGGCGGCTGATCGCCTGGCCCCTTCCCTGGCCTTCTTCCCGCGGCGGGAAAAAGGGATGCGCGTCGCCGCGTCTCAGCCGAACTTCGGATCGAGTTCGCCGGCCGCGTAGCGCTTGGCCATTTCCGCGGTGGTGATGATGCGCTTGATCTTCGAGGCGTTGCCCACCGTGCCGAATTCCTCGAAGCGCGCCTTGCAGACCTTCACCATCGCCTCGATCGCCGGCTTCAGGTACTTGCGCGGATCGAATTCCGCGGGGTTCTCCTGCAGCACGCGGCGAATCTGGCCGGTGATCGCCATGCGGTTGTCGGTGTCGATGTTGATCTTGCGCACGCCGTTCTTGATGCCGCGTTGGATCTCGGCGATCGGCACGCCGTAGGTCTGCGGCATCTTGCCGCCGAACTTGTTGATGATGTCCTGCAGGTCCTGCGGCACCGACGACGAGCCGTGCATGACCAGGTGGGTGTTGGGCAGCTTCTTGTGGATGTTCTCGATCACGCTCATCGCCAGAATGTCGCCGGTCGGCTTGCGCGAAAACTTGTAGGCGCCGTGCGAGGTGCCCATGGCGATGGCGAGCGCGTCGACCTTGGTCTCGCGCACGAATTTCACCGCTTCGTCGGGGTTGGTCAGCAACTGGTCGTGGCTGAGCTTGCCCTCGGCGCCGTGGCCGTCTTCCTTTTCGCCCTTCCCCGTCTCCAGCGAGCCGAGCACGCCGAGTTCGCCCTCGACCGAAACGCCGGCGAGGTGCGCGATGTCCGACACCATCTTGGTGACGCCGACGTTGTAGGCCCAGTCGGCGGGCGTCTTGCCGTCCGCTTTCAGCGAGCCGTCCATCATCACCGAGGTGAAGTTCGCCTGGATCGCGCTGACGCAGGTCGCCGGGCCATTGCCGTGGTCGAGGTGCACGCAGATCGGAATCTGCGGATACATCTCGGTCAGCGCGTCCATCATGTGGCGCAGCATGATGTCGTTGGCGTAGGAGCGCGCGCCGCGCGAGGCCTGGATGATGACCGGCGCGTCGAGCGCGCTCGCCGCTTCGCCGATCGCCAGCGCCTGTTCCATGTTGTTGATGTTGAACGCCGGCACGCCGTAGCCGTGTTCGGCGGCGTGATCGAGCAATTGACGAAGCGTAATGCGAGCCATGTTGTTCTCCTCGAGATTATTTTGCGCGCAGCGCTTCGACCCCCGGCAGCGCCTTGCCTTCCATCCATTCGAGGAATGCGCCGCCCGCCGTCGAGACGTAGGTGAATTCCTCGGCGACGCCGGCGGCGTTGAGCGCGGCGACGGTGTCGCCGCCCCCCGCCACCGACTTGAGCTTGGCGTCGACGGTCAGGAACGCCGCCGTCTTGGCGATCTGCATCGTCGCCGCGTCGAAGGGCGGCGTCTCGAAGGCGCCGAAAGGCCCGTTCCACACCAGCGTCTTCACCCGCCCGAGCGCCTCTTCGACCGCTTCGATCGATTTCGGGCCGATGTCGAGGATCATTTCCTCCGCGCCGACGTGATCGACGTCGGCGAAGCGCGAAGGCGCGTGGGGTTTTAGCTCCTTGGCGACGGTCGCGTCGACCGGGAGCAGAATTTGGCACTTGGCGGCGCGGCCCGCCGCGATGATGGCGCGCGCGGTGTCGGCGAGGTCCTTCTCGCACAGCGACTTGCCGACCGCCTTGCCTTCGGCGAACAAGAAGGTGTTGGCCATGCCGCCGCCGATGATCAAAATGTCGACCTTCTTGACGAGATTGCTGAGCAGCTCCAGCTTGCCCGAGACCTTGGCGCCGCCGACGATCGCCGCCACCGGGCGGACCGGCGAGCCGAGCGCCAGCGTCAGCGCGTCGAGCTCCTTCTGCATCGCCCGGCCGGCATAGGCCGGCATCTTGTGCGCGAGGCCTTCGGTCGAGGCGTGGGCGCGATGGGCGGCCGAGAACGCGTCGTTGACGTAGACGTCGCCGAGCGCCGCGAGTTTTTCGACGAAGGCGGGATCGTTCTTCTCCTCCTCCTTGTGGAAGCGGGTGTTCTCCAGCAGCAGCGCGTCGCCGTTCTTCATCGCCGCGACCGCCTTCGCCGCGGGCTCGCCGACGCAGTCGGCGGCGAAGGCGACCGGCCTGCCGAGGCGCTCGGCCAGGGCGGCGGCGACCGGGCGCAACGTAAAGGCTTCGTTGGGCGCGCCCTTGGGGCGGCCCAAGTGCGCCATCATGATGACCTTGCCGCCCTTGTCGGCGATCTCGCGGATGGTCGGCAGCACGCGGTCGATGCGGGTCGCGTCGGCGACCTTGCCGTTCTCCATGGGAACGTTGAGGTCGACGCGCAACAGCACGCGCTTGCCCTTGAGGCTGGCGGAGTCGAGGGTTCGGTAGGCGCTCATCGACATAAGCTCCCTGTCGCGCGCCGCGGCGCGCCATCATGAGATTTTGGCCTGGGCGGGTCGGCGTCTCGGCGCCGACCCACCGGGTTGATCACAGCAGCTTGCCCATCGCCACGGCGGTGTCGCCCATGCGGTTGGAGAAGCCCCATTCGTTGTCGTACCAGGAAAGCACGCGCACGAACGTGCCGTCGATGACCTTGGTCTGGTCGAGATGGAAGATCGAGGAGCGGGCGTCGTGGTTGAAGTCGATCGAGACGTTGGGCTTGTCGGTGAAGCCGAGGATGCCCTTCAGCGGGCCGTTCGCGGCGGCCTTGATCGCCTCGTTGATCTCTTCCTTGGTGGTCGCGCGCTTGGCGACGAACTTGAGGTCGACCACCGAGACGTTCGGCGTCGGCACGCGGATCGCCGAACCGTCGAGCTTGCCCTTGAGCTCCGGCAGCACCAGGCCGACCGCCTTGGCGGCGCCGGTCGTCGTCGGGATCATCGACAGCGCCGCCGCGCGCGCGCGGTAGAGGTCCTTGTGCAGCGTGTCGAGGGTCGGCTGGTCGCCGGTGTAGGCGTGGATCGTCGTCATGAAGCCGTGGTCGATGCCGATCGCGTCGTTGAGGACCTTGGCGACCGGGGCCAGGCAGTTGGTCGTGCACGAAGCGTTGGAGACGACGATATGGTTCTTGGTCAGCTTGTCGTGATTGACGCCGTAGACGACCGTCAGGTCGGCGCCGTCCGACGGCGCGGAGACGAGGACGCGCTTGGCGCCGGCGGCCAGATGCACGGCGGCCTTGTCGCGCGCGTTGAAGATGCCCGTGCATTCGAGCACGATGTCGACGCCGAGCGCCTTGTGGGGGAGCTGCGCGGGATCTTTGATCGCCGTCACCTTGATCGACGCGCCGCCGACGTTGATCATGTCGCCGGACACCGTGACTTCCTGCGGGAAGCGGCCGTGAACGCTGTCGAAGCGCAACAGGTGGGCGTTGGTCTCGACCGGGCCGAGATCGTTGACCGTGACGACCTGAATGTCCTTGCGTCCGGATTCGACGATCGCCCGCAGGGTATTGCGCCCAATGCGCCCGAAGCCGTTGATCGCAACCTTTATCGCCATCGTCGATTACCTCCAAATTGATCTCGAACGCAGACCCTCGCCGTCCGGCGGGGCGCCTGCGGTTGCGGGCCTTTTCGTCGATCCTAAGCCTAAAGTCCAGTGCGCGCCGTCCGAACGCGCCGCCGACCCGCAATCCAACCTCGCCGTTCGGGCGAAACGGTTAATAAAGCCGCTATATCAATTCGCCGGCCGCGACAAATTGATCTGACCGCAGGTCGCGGCAATTCGTCGCATCGGCGCTTCACCCACCCAGCCGCGCCAAGGCGGCCTCGGCGACCCGCGCCGGGGTGATTCCAAAGTGCTGATAGAGCTGCTTATACGGCGCGCTGGCGCCGAATCCGGTCATGCCGATGAACGGGCCGTCGCCGATCAGCGCGTCCCAGCCCTGGCGGACCGCCGCCTCGACGCCGACCCTGACCGGCGCGTCGCCGAGGATCTGGCGGCGATAGCTTTCGCTCTGCTCGGCGAAACGCTCCATGCAGGGAACGGAAACGACCCGCGCCGCCACGCCCCTTTCGGCGAGAAGCGCCTGCGCGGCGAGCGCGAGCGAGACCTCCGAGCCCGAGGCGAAGATCGAGACCGCCGCTTTGCCCTTGGCCGGAGAAATTTCATAGGCGCCGAGCGCGCACAGATTCTCCGGGACATGGCTGCGCCGCACCGCCGGCAGATTCTGCCGCGTCAGCACCAGGATCGAGGGGCTGCGGCGCGCGGCGAGCGCGGCCTGCCAGCACTCGACCGTCTCCACCGAGTCGGCCGGGCGGAACACCAACAGGTTGGGGATCGCGCGCAACGCGGCCAGGTGCTCGACCGGCTGATGGGTCGGCCCGTCTTCGCCCAGGCCGATCGAGTCGTGGGTGAACACGTGGGGAATGCGCAGCCCCATCAGCGCCGCCAGACGCAGCGAGGGACGGCAATAGTCGGTGAACGCCAAAAAGCTCGAGCCCGAGGGAATGAAGCCGCCGTGCAGCGCCAAGCCGTTGCAGGCCGCCGCCATGCCGTGTTCGCGAATGCCCCAGTGCAGGTAGCGCCCGGTCATGTCGAGCGGCGTGACGTCGCGCGTCGCCTCGACCTTGGTGTTGTTGGAGCCGGTCAGGTCCGCCGAACCGGTGATCAACTCCGGCGCCGCCGGCGCGATCACCTTGAGGGCCGCTTCGCCCGCCTTGCGGGTGGCGATTTCCGGCGCCGCGGCGGCGAGCTGGCGCTTGTAGGCCTCGACCGCCGCGTCGAGCGCCTTGGGCAAATCGCCGCGCAGCCGGCGCTCGAATTCGGCGCGCCGCTCGGGGGCGAGGGCCTTGACCGCGCGCCGCCATTTCCCCCGCCGCCGCCGGCCGCGCGCGCCGACCGCGCGCCACGCCGCCAGAATGTCGTCGGGAACGACGAAAGGCGGATAGGGCCAGTTCAGCGCCGCACGCGCCCCGGCGATCTCGGCCGCGCCGGCCGCTTCGCCGTGCGCCTTGGCGGTGCCCGCGCGCGTCGGCAAGCCGAAGCCGATCGTCGTCTTGCAGGCGATCAGCGTCGGCTTGTCCGCCCGCTTGGCGGCGCGCAACGCGCGCAAGATCGCCTTCGGGTCGTGACCGTCGATGCGTAGCGCGCGCCACCCCGCGGAGCGGAAGCGGGCGAGCTGATCGACCGAGTCGGTCAGCGAAGTCTTGCCGTCGATGGTGATGGCGTTGTCGTCGTAGAGCACGATCAGCTTGGCGAGCTTGAGATGGCCGGCGAGGGCGATCGCCTCTTGGCTGACGCCCTCCATGAGGTCGCCGTCGGAGGCCAGGACATAGGTGTGGTGGTCGACGATTTCGCCGAACTCGGCGGCGAGCATGCGCTCCGCCAGCGCCATGCCGACCGCCGTCGCCAGCCCCTGCCCCAGCGGCCCGGTGGTCGTTTCGACGCCGAGCGTGTGGCCGTATTCGGGATGCCCCGGCGTCTTCGAGCCGAGCTGGCGGAACGCCTGGATATCGGCGATCCCGACGCCCTGCGCGCCGCCGACGCCGGTCAAATAGAGCAGCGAATAAAGCAGCATCGAACCGTGCCCGGCCGACAGCACGAAGCGATCGCGATCGGGCCAATGGGGATCGGCGGCGTCGAACTTCAGCACGTCGCGGAACAGCACGGTCGCGACGTCGGCGGCGCCCATGGGAAGGCCGGGATGGCCGCAGGTCGCCTTCTCGACCGCGTCGACCGACAGAAAACGAATCGCGTTGGCCATCGAGTCGTGGGGCACCGGGCTCGTCATGCGCATTCTCCTTCGCCGCGTCGACGCCGCTTCGCCGCGGCGGCGCAGCGGCTTGGCTCGATGGCGGGGGTGATAGGCGCGCGCCCATTCTCCTGTCAATCGAGGGCGTCGGCGCGTTGACGGCCGCTTCAAGCATCGCGTAAACATTGGGCTATAAAGGGTGGAGCGAAATGGCCCTCGGACCCTTCGAGCCGTCGCTGCGGCGCATGCGCGCGGCGATCGACCTGCTGGAGGCGGCGCTGGAGCGGCGCGCGCGGCGCGACGCCAGCCGGGGCGACGCCGACGAGGAGCTGGCGCTGATGCAGGACGACCGCGCCCGGCTCGCGGTGGAGCTCGACGGCGCGCTCGATCGCGCCCGCGCGCTCGAGGCGGCCAACGCCGAGGCGGCCAAGCGGCTGGCGCAGGCGAGCGCCGCGCTCGACCGACTGATCGAGAACGCGAACCGGGTCGGCCTCGATTGAGCCCCGGCGCCGACGGCGCGAAGGGCGGGAACGGGACGTAGGGCGATGGCGCAGGTGACGGTGTCGATCGGCGGACATTCCTATCGCCTCGCCTGCAACGAGGGCGAAGAGGCGCGCCTGGAATCGCTGGCGCGCGAAGTCGACGCCCGGTTCGAAGGGATGCACGAGGCGTTCGGCGAAATCGGCGATCAGCGGCTGATGGTGATGGCCGCCCTCGCCATCGCCGACGAATGCCTCGAGGCGCGGGCGAAGATCGCGACCCTCGAAGCCGAGGCCGAAGGCTTGGGCGAGCGCGAACGCGCGGCGCGCCGCGACGCCGAATTCCAGGCCGTCGCGGCGGCGCAGGCGCTCGGCGAACTGAGCCAGCGCTTGGAGAAGATGGCTTCCGGATTGGGCGCCTCGGCGAAGCCGTGAAGCCGACGCTCGCGCCCGGCGGCGGACCGTAAGCGCGGATCGAGCGGCGCGAAGCCGCCCGCCGATGGAAACAGGAGCCGCGCCATGGCGCTTTCGAAACCCGCGCTTCTCGCCGCGCTGCTCTTCGCCCTCGCGGCGGCCGGCGCCGCGCTGGCCGACGTCGACACGTTCCACGACGTCACCGGGCGCTCGCGCGGCGACGCCGACCTGCAAGCCGACACCTTCGACTGCTGGGTGAAAGTCGGCCGAACCCGCAGCGGCCAACCGACGCCGCCGGCATTCAAGAGCTGCATGCTGGCGCGCGGCTGGCGCTACGTGAAGACCGAGCCCGGCTATTACAACCGCCGAAAAGGCCTGATGTGCCGCCCGAGCTCGTTCCTCGGCATGTCCGCCGACGTGTGCACGCCGGAGTGAAAGAAGCGGCGGGGCGGCGCCGTTTCTTGCAGCGCGCGGTCGTCGACCGCGACGTTGTCCGCGCCGCGCTGGCCAAGCGTCGAAGGGAAAGCCGATGAAATCCTATCGCAAGGAGCTATGGTTCGAGACGCCGACGCGCCGCGCGTTTGTCAACATCACGCCTGAGGTCGAGGCCGCGCTGAAGGAGAGCGGCGTCAGCGAGGGCCTGGCGCTGATCAACGCCATGCACATCACCGCCTCCGTCTTCATCAACGACGACGAGAGCGGGCTGCACGCCGATTACGACGCCTGGCTGGAGCGGCTCGCGCCGCACGAGCCGGTCTCGGGATACCGCCACAATGAGACCGGCGAGGACAACGCCGACGCCCACCTGAAGCGGCAGGTCATGGGCCGCGAAGTCGTGGTCGCCGTCACCGCCGGCAAGCTCGACTTCGGCCCGTGGGAGCAGATCTTCTACGGCGAGTTCGACGGCCGCCGCCGCAAGCGCGCGCTGGTCAAGATCATCGGGGAGTGACGGCGCGGGGCGCAGGCGCCGGAATGGGTCACGCCACCCGCCGTCTTTGCCTCGCTCGGTCTTGCAGCCGCCAAGCGGCCCTCCTCATCCCGCAACCCGCAACACGCCCCGGGGAACGGGAACAGCGCGGCCCGTCGCGTGCGCCTCTTCGATCCAGCAGGCGATGGCGTCCTCGATATTTCGCGCCGCCTCCTCGCGGGTTTCGCCGTCGGACATGCAGCCGGGAAGGTCGGGGACGGTCGCCAGGAAGCCGCCGCCCTCTTCTTCCGGCAGCGGCTCAATCAATACCGCGTAGTCAGGTTTTCTCATTCGCGTCTCTCACCGCGTCGATGAAACGCACGAGCTTGCGGATATATATGGCCTTGATCGGCCGGCGAAAGGGCACGGTCAGGATTTCGCGCTGGGACGCGTGTGAAATCTTGTAGTGCGACCCGCCGCCCGAAGGCGGCGCACAACGCACGCCGAACGTGCGGCAGACTTTCTCGACGTCCGCGATCCTCCACCCGGAGACGGGGTTCGCTCGCATGTCCTCGAGAAGGTCGCTCACGTGCGCGCCGCCCTCCCCCCTCAGCTCACGAACACCCCGTCGTCCCCCCGCAAGTCTCGCACTTCAAGCACGTCCCGTTCCTCACCATGGTGAAGTTGCCGCATTCGGGGCAGGCTTCGCCGACGTAGCCTTTGATGCGCGCTTCGACGCGCCGGTCGGCGGCGGGCGAGGCGGCGAGGCCGGCGACCAGCGCGGGCGAGAGCGCGGGTTCGCCTTTCAGCGCGGTCGCCCCGGCGGAGGCGTAGCCTTGCGCGCCCGAGCCGCTGACGCTCTGCACGACGCGCGCTTCCCCGCCGCCGCCGACGCCGCGCACCAGCATCAGCTTGTCGGTCTTGGAGCGCACCAGGCCCTTCGACACCACCGAGCTCGTCGCTGGTCCGCCGCCGCCCGGCGCCTTGTCCTGGGCGACGCCGCCGCCGAGCACCGTATTGCCGATCTCGCCGGGCGCGATGTGGGCGAGGTCGTTGCGGCCGAGGTACGAAATCGCCAGTTCGCGGAAGACGTAGTCGAGAATCGACGTCGCGTTCTTGATCGCGTCGTTGCCCTGCACCAGGCCGGCGGGCTCGAAGCGGGTGAAGGTGAAGGCTTCGACGTATTCCTCCAGCGGCACGCCGTATTGCAGGCCGAGCGAAATCGCGATGGCGAAATTGTTCATCAACGAGCGGAAGGCGGCGCCCTCCTTGTGCATGTCGATGAAGATTTCCCCTAAGCGGCCGTCCTCGTATTCGCCGGTGTGCAGATAGACCTTGTGGCCGCCGACGGTCGCCTTCTGGATGTAGCCCTTGCGCCGGTCGGGCAGCCGTTCGCGCTCGCGCAACCGCTCGATCACGCGCTCGACCAGGCGCTCGGCCACGGCCGCGGCGCGCGCCGGCGCGTTTTGCGCGATCAGCGTCTCGACCGCCTCGTCGTCGTCGTCGTCTTCCTCGATCAGCTGCGCGTTGAGCGGCTGCGACAGTTTCGAACCGTCGCGATAGAGCGCGTTGGCCTTCAGGCCGAGCCGCCACGACAGCATGTAGGCGTCCTTGCAGTCCTCGACGGTCGCCTCGTTGGGCATGTTGATGGTCTTGGAGATGGCGCCGGAAATGAACGGCTGCGCCGCCGCCATCATGCGGATGTGGCTCTCCACCGAGAGACAGCGCTGGCCGGTGCGCCCGCACGGGCTGGCGCAGTCGAACACGGGATAATGCTCCGCCTTCAGATGCGGCGCGCCCTCCAGCGTCATCGCGCCGCAGATGTGGACGTTGGCGGCCTCGATCTCTTGGCGGGAGAAGCCGAGATGGGCGAGCAGGTCGAAGCCCGGCTCGTCCAGCTTCTCCGCGGGAATTTTCAGCGCGCTGGTGAGGAAATCGGCGCCGAGCGTCCACTTGTTGAAGACGAAGCGGATGTCGAACGCCGCCGCCAGCGCGCTCTCCGCCTTGGCGAGCGCCGCGTCGGTGAAGCCCTTGGCGCGCAACGACGCGGCGTTGACGCCCGGCGCCTGGCCGAGCGAAGCGTGGCCGACGGCGTAGGCGACGATCTCGGCGATGTGCGCCTCGCCGTAGCCGAGCGCGCGCAACGCCTCGGGCACGGCGCGGTTGATGATCTTGAAGTAGCCGCCGCCGGCGAGCTTCTTGAACTTGACCAGCGCGAAGTCGGGCTCGATGCCGGTGGTGTCGCAATCCATCACCAGGCCGATGGTGCCGGTCGGCGCGACGACCGAGACCTGGGCGTTGCGATAGCCGTGCTCGCCCCCCAGCGCCAGGGCGTCGCGCCAGGCGCCGCGCGCCGCGGCGGAAAGATCGCTCCAGGCGGCGCCCGCCTTCTCCAGCGAATCGTGGTCGAGCGGGGTCGGCGCGATCGACAGCCGTTCGTAGCCGTCGGCGAGGCCGTCGGCGGCGCGCTTGTGGTTGCGGACGACGCGCAACATCGCCTTGGCGTTGGCCTTGTGGCCGGGGAAGGCGCCGAGCTTGGCGGCGATCTCCGCCGAAGTCGCGTAGGCGCGCCCGGTCAGGATCGCGGAGAGCGCGCCGCCGATCGCGCGCGCCTCGTCGCTGTCGTAGGCGATGCCGCACGACATCAACAGGCCGCCGATGTTGGCGTAGCCCAAGCCCAGCGTGCGGTAGTCGTAGGACAGGCGCGCGATTTCCTTCGACGGGAACTGCGCCATCGCCACCGAGATCTCCAGCGTCAGCGTCCACAGCCGGACGGCGTGCTGGTAGGAGGCGACGTCGAAACGCCGCTTCGCCGAGTCATAAAACGGCGCGAGGTTCAGCGACGCCAGATTGCAGGCGGTGTCGTCGAGGAACATGTATTCCGAGCACGGATTGGAGGCGCGGATCGGCCCCGATTCCGGGCAGGTGTGCCAGTCGTTGATGGTGGTGTGGTACTGCAGGCCGGGGTCGGCCGAAGCCCAGGCGGCGTAGCCGATCTTCTCCCACAGCTCCCTCGCCTTCACCGTCTTGTGGACCTTGCCGTCGAGCCGGCGGGTCAGATTCCACTCGCCGTCGGCCTCGACCGCGTGCAGAAAGGCGTCGGGGACGCGCACGGAATTGTTGGAGTTCTGCCCGGCGACGGTGAGATAGGCCTCGGATTGCCAGTCGGTGTCGTAGGTGTCGAACTCGAGGTCGCGATAGCCCTGGCGCGCGAACTGGATGACGCGCTTGATCATGCCGTCGGGCACGTCGTCGCGCCGCGCCAGCTTCACTTCGCGCTTGAGCGCCGGGTTCTTCTCCACCGCGAAGCAATCGTCGCCCTGGCCCTGGCAATTGACGCAGGCCTTGAGGATCGCCTTGAGATGGCGCTTGACGATCTTGGAGCCGGCCACCAGCGCGGCGACCTTCTGCTCCTCCTTCACCTTCCAGTCGATATAGGTCTCGATGTCGGGATGGTCGGCGTCGACCACCACCATCTTGGCGGCGCGGCGGGTGGTGCCGCCGGACTTGATGGCGCCGGCGGCGCGGTCGCCGATCTTGAGGAAGCTCATCAGGCCCGACGACTTGCCGCCGCCGGACAGCTTCTCGCCGGCGCCGCGCAGCCGCGAGAAGTTCGTGCCGGTGCCGGAGCCGTATTTGAACAGGCGCGCTTCGCGCACCCACAGATCCATGATCCCGCCCTCGTTGACGAGATCGTCGGAGATCGACTGGATGAAGCAGGCGTGCGGCTGCGGATGCTCGTAAGCCGTCGCGGACTGCACGAGCTTTCCGGTTTTGAAGTCGACGTAGAAATGGCCCTGGCTCGGGCCGTCGATGCCGTAAGCCCAGTGGAGTCCGGTGTTGAACCATTGCGGCGAGTTCGGCGCCACCATCTGCATCGCCAGCATGTAGCGGTGCTCGTCGAAGAAGGCCTGCGCGTCGGCTTCGGATGAAAAATAGCCGCCCTTCCAGCCCCAGTAGGTCCAGGTGCCGGCGAGCCGGTCGAACACCTGCCGGCACGAGGTCTCACCGAGGAAACGGTCCTTTTCCGGGAGTGCGGCAAGTGCTGCCTCGTCGGGCACGCTGCGCCACAGCCAGGAGGGAACGGTCTCCTCCTCGACCTTCTTCAGGCATGCCGGCACGCCGGCCTTGCGGAAATACTTTTGCGCCAGCACATCGGAGGCGACCTGCGACCACTGCTCCGGCACTTCGACGCCGTTCGCCTGAAAGACGACGGAGCCGTCCGGGTTACGGATTTCGCTTGTCGTCAGGCGGAAAGCGATGTCCGCGTAGGCCGATTGTCCCTCTTTGGTGTAGCGCCGCTCGATCCGCATCCTTTGCCCCTTTATGGCCCAACTGCCTTTTTCACATCGGCGCCTGGGGGAAGAACC
>JBEKBD010000039.1:0-22048 GCA_050015575.1 Roseiarcus sp. | reverse complement strand
GGCTATTTCGCCGTGCGCGGCGCGCTCGCCAAGTCGGTCAGCGAGAGCGCGCGGTTCCTGGCGCAGCGCGGCGTAATCGACGGGTCGGCGCCGGTTCTCGTCCGGCTCATCTCGCAAGTCGCTGCGCGGTTCGGCGTCGTCGTCGGCGAGAAACTCGCGGCCCAAGCGGTTCCCGTTCTCGGCGCGATCGGCGGCGCTGCGGTCAACGTCGCCTTCGCCGAGCATTTCCAGACCCTCGCGCGCGGCCATTTCATCGTGCGTCGGCTCGAGCGCGCCCATGGGGCCGACGCGGTGCTGTCCGCCTACCAGCGCCTGCGCGGCCAAGCCTGATCGCTCCGGCGAAGCGCGTCGTCGCGTTGCGGTCGAGCCCATCGCAGCGGGCGCGGCAAACCCATGCTTCGCCGCGCGACGCGGCGGCGGCCGAGCCGGAACCGTTGCCTGCGTCGGCGCAATAGCGTAGCTAGGCGACGCCGCGGCGCAGAGGGGCGCCGCTTCGGCGCGCGACCACGGCGGGGGGACGCATGTATACGCCGGAGTTCGAAATTCTCGACGAGCGTTTCGAAAAGCTCGCGATCGGCAACGTCCATTTGGAGAAGCTCTATGCCGGCTGCCGCTGGGCGGAGGGCCCGGCCTATCTGCCCGCCGGCAAGCACCTCGTCTGGTCGGACGTCTCCAACGATCGTGTCCTGCGCTACGACGAGACGAACGGCGCGACCTCGGTGTTTCTGTCGCCCGCCAACAACCACAACGGCCACAGCGTCGACCGTCAAGGCCGGCTCGTCTGCTGCGAGCAGCGCGGCCGCTGCGTCTCGCGCATCGAGCACGACGGCTCGCGCCGCGTTTTGGCCGATCGCTTCGAGGGTAAGCGCTTCAACTCGCCCAACGACGTCGTGGTGAAATCGGACGGTTCGATCTGGTTTAGCGATCCGACCTACGGCATCGATTCCGACTACGAAGGCGACGCGGCGGCCGAGGAGATCGGCGCCAGCAACGTTTATCGTCTCGATCCGGCGAGCGGCGAAGTCGCCGCCGTCGCGACCGACTTCGTCAAGCCGAACGGCCTCGCCTTCTCGCCCGACGAGAAGCGGCTCTTCATCGCCGACACCGGCGCCACCCACGTGAAGAACGGTCCGCGCCATATCCGCGTCGCCGAAGTCGCCGCCGACGGCCGCTCGCTCGGCCCGGCGAAGGTGTTCGCGACCTGCACGATTGGGCTGTTCGACGGCTTCCGGCTCGACGCGAAGGGAAACATCTGGACTTCGGCGGCGGACGGCGTCCACGTCTACGCCCCCGACGGGGCTTTGATCGGCAAGATCAAAGTCCCGGAAGTCGTCGCCAATGTCTGCTTCGGCGGCCCGAAACGCAATCGGCTCTATATCTGCGCGACGACGTCGCTCTACGCGGTTTACGTCAATGCGCGCGGCGCCGGCTGGCCGAACTGACTCGGGGTTCACAACGGCGTGCGCCGCCCGACCGGCGGCGCGCCGGCCGAGGCCGCCCGCAACGTTTTTTCGATTGCGCGATACTCTCGAATGACGCTAGTATTTTGTCGGGACATACGGATGTCGGCCGTTATTGATGTCGTTGTCGTGCGTTTTATTCCTGTCGTTGTCGCGTGTTAGGGAGCGTCTCATGGCTGGCCGTTCGATGGCGGGATCGCCGAAGTCCCTCGACGTCCGCGGCGTTTCGCTCTTAGCGGCGGGAAGCCGGCGTCGGCGGCGAACGCTCGCCGCCTTCATGACCGGCGCAGCCCTCTTCGCGGCGGGCGGCGTCGCGCTGCAATCCGATTTCGCCGGCGCGTCGCCCGGAGGGGGTGGGTTTTTCGCCGTTCTTTCCGCGGCCTTCGCTCCGCCGCCGGTGGAAATCCCGGCCGATGCGGCCCAACCCGTCAAACGCGCGCCGGCCGCTGCGCGCGGCCTCGCGTCGCGCCGTCCGGTGTGCGTGCGGCTCTGCGACGGCTTCTTTTTCCCCGTCAATTCGTTCTCGGGGCTGAGCCCGATCGCGAGCGAGAAAGCGAGCTGCGCCGCCCTATGCCCCGACGCGCCCGCCGCCCTCTATTTCCTCCCGGCCGGGTCGGACAGAATCGAGGACGCGGTCTCGGCGAGCGGCCAGCGCTACACGGCTTTGCCGGTCTCCTTGCGCTATCGAACCGCGCTGGACAAAATGTGCGCTTGTCGGCGCGCCGCCGAGCAAAATCCGCCGTATTGGCAGGATCCGACGCTGCGCAAGGGCGACGCCGTGATGACCCCGGACGGATTCCTCGTGTTCGCCGGCGCCCGCCATTCGCCCGACAGGCGCGACGACTTCGTCGCTCTGGCCGCCGCCGCGATGCCCGGCGATCGGCGCGCGGCGTTGACGGCGATCGAGCGCGCCAGCGCGCGCGCCGTTTACGGCGCCGAACGTATCCGGATCGCCGCGGCGGCGACGCGGCCTAACGACAAGTCGCGCAGCGTCAACGAGATCCGCTTCGCCGCGCCGTTGGCCTCGGCGACGAATTAACCGATCGGCGCATGTCGAAATTCGCGGACTATTCGACAAGCGCGCGGCGGCGAGGCTCGTCCGACGCGCTGCGCCAAAAAGCGCTATAGCTAGTCCGCGACGCAGGGGGCGAAGGCGCCCTCGTCGCCACGGTCGGAGCGGAAAGAATGCGCCTTGGCTCGAAATGGGCGGTCGGCTTGCTTTGCGCCCTGGCCGTTTTGGCCTGCGGCGCCTATCGTTGGCCGGTCGAATCGGCCAAGGCCGGCGCCGAAATCAATTCCGCGATCTCGCCGCGCTTCGGGCTGCATTGGCGCGGCCCGGCGCGCGCGACGCTGGCGTTGCTGCCCTGGCCGACGCTTCGCGTCCGCGGCGTGGAGTTGGTCGACGCCGACGACAAAAGTGCGCTCACCGCGTCGAGCGCGCTGTTCTCGCTGTCGCTCCAAGGACTGCTCGGCGGCCGCTTCGTTCCCATCGGCGCAACCTTGCGCGGCGCGGCCGCGTCGATCGATCTCGACGCGGCGCCGCTCGCCGCCGCCGCAGCGCGCTTTTCGTCCGGCGCCGGGAACGACGAGCTTTCCCTGCCCTGGCCGCGCGTGCGCCTTCAAGGGAGCGCGTTGCATGTCGTGAGCGCCGCCCATCGATTCGACGTTCTGATCGAGAACTTCGAGGGAACGTTCGATTGGCCGAACGTCGACGCGCCGATGAATTTCGCGCTCGCGGGCGCCTGGCGCGACGAGAGCGTGCAGATCGAAGGCGGGATCGACAACCCGCGGGAAGGCTTGAGAAAACGCTCGACCGGCGTGAGGCTCTCGATCGCCTCGCGCCCCCTCGCCTTCGCCCTGAACGGGACATGGGGCGGCGACGCCGTCTCAGGGTTCGCCGGCGATCTCTCCGGCCAAATCCGCTCGCTCGCCGCGCTGGAGCGCCTATTCGACGCCGGTCCTGCGCCGCTGCTCGTCGGCGACACGCTTTCTTTCGCGGGCAAGGCGCAGACCAACGGCGCTTCGCTCGCCCTGAGCGACGCGTGGATTGAGTTCGCCGGGCAGCGGTTCGAGGGCGCGCTGACCCTTTCGCGCGAAAGCGCGCGGACGACGATTTCCGGCACGCTCGCCGCCGACTCGCTGAAAATCGAGCCGTTGATCGGCGCGCCGCCGACGTTCGTGAACGCTCAAGGCGACTGGAGCGCCGAACGGTTCGGCTTTGCGCCGCCGCGCGGCCTCGACCTCGACTTGCGGATTTCCGCCGCGCACGCCGATTGGCGCGGCCACCGCATCGACGACGCGGCCGGCTCGCTCATCTGCAAGGACGGCGAGTTCTCCGCCAAGCTTCTCCAAGCCGCCGCCTATCAAGGCGTCTTGAAGGGCGAGATTACGCTCTCGCGCGACACGGACGGGCTGGAGACGCGATTGGCCGGCTCGCTCGCCGACGCCGACATCGGCGCCGCTCTCGCCGACTTCGGCTGGAGCGGCTACCGCGGACGCGGCGGCTTCGACTTTTCGCTGCGGTCGACCGGCTTGGCGCCGGCCGATTCCGTCGCTTCGCTCGCCGGCGTCGCTTCGCTCGACCTGCAGTCCGGCGTCATCGACGGCGTGAACATCGAGGAAGCGATGCGCCGAGGCCAGCGGCGGCCGATCGATGTCGCCCGCGACATGGCCGCCGGGCAGACGACGTTCACCCGCGCGCGCGCGCAATTCGTCGTCGCCAACGGAACCGCTCAAATCCGCGAGGCTCGGGTCGAGGGGCCGGGGTCCGCGCTCGCCATCGAAGGCTCGATCGCCATCGCCGCGCGCGAATTGGACGCACGGATGGCGGCGACCCAGGCCGACGCCGAGGGCGCGCCTTCGGCCGACGCCGCGCGGCTGACGATCGTGGTCGCCGGACCCTGGTCGGCGCCGTCCGTCGCCGCGCTCCCCGGCGGCGGATAAACCGGCGCGGCGCGCCGTCGTCTAGGAAGCCGGACAGGAAATTGACAGCGACGGGCGCGCGTCGTAACCAAGCCCGCGCCAGTAAAGTCCCCAGTTCCATGCAAGCCCGCGTCGCAAAGTTCGGCATCGGTCAAGTCGTCAGGCACCGCTTTCACCCGTTCCGCGGCGTCATTTATAACGTCGACCCGGAGTTCGCGAACACCGAGGAATGGTGGCGCTCGATCCCCGAGGAAGCGCGCCCGATCAAGAACCAGCCCTTCTACCACCTCTATGCCGAAAACGCCGACAGCCAGTACGTCGCTTACGTGTCGGAGCAGAATCTCTTGCCCGACAAGTCCGGCGAACCGGTGCGCCATCCGCAAGTCGAGGAATTGTTCGTGCGCTGCGAAAACGGCGATTACCGTATGCGCGGCAAGTGGATGGCGAGCTGAGCGGACCCGGTTCGTCCCGCCGGACAAAGCGCGGCCGCGCGCCATCCGGCGCCGCCTCCCCGTCCCCGGATCGGACCCGGGGACGAGCGTGACGCTGCGAAGCCGGGCGCGGCGCGTTATTTCGCCGGCGCCGAGGGAGCGGGAGCGGGCGTAGCGGGCGCCGGCCCGCCGGATTGCTGCTCGAGTTTCTCGCGCTGCTGGCGCGCCTTCTCCTCGAGCTGTTTCTGCAATTCCTGGTTCTGCTGCTCCAGCGCCTTCGGATCGACCGCCGGGCCGTCGAACGCCGTGGCGAAATCCTTCATCGGCAAATCGAAGGTGACTTCGATATTGGCCTGGTTGCGCACGATGACGCTGGCGGTCTGCGCCTTCTTCAACGCGCCGAGGGTCGTGCCGTTGAGTTCCGCTTCGGCGAAGCAGCCGTTGGGGAAGCAGATCGCGAACTTGCCGTCGATCGGTTCGCCCTTGTCGATCACCAGCCGAAAGCCGGGCTTCAGCAACAGGCCGACGGGGAGAAGGAAACGGGCGATGCGCCGATCCTCGTTCGCCATCTGATAAACGGCGATGGCGAGGGTCGGCGGCTGGTCGGCCGCCTGGCCGAAATCGCGCGTGGTGTAGCAGACCTCCTTGCCCGAGCCCTGGTCCTTGCCGCAAATCTTCGTCCACGGCGCCTGCATGGGAAGCAAATCGAGCTTCACCGGGCCGCTGGGCGGCGCGGCGGCCGCCGGCGCGGCCGGGGCCGGAGTCGCTGGAGCCGCCGGCGCCGGCGTCGCCGGAGCGGCGGGCTTCGTCGCCTGCGCGAAGGCGCCGCTTGCCGAGAGGGCGAGCCCGGCGGCCACAGTCAACGCGCCAATGCGCACGAACGGGGAAGTCATGAATCGTCCTTTCGATCGGTGATCAGAAACTCTCGCCACGCTGAACGCGCCGACGACGACCCTTGTCGCGACAATAAGGCCACAAAGGGGCGCGTCCCGCGCTTGCGTCGCCGGCGACCTCTTTCCATATTCGCAGGCATAATCCAACAAGAATTTCGCTTCCGCGCCATCTTGGCCAGCGAGAGAGGCCGGACGGCCACAGCGCAGCGTCGCCGAACGCTTCCCCCGATCGCTTCCCAAGCGCCCAAGACTGCCCAGCGCCCAAGACCGTGACCCGCCGGAGACCTTTCTCTAAGATAGGCCGATGAGAGTCCCGCCAATACTCTTTTTTCTGAGCGCCCTCGTCGCGGCGGCCTCGCCGCGCGGAGCGGCGCTGGCCGACGAGCCGCCGCCAACTCACGCGATCGCCATGCACGGCGCGCCGGCGCTCGGACCGGATTTCGCGCATCTGCCTTACGCCAATCCCGACGCGCCCAAGGGCGGACGCCTGACGCTGGCCTATCTCGGCGCGTTCGACAGCCTCAATCCGTACAACGTCAAGGCGTTGTCGACGGCGCAAGGCCTCGTCGGCAACGTCTATCAATCGCTGATGATGCGCTCGGCCGACGAGCCGTTCACGCTCTATGGCCTGATCGCGCGCTCGATCGAGACCGACGATGCGCGCGATTTCGTCGCCTTTCACCTCGACCCGGCGGCGCATTTTTCCGACGGCGAGAGGATCGCCGCGGCCGACGTCGTCTTTTCCTTCAACCTGCTGAAAACGAAAGGGCTCCCCTCGCAACGCGCCGCCTACGCGCTGGTCAAGAAGGTCGAGACCCCCGACGATTTGACGGTTCGCTTCGATCTCACCGGCGCCGACGATCGCGAACTGCCGCTGATCCTGGCGATCATGCCGGTGCTTTCGCGCCAGCACACCGACGCCGAGCATTTCGAGGATCAGACGCTGCAGATCCCCGTCGCCTCCGGCCCCTATCGCGTCGCCGAGGTCGAGCCCGGTCGGCGCCTCGTGCTGCGGCGCGACCCCAACTACTGGGCGCGCGATCTGCCGATCATGCGCGGGCTCTACAATTTCGACGAAATCCGCATCGACTATTACCGCGACGCGTCGGCGATGTTCGAAGCCTTCAAGGCCGGGCTCTACGATTTCCGCATCGAGGACGATCCGACGCGCTGGCTCGCCGGTTATGATTTTCCCGCCGCGCGCGACGGGCGCGTCGTCAGGCTGACGCTTCCCTACGGCCTGCCCAAAGGCGTCTCCGGCTTCGCCTTCAACGCCCGCCGGGCGATTTTTTCCGACCCGCGCGTGCGCGAGGGCCTGGCGACGATGTTCGATTTCGAGTGGATCAACGCCAATCTCTACGGCGGCGTCTACAAGCGCTCGCTGAGCTTCTTCGACGACAGCGAACTCTCCTCGGCCGGGCGGCCGGCGTCGGCGAGAGAGCGCGCGCTGCTGGCGCCCTTCCCCGGCGCGGTGCGCGACGACGTCATGGAGGGGCGGTGGGCGCCGCCGGTCGCCGACGGCTCGGGGCGCGACCGCGGGCAAGCGCGTCGCGCCCTCGATCTTCTGGCGCAAGCCGGCTATTCCCTCGACGGCGGCGCGCTGGCGAACGCGCGCGGCGAGAGAATCGCTTTCGAGATCCTGGTCAAGACGCGCCAGGAGGAGCGCCTCGCCCTCGCCTTTTCCCGCAGCCTTTCCCGCATCGGCGTCCAGGCGAACGTGCGGCTGGTCGACGAGGTGCAATTTCAGCGCCGCCGCTCGCGCTTCGACTTCGACATGATGATCGGCTCGTGGATCGCCTCGCCCTCGCCGGGCAACGAGCAGCGCGGCCGTTGGAGTTCGGCGGCGGCGACGATGGAGGGCTCGTACAACATCTGCGGCGCGGCCTCGCCGGCGATCGACGCTTTGATCGCCGCCGTCGTCGCCGCGCGCGGTCACGACGATTTCGTCGCCGCCGTCCGCGCGCTCGACCGCGTGCTGCTGTCGGGCTTCTATATCGTGCCGTTGTTCTATGCGCCGGACCAATGGGTCGCCTATTCCGCCGCGCTCGGCCGTCCCGAGACGACGCCGTTGTTCGGCGTCGCCATCGAGACGTGGTGGCGCGCCGCGCCGTGACGCGGACGCAGCAGGGTTACGCTCGGACAGACGCGAAAGGACCCGCGCTGGCCTCAGCGCCAAGAATCCATTGATTGCTTGGAGGCGATTATGCGCGAGAGGAATTCGAATTCAAGGACGGCCCGACGGGCCGCCGCCGGAGGCGGTGCGCTCCGCGCATCCTTGACTTCGAATTCCTCTCGCGCGCTGCTCCGCCAAGCAACCAATGGAGAAATCCGCCTCGATCGTTCTGTCTCGCCTGGTGTGAGCCTGCGGCTTGCGCCCCGCTCGGCCGTGCGGTCATAGTGGCGTCTTGGAGGCCGAAATGAGCGAAGGCGAGCGAGCGTTGACCATCGACGTCGTCAGCGACGTCGTTTGCCCCTGGTGTTATCTCGGCAAGCGGCGCCTCGCGCTGGCGCTCTCTCAAGAACACGGCGGTCCGGTCGCGGTGCGCTGGCGGCCCTTCCAGCTCGACCCGACGATCCCCGCGGGCGGCATGGACCGGCGCGCCTATCTCAGACAAAAGTTCCGCGACGACAAGCGGCTCGACGAGGTCCACGCGCGCCTGACCGCGCTCGGCGCCGAAGTCGGCGTCGCCTACCGCTTCGACGCGATCTCCCGCGCGCCCAACACGCTCGACGCCCACCGGCTGATCCGCTGGGCCTTCGTCGGGGGCGCGCAAGACACGGTGGTCGAGCGCCTGTTCCGCCTCTATTTCGAGGAGGGGCGCGACATCGGCGAGCGCGCCCTGCTCATCGAAGTCGCGCGCGAAGGCGGCATGGACGGCGACGCGGCGGCGCAAGGGCTCGCCGACGGCCGCGACGTCGCGGCGGTGCGCGCCGAAATCGCCGAGGCGCAATCGCTCGGCGTGACCGGCGTGCCGTTCTTCATCTTCGCCTCGCGCCTGGCGGTCTCCGGCGCGCAGGGCGTCGACGCGCTGGCCAAGGCGATCGCGCAGGCGCGCGCCAGTCTGGCGGGCGGCGAGGCGGCGTGAGGGCGGAGGCCTGGCGACGGCCGAACCGACCGAGGGCGGCGCCGCTTTCGGACGCGATCGCCTGTTTTCAAGGGCTTGCGTGACGTTTTTCCGCCGTCTCGCCCGCGGCGAGGGCTTCGCTCGCTGGCCGATGGCGGCGCAATGGGAGTTGCGTATGCTGCTACCGTAATCCTATTACGGGGGGCGATAGTCCGTCAGGGGGCGTAGTCATATCCGGAGGAAGCTATGGAAGCGACAAATCAAAAAGAATACGAGACGGTTCAAGCGGAAATCTTCGAACTCAGAGAATGTATAACCAGTTACATGAAGATGTTTTTCCAGGTTGGGATTGGTGTCATAGGGTTATTTTCGTATTTAGCTACCCAACACGCTGCTAGCAACGATGACGCTTCTCTAAATCAACAACTATGGCCTTACGTTCCACTCGCACTTGCCGAAATTATCATATATTTCTCTACGATCTTATTTCACAAATTCAATACGCATAATCGCAGCTGCGGTTATCTTCGTGCACTAGAGCTTGAGAAACATCGTCGAGCACCTACGATAAGTGCTCAGCCGGATGATATTAGATTGTGGGAATCTGTGTTGGCTGTTCCGTTTCAACCTGATACGCACTATCAATGGGGTCGTATAAAAGATCACACTCACGTCGATGCGTTAAGCAAAAAACTCAAAACAATAGACAGCAGTTTTATACATCCATCTCGTCACGTTGTACGTAACTTACGCTCAAGTCTATCCGGTTTGTGGCTTATTTGTCGATCATCAATTTATCGTGCACAAACGAACTCGTGGACGTTTCCGTCTCAAGTAGCTTTTGGCCCGCTAATTGTAACCATACTGCTGGTAATCGCATGGGCCTTTATGTTTAACGGCCATTTACAATCAATACACCCTGTAATAGAGTGCGGCTTATTGGTTCATATTATTATGTGTTGGCTGGGATTAGGCTATCGGATGGTTCGACTATCCGCGAACAATGGAGACCGCACGATCGAAACGTGGTGTTGGCGTGCGATAGTGCAACGTTACGGGGCGCTACAGTGTCAACAACTTCAGGTAGAGTACGCGGGGTGGCTCCCGACACGCGCCTCGGAACCGGTGTGATCATCTGGCGCCGAATTCCCATCGCGAAGGATGACGCGCTGTCACGAGGCGCAACGGCGCGCCCAATACGCTCGACACGTTTCGGCTGATCCGCTGGGCCGCCGTCGCGGATGCGCAGGAGAAGAACGTCACGCGCTCCGTCCCTGCGAGACGAGCGTTGCGATCGGCCCCCTCCCGTCAGCTTGGCGACGGCGCCGTGCGGTCGAAGAGATCGGCGATCCGCAGCGCGACGTCGTCGACTTTATTCCACGGCGTGAATTCGACGGAGGCCGTAAGATCGGTCGGCCCGCCCGTCAGCGTCATGATGAAGCGGATCATTTGCCGGTCGAGCCAGCCGTAACGCGCATAATCCAGGCGTCCGGCGATGGCGAGCGCGAGCGCCGGAGCGAGCCGGCGCCGGGCGATCGTTCGGCGAAGATAGACGTTGCCCGCGGCGGTGTCCTTGCCCGGCTTTCTCGCCGTCAAATTGACGGAGAGAAAGACCAACGGCGGCGGAGCGCGCAGCGACTGGTAGATCGCCAGAAACCGTTCCGCTTCCGGGAGGTGCCGGCCATAACGCACGGCCGCCACGAGCGTCGCCAGCCGCGCTTCCGCCAGCCTTTGCGGCGCCGGCGAGGCCGCCGCCAGGCTTTGCGGCGAAGCGGGGATTCCCCGCTCGGCGAGGCGGCCGGCGATGCGCTCGGCGATGCGCCGCGCTTGGCCGTCGCGCGTGGCGTAGTAGAGTTGCATAGATCATCCGAAGCGATGCGGAGAGCGAGTTATGGCCCGATCGGCGAGTCGACGCCACCAGAACGCATTGCGCCAAGACGAGGCCGATGACGCCCCTGCCTCGCGTCATCCCCGCGAAAGCGGGAATCCGGCGGGGAAAGGGCGCATCCGCCGCCAAGCCGGGATTCCCGCTTTCGCGGGGATGACATCGCTGGCGATTCCACCCGAGCGCATTGCGCTCGAGCGGTCGCGCCCCGGCGCGGCGCCGCCAAGGGATATCGCGGCGCATGCCCGTCCGGGCGGCATCGCCCCGCGCAAAATCGGCCGCGAGAATCGCGAAGCGAAACCTTGACCGCAGCCGGCCTCAGTTGTCCTTCGCGCCGTCAAAAATCCACGTGCGGATGGTGTCTCGATCGCACACCGACAGTTGCTTCTTGCTGTGCGGCATACGAAGTTCGGCGGCGCCGCTCCAATCGAGCAATCGCATCAGGTTGCTGGTCTCGGGATCGCCGGGAATGACCATCGGGCCATACTTGGTGCCCTTCATCACGCCCTCATACGACGTCAAGTCCAATCCGCTTTGCTCGTATCCCTCTCCGCCCGGCTGATGGCAGCTCGCGCAGCGAAACTTCAGCAGCGGCAGGACGTCTTCGGAGAAGCTCACGCGCGGCGTCAGCGCCGGCGCCGCTTGAGCCTGGCATAGCGGCGACTTCGGCCCGGCGCCGGCGAGAATCAACGCCGACAGCGCCGCCGCCGCCCCCAGAGCCAGTGTGAATGCAACTTTCAAGGCGGCCTCCGTGCGGAAACGCTTCAGCGCTTGTCAGCAGCGGCGAAGAAACGGCAGATCGGCATGACGGCGATGGCGGTCGGCTCCGACGCCAATGTGCAATAGCTTGGCATCGCTGGCAAGGGCGCGAGCGAGGCCGGTTCGGCGGAACCGGCGATGGGCCCAAGGCGGCCAAGCCCGGGCCTCTCGCCGCCAGGCGCGGCCTCGATACTCACGCCGCGTCGGCGAGCGCGGCGAGCATGTCCCCGGGCAATTGCACCGGCGGCGCCAAGGCTTCTCCGCCTCCCGGATCGAGCGCGATCGACGGCGCCGGCGCCAGCGGCGCGTCGACTTCCTCCAGCGCGGCGGCCACCGCCTCGATCGCCTCGATCAGCAACGGCGCGTAGTTCGGCGCCTCGAGCCACGGGACGGCGAGCGGCGGCGGGGCGGCGGCGGCGCTTTGCGCGAATTCGCGCGCGTCCTCGCGCGCGGCTTCGCTGGCGAGGCGCCACAGCAGCGACTGGATCGGCGCGAGGCCGGCGCCGCCGCGGGCCTCGCAGGCCTCGATCGCCCGCTCGGCCAAGGCGCGCGAAATCCGGTCGCCGCGGGCCGGCCTCAACGCCTCGACGCCCGCCAAGGCGGCGCGGAAGGCGGGCAGGAAAGCGAGCGGCAAGCGCGCTCTTTCATAGAGCGCGGCGAAGCCGTGGCCGGCGGGGTTGGCCGCGAAGGCGGCGACCCGCCGCGCGGCAAGGCCGGAAATCTCGGCGAGCGCCTGGACGAAGAAGCTGCGGTCGCCGCACAGCAACGCGCGCATCAGCACGGCGACGGTCAGCGTTCCCGCGGCGCGCATGCGGCGCACGAGTTCGCGGAGCTGCTCGTCGTCGCTGGCGCGCGCGATCGCGACGGTCGCCTGTTCGCGCGCGTCGCGCGCGATGCGTTCGGCGCGCTCGGGGCTGAGCCATTCGCAGCGCGCGGCGAAGTCGGCGAGCGCGCGAGCGGTCGCCGCCGCCAGCTCGTTGCGCAGCGCCGGGGGAATTCCGGGGCGCGACAGCAGCGCCTCGCGCGTCTCGGCGTCGTCGCCGAACCGCTCGAAGATGCGCCACAGCGCGCTTTGGGGCAGTTCGACCTCGAGATTGCCGGCGAGAACCAGCGCCGCTTGGCGCTGGCCGATTTCGGCGAGCGCCGCCGCGACGCCGGCGGAAAGGCGCGGACGCCGCGCCAGCGCGGTCTGCGCAGCGAGGTCGCCGACCGCGGCGCAATCGACCAGCTCCGCGTCGGCGAGCGCCGGCGAGCGTTCGAGAACGACGCTCGCCACTTCCGATTGATCGCCGGCGAGCGCGAGCACGATATGGCGCGGCGCCTCGGCGGCGCTCGCCAGGGCTTCGGCGAGGGCGCGGCGCACCAGCGTCGAGGGGTCGTCGAGCGCCGCCGTCAGGCCGAGCGCCGCTTCGGCGCGCGTTTGCGGGTCGAGATCGGAGTAGAGATAGGCGCGCGCCAGCGCGCTCACCGCGTCGGCGCGGCCTTCCGCGTCGGCCCGTTGCGCCCAGGCGAGGAATCGTCGCACAATGCCGGGCTCGCCGGCGGCGAGCGCCTGCGGCCGTTCGGCGACGGCGTCGCTCTCTCTCACCTCCGGCTCCCCGGGCGTACGCGAGTTGATCATCCCCTCATTCATCGCCATTTACGGTAAACGGCCGATTAAAGCGGCGCCGAGGAGGCCCAAAATGACGCGATCGGCGCCGCCTTATCCGCTGGGCGGGTCCTATTTCGAGGAATTCGCCGCCGACAGGGTCCGTCGCCCGGCGCCCGCGCGAGTCGAGGTCTGATCCGATGCGCTCGCTGTTGTTCGTTCCCGGCGACGACGAAAGAAAGCTCGTCAAGGCGCTGTCGAGCGAGGCCGACGCGCTGATCGTCGACCTCGAGGGTCCGCTCGCGCTTGCCGCCAAGCCGGGCGTCCGCGGCGGCGCCGCCGCCTTCTTGCGCGAGGCGCGCCGACGCTCGCCCCGTCCGCGCCTGATCGTGCGCGTCAGCCCGCTCGGCGGCGAGGGGATCGACGCCGATCTCGCGGCGGTCATGCCCGAGGCGCCGGACGCGATCATGCTGCCGCAATGCCTCGGCGGCGCGAGCGTGCAGCAGCTCGGCGTCCGGCTCGCCGTGCATGAAGCCGAACAGGGCCTCGCCGACGGCGCGACGCGCATCATCGCCATGGCGACCGAGAGCGCGCGCGCCCTGTTCGGCTTCGCGAGCTACATCGGCTGCAGCCGCCGGCTCGAAGGACTCGCCTGGGGCGGCCAGGGCCTGAGCGCCGATCTCGGCGCGGAGAGCGATCGCCTCGCCGACGGCGCCGTCGCCGCCCCTTACGCACTGGCGCGCGCGCTGATGCTGATCGGCGCCGCCGCGGCGGGCGTCGGCGCGATCGACGCGGCGTTCGCCGATTTTCGCGACATCGAGGGTCTCGCCGCCGAAGCCCGCGCCGCGCGCCGCGACGGTTTCGTCGCGAAATTGGCCATCCATCCCGGGCAGGTGGCGATCATCAATGCGGTCTTCACGCCCTCGGCGGAGGCGGTCGCGCGCGCGAAGGCGGTGGTCGCCGCCTTCGCCGCCGAGCCCGGCGCCGATGTCGTCTCGCTCGACGGCGAACGACTCGATTTGGCGCATTGGACGCGCGCCAAGGCCACGCTGACGCGAGCGGGGCTGGAATAGGCGCCGCCCGCCGCGACGCCGAGTCCCGGCTGGCGCGGCCGATTCCGCGCCTTCGGCGCCGGCGGCGCACATCGGCGACTGTCATCCCCGCGACATGAGAATCTGCGCAAGGGACATGGCGATAACGCGCTGCTCCGCAACCGCCGAGGCTCACGTGGCCAAGTCAGACGACTCGATTCGACGCTATCGCACGATCTTCATCTCCGATTTGCATCTGGGCACGCGCGGCTGCCAGGCGGATCTGGTGTTGGATTTTCTGCGCCACAACGACGCGGACGCCATCTTTCTGATCGGCGACATCATCGACGGCTGGCGGCTTCGCGCAGGCTGGTACTGGCCGCAGGCCCACAACGACGTGGTGCAGAAGCTGTTGCGCAAGGTGCGCCATGGCGCGCGGATGATCTTCGTGCCGGGCAACCACGACGAATTCGCCCGCCAATTCGTCGGCCTGACCTTCGGCGGCATCGAGATCGTGCGCAACGCGGTGCACATCACGGCGGACGGCAAGCGCTATCTGGTCATGCACGGCGACGAGTTCGACGTGGTGGTGCGCCATTCCAAGTGGCTCGCCCTTTTCGGCGACTGGGCCTACGACACGGCGCTGTTCGTCAACACGCACTTCAACGCGATCCGGCGCCTGTTCGGCTTCGACTACTGGTCGTTCTCGGCCTGGGCCAAGCTCAAGGTGAAGAACGCAGTCAATTTCATCGGCTCGTTCGAACGCGAACTCGCCGCGGAAGCGAAGCGCCGCGGCGCCGACGGCGTGGTGTGCGGCCATATTCACCATGCCGCCATTCGCGAGATCGACGGCGTGACCTACGTGAACACCGGCGATTTCGTCGAATCCTGCTCGCTGGTCGTCGAACGCGACGACGGCGCGCTCGAAATCATGATCTGGTCGACGCCCTACGCCCAACGCCAGCGCGAACGCGCCGCCGTGGCGCGCGCCGGCCAACCGGCCGAGGCGGAGGCGGAGGCGGAAGCGGCTTGATGCGGATATTGGTCGCAACCGATGCATGGCGACCCCAAGTCAACGGCGTCGTCCATACGCTCGAACGCATGTCGGCGGCGGCGCGCGAGTGGCAGGCGGAATTCATCTTCCTGACCCCGCAGGGGTTTCCCTCCCTGCCGATGCCGACCTATCCCGACATTCGTCTGGCGCTGGCCTCGCCCTGGGAGGTGGCGCGGCGGATCGAGGCGGCCGGCGCGGACCACATCCATATCGCCACCGAGGGCCCGATCGGCTGGGCGGCGCGACGCTATTGCCGCAAGCGCGGCAAGCTGTTCACCACCAGCTATCACACCCGCTTTCCCGAATATATCGCCGCCCGCACCCGGCTTCCCGAAGTCTTCGCTTGCGCCGCGTTGCGCTACTTCCACGCGCCGGCGGCGGCGACCCTGGCGCCGACGACGTCGATCAAGAACGATCTGACCCGGCGCGGGTTCGACCGCGTCAAGGTGTGGACCCGCGGCGTCGACCATGCGCTTTATCGCCCGCGTCTCGGCGGCGCGCTCGACCTGCCGCGTCCGATCTTCTTGAGCGTCGGCCGCGTCGCGGTGGAAAAGAACCTCGAAGCGCTGCTCGACCTGAAGCTGCCGGGGTCGGTGGTCGTCGTCGGCGACGGCCCGGCGCGCGCGGCGCTGGAGCGCCGCTATCCTCACGCGCATTTTCTCGGCGCCCTCTACGGCGAAGCGCTCGCCCGAGTTTACGCCAGCGCCGACGTTTTCGTCTTTCCCTCCAAGACCGACACCTTCGGCATCGTCATGATCGAAGCGCTGGCGAGCGGCCTGCCGGTCGCCGCTTTCCCCGTCTCCGGACCGCTCGACGTGATCGGCCAGAGCGGCGCCGGCGCGCTCAGCGACGATCTTCGCCTCGCTTGCCTCTCGGCGCTGGAAATTCCGCGCGAGCGCGCGCGCGAACATTCGCTGCGCTTCACCTGGAAAGAGAGCGCGCGGCAGTTTCTCCAGCACATCGAGGCGTGCCGCGCCGCGCGCGCCCCCCTGGGCCAGACGGCCTGAGCGCACGCGCCGTTGTAGGCGCGGCCGTCGGCCGCGCCGGTTCGGGCAGGTCGACACGCGCCGAAATGAGGCGCTGGCGCGCCGGACGCGGTCGACGCCCGCGTCTACAAGAGACCGCCGCCCGGGCTTTTGCGGCGGAGACGACGTCGCGCGTCTCACATTCGCCACATCCCTGCCCCATCACCCGGCCCGACGCGCGCCGGACCTGCCGCCCGCCGCCACTCAAGGGAAACTCGACGCGATGGCCGCGGCCTTGCGCAGCGCGAGCGAATATTGGGTCGCCGTCGGCCGCTTCGCCGCGGTCGTCGCGCTTGGCTTCGCGCTCGCCGGTTGCGCGGCGGCCGAAATGGAAGGCGCGACCGGCGACGTCGGCTCGCTCAGCGGCGGCTCGGCCGCAGCAGCCTCCAAACCGCGCCCGGTGCAAATCTTCATCGCCTCGACGCGCAAGGGCGAGAAGGGCGCGGCGGCCCAGGTCGCCTCCGCCGCCGGCGTGCATTATGCGCTCGCCACCCTGACCATTCCGCCCGGCCATCGCGCGGGCTCGATCGAAAAGCCGATGTGGGGCGCCGCCAACGCCAGGGACCACATCGTCGTCGCGGGCGAGCGCGAACTCGACGCCGACGAGTTCCGCGCCGAACTCGCTTCGCATATTTCCGGCCGCATCGGCGTCAATCGCGACGTTCTGGTGTACGTGCACGGCTTCAACGTCGGTTTCGACGAGGCGCTCGATCGCGCCGCGCAGATCGTCGCCGACAGCCGCTTCGGCGGCGTCGCGGTGATGTTCACCTGGCCGACGAAACGCGAAGTGTTCGGCTACGTCTCCGACAAGGACAGCGCGATGGCTTCGCGCGACGCGTTGCAGACTCTGTTGCAGGACATCAGCGCGACGCCGGGCGTCGGCAAAGTGCACGTGCTCGCTCATTCGATGGGCGGCTGGTTGGCGATGGAGGCCCTGCGGCAGGCCTCGATCGCCGGCGATCGCGACCTCGACGGTCATCTGGGCGAAGTGATGCTCGCCTCGCCCGACATCGACATGGACGTTTTCGCCGCGCAGATGGCGCACATCAGGCCGGCCAAGGTCACCGTCTTCGCGACGGCGAACGATCGCGCCCTGTCGCTGTCGAGCGCGATCGCCCAATCGCGCAAGCGCGTCGGCGCGATCGACCCTTCCAAACCGGGAGATCGGCAGGCGCTGGAGGGCCTCGGCGCCAAGGTCTACGACCTCTCGGCCGTTTCCGACGGCTTCATCGACCACGGCGCCTATGCGGACGCGCCCGACGTGCTGCATGCGATCGGCGCGCAATTGGCGACGCCGCGCGCTCAGGACGCCGGCACGATGTCGATCATCGACGCCCGCGGCTATGCGGATCCGACGACCGCGACCGCTCCGCCGGCCGCGACCGCTCCGGCCGACCCGGCGGCGCCGGCCGCCGCGCCGCCGACCCCCGCGCCGGCGCCCAACTGACGTTGCGCGCAATCGCGGCGCCGTCGCGCCGCCTCGTTCACGCCGACCAGGGAGCCTCGCCATGCCGAGCAAACTCGATCAATTGCGCGCCATGACCACGGTCGTCGCCGACACCGGCGACATGGATTCGATCCGCGCCTTCAAGCCGACCGATTCGACCACCAACCCGTCGCTCATCCTCAAGGCGGCGCAATTGCCGGCCTATGCGCGTCTCGTCGACGAGGCGGTCGCCTGGGCGCGCCAGCGCGGCGCGGCGCCCGAGGCGGCGACCGATCGCCTGGCGATCGACTTCGGCGTCGAGCTGACCCGTATCGTTCCCGGCCGCGTCTCGACCGAAGTCGACGCCGATCTCTCCTTCGACGTCGCCGGCACGATCGCCAAGGCCAAAAAGCTGATCGCCGACTACCAAGCCCGCGGCGTCGGCCGCGAGCGCATTCTCATCAAGATCGCCGCGACCTGGGAAGGGGCGCAGGCCGCCGCCGCGCTGCAACGCGAGGGGATCGATTGCAATCTGACGCTGTTGTTTTCGCTCGCCCAGGCGATCGCCTGCGCCGACGCGGGCGCCTTCCTGATCTCGCCGTTCGTCGGGCGCATCTTCGATTGGCACGTCAAGGCCGGCGGCGGGCCTTATAGCGGCGAGACCGATCCGGGCGTCGAGTCGGTGCGCGCGATCTACGCCTATTACAAGACCTACGGCGTCTCGACGGTCATCATGGGGGCCTCGTTCCGCAACGCCGGCGAAATCGAAGCGCTGGCGGGCTGCGACCGGCTGACCATATCGCCCGCGCTGCTCGACGAACTCGCGAAGGACCAGGGGCCGCTGGCGCGAAAACTGTCGCCCGACGCGCCGGGCCCCGCGCCCGCCCGCATCGCCCTGGACGAAAAGCGCTTCCGCTGGATGCTCAACGAGGACGCGATGGCGACGGAGAAGCTCGCCGAGGGCATCCGTGCGTTCGCGCACGATCTCGCGGGCTTGCGCGAAATGATCGGAAGGCGGCTGGCGGCGGCGTGAGGCGCCCCTACCCCACCCACGAATATCCGCCGTTGTCGAAAATCAGCGCCCGCCCCTGCCAGATGTCGGCGCTCGCCGCTGCGTCGGCGGCGACGCCGGCGAGAATGAACAGCAGCGCGCGGGCGACGCCGCCGTGCGAGGCGACGAAGCAATCGCTTTTCCGCGCCATGATCCACGGCCTGACGCGTTCGACCAGCATCGCGTAGCTTTCGCCGCGCGGCGGCGCGAAATTCCATTTGTCGGCCTCGCGCGCCCGCGCGCCGGCCGCGTCCTGCGCCTCGACCTCGGGCCACGTCAGCCCTTCCCAGTCGCCGAACGTCAGCTCCTTCAGCGTCGACGTGAGATGGTAGCGCTCGGGCGCGAAGCCGAGCGCGGCGCGCGCCAGCTCCATCGTCTGGCGCGCGCGAACGAGCGGCGAAGCGTAGAAGGCGCCGACCGCGTCGAGCCGCGCCAGTTCGTCGGCGAGTTCGCGGCGCAGCGCGCGGCCGACCGCGCTCGCCTGCTCGCGCCCCTTGCCGTCGAGCGGAATGTCGCGCTGGCCCTGGAGCCGGTTTTCCGCGTTGTAGGAGGTTTCGCCGTGGCGCACGAAGATGATGCGGTGGGGATAAGGCGCCACGACGACCGAACCTTGCTCGAGGAAACGACGGCTCCGCCGCCTCTCACGGAGCGCGCCGCGCGTCAAGCCGGCGCGGGCCGCAAGCCCCATTTTTCCGCCAGCGCCAGACACTCCGCGACCAGCGCGACCCCCGCGGTGGTCGAAACCGCGCGCATCGACGCGGCGGCGCAGGCGTGGGCGAGCCGCAGGCTGTCTTCGATTCTCCAGCCCTCGTGCACGCCATAGAGCATGCCGGCGGCGAAGGCGTCGCCCGCGCCGTTGGCGCCGGCGATCGCCTCTTTCGGCATCGCTAGGGAACCCAGAGCGAAGTGTCCCCCCTCGCGCGTCGCCGCGATCGCGCCTTCCGGGAAATGCGCGACGACCAGACGCATCGCGCCCTGCGACAGCGCCGCGTCGACCGCGCGCGCGATCGCCTTGGGGTTCGCGCCGCGCGCATCCCGCGTTTCGATACCCGCCACGGCGCCGATCTCGAAATCGTTGACGATGAGCATATCGAGGTGCGGCAGGCACGGCCGGGCCAGCGCCGCGATCCTCTCGCGCGCAATCGACATCAGCTCGAGATTGGCGCGCAGGCCGCATCGGCGCGCCGCGCGCAGCGTCGCGACCCAGCCGTTGGCGTCGTCGCGCCACGGCGCGTCCATCCGAACATGCGCGCCGGGAAGACCGAGATGGAGAAAGCGCGCGCGCGAACGCGAGAAATCGAAGTCTTCCGGGCTCATCAAAGCCGCGACGCCTTGGTGAAAGAAATGCGTGCGCCGGCCGGTCGCGCCGACATTGAAGGCGTCGACGCTCATCGTCGCGCCGCCGGGAAGACTGACGAGCCCTTGGCGCTCGACGCCGAAGGCGTCGCATTGGGCGAGAAGAAAGCGCCCGCCGTCGTCGTCGCCGACGAGGCCCATCGTCTCGACGGGAAAAGCGGGGTCGAGCCGCTTGAGGTCGATCGCCATGTTGCAGCCGGAGCCGCCGCCTTGGCGATCCACGGCGAGGATTTCGTTGGTGCTGTCTTCCGCCGGCCAAGCGGCGATCGTCTTGTTGGCGTCGACGCACCAAGTCCCCGCCGTCGCTACGCCCCGGCGATCGTCCATCGGCGAACCCTCAATCCCGTCGGAGAGCGGCTTCGGTGATCGCGTTGTCGGCGTCCAAATCGCGGATCGGCGTCACGCCCTCGCGCCGCAAGGCGTCGTGATAGACCTCGACCGCCTCGCGCGGCGTGAGATCGCCGTCCGCGACCAGGCGCATCAGCCGGACGACGTCGAGCGGCGATTCGGCGAGGTAGATCTTGCGACCCACCAGCGCGACGCGGGCGCCGTGTTTCTCGGCCTGACGGATCAACTCGAAACAGTCGCGCGTCGTCCCGCCGCCGCCGCCGAGCACGCCGACGACGAGGCCCGGATCGAACGACGCCAGTTCCTCCAGCGCCCGGGGGCCGTTGTAGACGATCTTGAGAAACAGCGGCCGCTCGGCCTCGAGCAGGCCGGCGAGGCAGCGCACGATCGCGTCGTTGACGAAATGCGGCATCGCGTCCGGCGCGACGCCGGCGACGTTGGGATTGAAGACCTCGAGAAAGTAGCGAAAATCGTTGGCGGCCGCGTCGGCGCGAAATTCGCGAAACGCCTCCAGCGAGGCGACGTCCCGTTCGATGTCGTTGGTGAAAGTGAGGGAATAGAGTCCGAGATCGGTCAACGCGATCTTGGCGCCAGGCTCGGGCGTCGCCCCGCCGAAGCGCACGCGCGACAGCGAAGCGGTGCGAAACGGGCGCGACGGGCTCTTGACGTAACTCGCGCCGCGCAAGCCCCAGACGTCGGTCGCGTCGTTGGCGCGGATCGCCGGCTTGACGCCCGTTGCCGCGAAAGCGTCGCGCGCGACGAGGCGCTCGAGATTGGACGCCGAGGTCAGCATGAGGTCGACGATATCCTGGCGGATCACCGCCTCGATCGCCTCGATGAATTCGGCGCGGGTGCGAAAGCGCTTCGACGATCCGTCGCGTTCGCGCGCCGGGCCGACGCCATGCAGCCCCGGCCCCATGTCGGGGTCCGCGGCGTCGGCGATGATGAAATCCGAGCGCCGATAGGCGCCGGCGCGAATACGCGCAAGTTTCTCGTCCAATCGAAACATCGGTCTCTCCCGACGCCGCTCGCCGGCGCCCGCCCTACCATTTACATCTCGGCGGGCGGACGAAGCAACGCGCGCCTCGTCGCGGGCGCGCGGGTCGACTTGCCGCTTTGCCCTTGGCAAGCGCTTCCGCTAGGGTCGCGGCCTTGCCGTCTGGGGAGCGCTGAAATGGCCGACGCGCGTCGATTGCGCATTCTTGTTGTGGGAGCCAGCGGCGCGCTCGAGCGCGCGCCTTCCGCCGCAGCGTCGCGGGCCGGCGGATCGGTGAAGTCGACAGGGCGCGGTGAAGCATGACGCGTTCGCTGGCCGCCCTGTTGGCGCTGACCGCGCTGACGCTCGTCGTTTTCGCGCTGTGGCCGGGAATCGATCTCGCCGTCTCGCATGTCTTCTACGACCGGGGCGGCTTTATCGGTCGCGACGGGCTGGAACGTTTCGGGCGCGATTTCTTCCGCGTGACGCCGTTCCTCGTTCTCGCCGCATTCGTCGCGCTCTACGCCCTTCGCCGCTTTGGCGTCGCCGTTCCCTACGCGCCGAGCGGGCGCGGCTTGGCGTTCCTCGCCCTCACCATGGCGCTCGGGCCGGGCCTGATCGTCAACCTCGGCTTCAAGGACCACACCCATCGGCCGCGTCCGGTGCACGTCGCGGAATTCGGCGGCAGCGATGAATTTCGTCCGTGGTATCGCTTCGACGGGGCCTGCCGGATCAACTGCTCGTTCGTCTCCGGCGAGGCGGCCTCGGGCTTCTGGAT
>JBEKBD010000038.1:0-22360 GCA_050015575.1 Roseiarcus sp. | reverse complement strand
GCGCTCGATGCGCTTGCGCGGGCCCTTGGCGTCCGCCGCGATTTTTGCGCGCAGCGCCGAGACGTGCTTGCGTTTGCGCTCGGGCTGCGACGGCGGCGGCTCGCTTCGCCGCGCCGCGCCGCGCGGCTCGGGCTCGCGGCGATTGGGGCGCTCGCGCCCGCCCGCCGAGCGGCGCTCGACGCGCTTCAGCGCCGGCGGCGGCGGCGGCGCGCGGTCGACGATCTCGGCGTCGAAGTTGACGCCCGCCTCGCGCGCCAGCTTCGCGCCGAGCTGGTCGCGCAGCACTCGCGTGCGCACTTCCGCCACCTCGCCCTCGGCGAGATCGCCGAGCTCGAACGGGCCGAAGGAGACGCGGATCAGCCGGTTGACGGAAAGGCCGAGCTGTTCGAGCACGCGCTTGATCTCGCGGTTCTTGCCCTCGCGCAGGCCCATCGTCAGCCAGACGTTGGAGCCCTGCTCGCGCTCGAGCCGGGCCTCGATGCCGGCGTAGTGAATTCCTTCGATCGTCACGCCCTCGCGCAAGGCGTCGAGCCGGGCCTGGTCGATCGCGCCATGCGCGCGCACGCGGTAGCGCCTGAGCCAGGCGGTGGCGGGCAGTTCGAGCACCCGCGCCAGGCCGCCGTCGTTGGTCAGCAGGATCAGCCCCTCGGAGTTGATGTCGAGCCGGCCGACGGCGACGACGCGCGGCAAGTCCTCCGGCAGCGAATCGAAGATCGTCGGCCGCCCCTCGGGATCCCTGGCGGTCGTCACCAGGCCGCGCGGCTTGTGGAAGAGGAACAGCCGCGTGCGCTCGGCTTCCTTCAGGCGCTCGCCGTCGACGCGGATGTCGTCCGCGGCGCTGACGTTGAACGCCGGGCTCGCCAGCACCGCGCCGTTGACGCTGACGCGGCCGGCGAGAATCCAGCCCTCCGCGTCGCGGCGCGAGCACAGGCCCGCCCGCGCCATCGCCTTGGCGATGCGCTGGCCTTGACGCGTCGGATTCGGCGGCGCGGTGGGAGGATTTTCGCTCATAACCTGTTCTTGATTTGCCTGTCGCGGTGTCCTAGCAGCTTGCCGCGCCTCTGTCGCGAGGCGCGAGGAGAGGCGCCGAGTGAACGAAGACCCGATGAGCGTCGCCTTCGCCGAGGCGCGCGCCGCCGAACGAGGCGGCGACGTCCCGGTCGGCGCCGCGCTCGCCTGCGACGGCGAGGTGATCGCCAGCGCGGGAAATCGCACGCGCGCGGACGCCGACCCGACCGCTCACGCCGAAATGCTGGTCATCCGCGAGGCCGCCCAGCGCCTCGGGCGAGCCCGCCTGACGAAGTGCGATCTTTACGTGACGCTGGAGCCCTGCGCGATGTGCGCGGGCGCGATCAGCCACGCGCGCCTGCGCCGCCTCTATTACGCGGCGCCGGATCCGAAGGGCGGCGCGGTCGAACACGGCCCGCGTTTCTTTTCGCAAGCGACCTGCCTGCACGCGCCGGAAATCTACGGCGGCGTCCGCGAAAGCGAGGCGACGACGATGCTGAAAGGATTTTTCGCGGGCAAACGGGGCTGAAACGCGAAGCGAGGGACGCTTGCCGCCGTTCCGTCCTCGCCCGCGCGCCCCGAGCCGTTCGGCCGCGACGGCGAGAAGTCCCGATCGCCGCGACGCTTCAGGGCTGAAAAAACTTGTCGTGACCGACTTGGATGTATAGCCGCCCCGGGCCCATCGGCGTGTCGAAACGGGCGTCGGCGCTGACCCCGGCTCGCGTTTCGAGCGCCGTGGCCGCGCCGGCGGCGAACGGGGCGGGGTCGTGCGAAACGCTGCGCAAGCCGCCGCCGAAATCGGCGCCAGCCGCGACATAGCCGCTGATCCGGATGCAAGCGTCGGAACCGGAGACCGCGAAGAAACCTTCCCCCAGCGCGCGGCAACGGGCGTCGTTCGGCGACGCCGGGGGTGACTTGGGCGCCGACGCGTCGCCGGCGAACGCGCTCCCCGCGACGAGCGACGCCCCGAGCGCCCACACCGACAAACTCGCCTTCGGCCGCGCGACAAACTTCATTCGATCCACCAGACTCGCCGCGCGGAAGCTCCTGCGACAACATGGCGGCATGAAGGCGGCGCCGGCGCCGCTTTGGGCATAACGCCATCCAACGCTCGGTTGCGCTATGGGGAGGGTTCGTTTCGGCGCACAACCGCGCCGACGCGGGTTCACCGCGTAACCGCTTCGATCCAATCCAGATACGAGCAAGAGCCGTCGTCAACCTTTAGACTGACGACCTCCGGAACATCGTAGGCGTGAACCGAGCGGATGGCGGCTTCCAAATCCACGTAATCCGCCGCCTTCGCCTTAAGCAACAACAAGAACTCGCGATCGTTGTTGACCCGGCCCTGCCACCAATAGTGACTCTCGATGGGGAACACTTGTATGCAGGCCGCCAGTTTTTTCGCGAGGACGGAATCGACGATCGCGTTCACGTTGTCTTGCGTGTTCGTGGTGGTGAGCACGATGCGGTAGGCGCGGTTCACGGCGTCGCTCCTTGCCGGCGCAGGATACGCGGCCGGCGAGCGCGCGGGAAGCGCCTTCGCTGCGCGCACGCCCGGCGCAGGGGCCGGGCATGACGGTGGTCGGAATTTCCTTGAATTGGCGTCGCGGGGCGGCTCCGCGATCGCGTCAAACGAGAGTCGCGTGCGATTTTTGACGCCGATCGACATCCCGATTCGTCGTCTCGATCCGACGCTGAGGGGGCGGCCCTATGCGGCGTGCCGGCGGTCTCGTTGACGGGATGCGGTGGAATCATGGACTTGAGCGGCGCTTTGCGCCGGCGCCGCGGATTTGTGCATCGGGATCTCGCCGAGGCGGAACTGACCGATCAGACGGTAGAGTTCCTGCGCCTCGCCCGCCATGCCGTGGCTGGCGGCGGCGGATTCTTCGACCATCGCGGCGTTTTGCTGGGTCACCTGATCCATCTGGTTGACCGCGCCGTTCACTTGGTTCAGCGCCGTCGCTTGTTCCTGCGCCGAGCCGGCGATGTCCATCACCAGCGCGTTCAACCGATTCACCTCCTCGACGATTTGGCCCAGCGCTTTGCCGGTCTCGTTCACCAGCTTCACGCCGGTCTCGACCTGCGCGCCGGAAGCGGCGATCAGCGTTTTGATCTCCTTCGCGGCGCCCGCCGAGCGTTGCGCCAAGGCTCGGACCTCGGTCGCCACCACGGCGAAGCCCCGTCCCGCATCCCCGGCGCGCGCGGCCTCGACCCCCGCGTTCAGAGCCAAGAGATTGGTTTGAAAGGCGATCTCATCGATCACACCGATGATATTGTTGATCTGCTTGGAGGATTTCTCGATCTCCCCCATCGCCGCCACGGTTTCGCGCACCACCACGCCGGAACGTTCGGCGTTAGCCTTCGCCGTGGTCACGACATTGCGCGCTTCCGTCGTGCTTTGCGCGGCCTTACGCACCGTCGCGGTGATTTCATCCAAAGCGGCGGCGGTTTCTTCAAGGTTCGACGCCTGCTGCTCGGTCCGGCGGGAGAGATCGTCCGAGGCTTGGGTGATCTCGGCCGCCCCTGTCTGAACCGCCTGCGCGCCGCCGGCGACCGAGGTCAGGGCGTTTTGCAAGGAGTCCATGGCGCTGTTGAAATCGTCCTTGAGCCCCCGATAGGCGGCGGCGACGTCTTGGGTCAGGCGGGTGGTGAGATCGCCTTTGGCGAGGCCCGCCAAAGCGGCGGCCAGGGAGTCGAGGGCCGTTTTCTGCTGTCGCGCGACTTCGGCCGCCTCGGCCTGCGCGGCCTTTTCCGCCTGCCTGAGTTTCTCCGTGTCGCGCATATCGTGCCAGAAGGAGATGACCATGGGATGGCCGCCCAACTCGGCTCGCAGAAGCGTCACTTCCATCGGCAGGGGCGAGCCGTCCAGCCGCTGGTGCATCCATTCAAAGCGCGCGGCGCCCTTTGATAAGGCGGCGCCGATATAGTCCGCGGCCGCCTCCGACGAAAGTCTGCCGTCGGGTTGCCGTTCGGGCGAAAGGCGATCGGGGCTCACGCCGATCAGCTTCTCGCGCGGCAAGTCCATGAATTCTTCCATGGCCCGGTTGCATTCGCAGATGGCGGCGCCGTCAAGCACGAAGTAGGCGTCCGGCGAATTGTGGAAGATGAACTCGGCAGCCATTTCAGGCAGCGTTTTTTCGGGCTTTCGATTGAAGCGCATGTGAACCCCCAGCCAAATCGGAGACGATTCGGTCGCCGAAGAATGTTCGCTAAATTCATTAAGGAACCATGGCGCGAGCAAGTTATACAGGCAGCGGCGCTTCTCCTCTGCTTCCCTTCCCCCGCGTAAATTCGCAAGAGACAGGATCGTGAGCCGCCGATGTATTGCCGTCGAACGTCGCCCGCGCAGCGCCGGCCATGCGGGGCGCAGATCCAGTCCGAGCCGCGCTCGCGCTTCCTTTCCCCCTTAAGCCGCAGCCTTTCGCCCCCAGCGTCGCGCCCGGCGTCTGGCCTTCTCTTCGGGGGTTTCCTCGGGCGGCGCGTCGGGATCGAGCTGCGGCAACGCGTTCATCACCCGCTCGGGCGGGAAAATGACGATCACCTCGGTGCCCTCGCGAAGCTTGGATTTGAGGCGGAATTCGCCGCCGTGCAGTTCGACTAGCCCCTTGACGATCGGCAGGCCGAGGCCGGTGCCTTCGTCGGCGTTCTTCTGCGCCAGCGAGCCGCGCCCGAACGAGGCGAGCACGATCGGGATCTCCTCTTCGGCGATGCCCGGCCCGGTGTCGCGGATGGAGAGATATTGCCCGCCCGAACTCGTCCAGCCGACCTTGATGACGATCGAGCCGCCCTGCGGGGTGAACTTGATCGCGTTGCTCAGAAGGTTCAGCGTCACTTGGCGCACTGCGCGCTCGTCCGCCCAGATGCGCGGCAGGTCCTTGTCGAGCGCCTCGGCAATGGAAATGCTGCGGTTCTTGGCGCGCATCGCCAGCAGGTGACGGCATTCCTCGACGACGCCGGGCAACGACACCGACTCTTCCTTCAGTTCGTAGCGCCCCGCTTCGACGCGCGACAGGTCGAGGATTTCGTTGATCAGCATCAGCAGGTGCTGGCCGCTCGAATGGATGTCGTTGGAATAGTCCTTGTAAACCGGGACGGAATGGGCGCCGAACAGCTCCGCCTTCATCACCTCCGAGAAGCCGAGGATGGCATTGAGCGGCGTGCGCAGCTCGTGACTCATCGTCGCCAGGAAACGCGACTTGGCGAGATTGGCGCTTTCGGCGCGCCTGCGCGCCTCGTCGGAATTGAGCTTGGCCTGCTCGAGCTCGGCGATCAGCGCGTCCTTCTCCGCCTGAAACGACAGGCCGGCGAGCGAGGTGCGGTGCAGGCGATTGGCGAGGACGACGAAATAGACGAGGATGCCGACGCACAGCGCCGACATCATGAACGCTTGTTCGCGAGTCGTCGGCCCCAGGACGTAGACGATCGCGATCGCCATCGGCGACAGCCCCCCGGCGACGGCGAAGGGAATCGCCGAGGCGACCATCGCGGTCATGCCGGACACCAGCAACAGCACGACGAGCACGAAGGTGCGCGCGTTGGGGTCTGGCGATTGCAGCAGGAGAACGACCAGCAGCGCCCAAGACGCGCCAGCGAAGGTCTCCGCGGCGACGAATTTGCGCCGCCAGGCGGCGCAAGCCTTGTCCATGTCGGGCGTGTCGAAAAGGGCGACGCCGAGGCCGTAGCGCACGGCGAGGGACGCAGCGAGCAGGCTGCTCCAGGTGATGATCTTGGGTGCGGGAACCCATAGGCACGCCGTCGCGCCGACCGCGATCACGACCAGCGCCATCGCCGGCGTCGCGCTCATCACGCTGTGGGCGAACAGGCGCACGAGCGAGGCGTATTGCTCGGAAAAGTCGATCGAATTGCTGGTGAGCGACTGACGGGCGTGCTTGAGCTTGATCGTCATCGTGCGTCGGCGCGCCGCCGCCGTCGGGTCGCCGGCGCCGCGCCTGTCGATCTTTTCAGCCGAAACTTCGCTCATAACCGCCCGACGAACGCACGCTGACGCCGAGCGCCTATCATGGCGGTTAATCCTTAACGAGCGGCTACAAAGCGCGCATAATCCGAGCGTTCCCGCGTCGGTTTCCGTCAAGATTCGCCATGCTGCGAACGGCGCCGTAGCCCGCGCGCCTGTTCCCGGCCGAAGAAAGCCTCATCGCGCTCGATATCGCGCCGGCGGCGCGAAACGCCGGCGACGAAAAGCTTGCCCATTTCGGGCTTTGGCGCGACGCCCTGGTGGCCTGTCTCAGCGCTCAAGCCCGATCGGCGCCCCGTTCAGACTCGGTTCAGGCGCATTGGCGCCTTAAGGGTCGCGAACACCGTTCGCCGGCGCTTTTGGAGTCGCCTTCCATGTCCAAACGGTCGTTGTTCGCCGCTCTCGCTTTGCTCGCTTTCGCCGCGTCGCCGGGCCCTGCCGGCGCGCAGAGCGCGCCGAACCCTCGCATTGCGCTGGTGATCGGCGAATCGGCCTATCCCGACCAGACGCTCGCCACCCCCGCCAACGACGCCGCCCTCGTCGCGCAGACGCTGCAGGCGGCGGGTTTCGACGTCGTCGGCGCGCGCGATCTCGACGAACGGTCGCTACGCGGGGCGATGCGCGATTTTCTCGCCAAGGCCGGAGGGATTGGCCCAGACCTACAGGCCTTCGTCTATCTCTCGGGCCGCGGCGTGCAATACGAAGGCGACAATTTCTTCGTCCCGGCCGACGCGCAGATCGCGCGCGATTCGGACGTGCCGATCGAAGCGGTGCGCCTGGCCGACTTCGCCCATGCGCTCGCCGCCGAGTCCGGTCAGGCCCGCATTCTCGTGCTCGACGCGGCGCGCGCTAATCCTTACGCCCGCCAGGGCTCGCCGCTCGCGGGCGGACTGGCGCTGGTCGATCCCGATCCCGGCATGCTGATGGCGTTCAACGCCGCGCCGGGTTCGATCGCCGGCGACGAGGCCGGGCCCTACGGCGTCTACGCCAAGACCCTCGCCGGCGCGATGCGCGAAGGCGGGCTGCCGATCGACGACGTCCTCGCCCAGACGCGGGTGGGGGTGAATCGGACGACCGGAGGCGCGCAATTGCCGTGGAGCGCGTCCAAGTTGGCGGCGCCCTATTTCGTGTTCGAGCGGGCCGCCGACGCGCCGCCGACGGCGGGGGAAGCCGCGCTCGCCGACGCCGCCGCACAGCCGATCCGCAGCTTCTCCGCCGAAGCGGCCTACGCGGCGGCGATCGCCCGCGACACCCTTGCCGGCTACCAGGAATTCCTCGTCGCCTATCCTGCCGGCCCCGAGGCCAAGCGCGTGCGCGCGATCCTCGCCGCACGCCGCGAAGCACTGTTCTGGCGCCGGTCGGTGTCGCAGGACACCCCGCAGGCCTACTGGACGTATTTAAGCCGATATCCGCGCGGGCCCCACATCGCGGACGCGGAGCGCCGCCTCGCCATTCTCTCCGCCGGCGCCGCGCCGCCGGCCGATTTCGCGCCAGAGGACTACTCGGATTTGCTGCCGCCGCCTCCCGACGAACTCGCTTACGCCGACCAGTTGGCGTTCGCGTTCCAAGGGCCGGACTTCGGCCCGCCGCCGCCGCCGCCGCCGCCCTACGGCTTCGTCGCCGAAGAGGGCGACGATTGGCGCGATCTGCCGCCGCCAGCGCCGCCGACCGTCGTCGGCGCGCTTCCCGTGCTGCCCGTCGCGGTTCCCTTGCTCGCCACGGCGCGCCCGTACCGGGACGCCGGCGGCCGAACCGGGCGCGCGGCGCCGGGCGCTCCGCCGCCGGTCGCGCAGGCGCCCGCGCCGCCGCCGCTGCCCGGCGCGGTCGGGCCGAAGCCGCCGTCGCCGACGCCGCCGTTGATCCATGAGCCGACGCCGACGCCATTGCCGACACCGCTAACCGGATTGAAGCCAAGGTCGACGCCATCGTCGACGCCGCTGACCGGCTTGAAGCCAAAGCCGACGCCATCTCCGACGCCGGTTGTCCATGAGCCGCCCCCGCCGGTGCTTCACACGCCGCCACCTCCGCCGGTTGCCCACGCGCCGCCGCCGGCGAAGCCGCCGTGCGGCAAGCCCGGCGAGCCGCCTTGCCCGCGATGAGGCGAGACGAGGAAAGAGGGAGGGCTTCGGCCCTCCCTCACTTTTCCAGACGCGCGATCAGGCTCGAAGTGTCCCAGCGGCGGCCGCCCATCGCCTGGACGTCGGCATAGAACTGATCGACCAACGCCGCGAGCGGCAGACGCGCGCCGTTGCGTCGCGCCTCGTCGAGGCAAATCGCCAGATCCTTGCGCATCCAGTCGACGGCGAAGCCGAAGTCGAACTTGCCGGCGATCATCGTCTTGTGACGATTGTCCATCTGCCAGGATTGCGCCGCGCCCTGGGAAATCGCGTCGACCACGAGCTGGCGATCGAGGCCGGCCCGCGCGGCGAAATGCAGCCCCTCGGCCAGTCCCTGCGCCACACCGGCGATGCAGAGCTGATTGACCATCTTGGTCAATTGCCCGGCGCCGGCGCGGCCCATCAGGCGACAGGCGCGCGCGTATGCGGCGATCGCCGGCTCGGCCCTGGCGTAGGCCGCTTCGTCGCCGCCGCACATCACCGTCAACGTTCCGTTTTCGGCGCCGGCCTGGCCGCCCGAAACCGGCGCGTCGAGGAAGTCGAGGCCGAGGCGGTTCGCTTCGCGCCAAAGCTCCCGCGCGACTTCGGCCGAAGCGGTGGTGTGGTCGACGAAGACGGCGCCCGGCTTCATGCCGGCAAAAGCGCCCTCGGCCCCGAGCGCGACGGCGCGCAAATCATCGTCGTTTCCGACGCAGGCGAAAACGAAATCGCGTCCCCTAGCCGCCTCGCGCGGGCTCGGAGCGCTCGCCCCGCCGTGCTCAGCGACCCACTTCTGCGCTTTCGCCGCCGTCCGGTTGTAGACGACGACGACGTGGCCGCGGGCCTTCAAGTGCCCCGCGATCGGGTAGCCCATCACTCCCAATCCTAAAAACGCGACTTCGCTCAAATCTCTCTCCTCGACTTTCGCCGGCGGATTCGTACGAGTTCGAAACTCGCAGCCGCTCCGCCCGCCCCACGCCCAACCTCTCCCCGCAGGCGCCACAGTATGCACGCTTCTCGAAGGCTGGGCGCGTTCACCCGCCGCGCCGCGAGGGCGCGGCGTGCGAGCGCGGGCGTCGCTTCAGCGCGAGTGGGCGAAATCCCAGTAGAGTTGGCGCGCGCGCCGGAACGCCGGCCCAGGCTGCAGATCGCGGCCTTCGATGCGCTTGACCGGAACGACCTTGCCGTAGTTGCCGACGACGAAAATCTCGTCGGCGGCGTCGAAATCGGCAAACGACAGCGTCGCCTCGCAAGGGTTTTGGCCGTCGGCTCGCAGCAGCGCCAGCACGCGCTGGCGCGTCACCCCGTTGAGGAATGAGCCGTTGGCCGCGGGCGTCATGACGACGCCGTCGCGCGCCATGAACACGTTGGCGGTGGCGAGTTCCGCGACATTGCCGAGCATGTCGGCGAGTAGGCAATTGTCGAAGCCGCGCGAGCGCGCCTCCATCAGCGCGCGCGCGTTGTTGGGGTAGAGGCAACCCGCCTTGGCGTCGATCGGCGCCGTGCTCGCCAGCGGCTTGGCGTAGGGCGAGCGGGTGATCGAAACGCCGGCGAGGCTCGGCAGCGGCGCCTCGTAGATGGTGAGGCAGAAGCGCGTCGATTCCGGGTCTGGCGGCACGGCGCCCGGCCCGTCGCGCTCGGCCCAATACATCGGGCGGATATAGAGATGGGCGCCCGGCGCGAACTTCTTCGCGCCTTCGAGCGCCAGCGCTTCGATCGCCTCGGCGCTCATCGTCGGCTTCAGCCACATCGTGCCCGCGGAACGGTTGAGCCGCGCGCAATGCTTGTCGAGGTCGGGCGCGACGCCCTCGAAGGCTCGCGCGCCGTCGAACACGCTCGAGGCGAGCCAGAAGGCGTGGCTGCGCGGACCGAGCATCGGCCTGTTGCCTTCGAACCATTCGCCGTCGAGGAAAGTGAAGGTTTGCGACCAATCGGGCATGATTCTCGGCTCGCGGCTGGATCAAGGCTCGTCGAAGACCGCCATAGCCCCGTTCCCAAGCGCCATAAAGCCGAATCTCGAAAAAGGACGCCGGGTGGGGCGCTCGACGCCGACGCGCTCCCTCCCCCCTCTTGCAGGGGAAGAGATTCGCGAGCCCCGCCCTACGGCTCCGCAAGGGCGCCGATCGCCTGTCCCGCGGCCAGCGTCAGCAGCTGAGGCGGCGCGTCGAGGAGGAACCAGGCGATTTCGGCGACCTTGTCGGGCTCGCGGCTCATCGGCTCGCCGGATTCGATCCGAGCAGGATTGACCGGCGAGACCTAATGCTGGTCTTCGATCCCGACCATCTCGGTGACGCCGAGCGCGCGCTCACGCGGCCAGCGCGGCGAGAATGCGCGCCCAGGATCGCGCGCCCTTGTGGAACGATGCGCGCTCGTATTTTTCGTTGGGCGAGTGGATGGCGTCGTCGTCGAGGCCGAAGCCGACCATCAGGCTGTCCATATTGAGTTCGCGCTTGAACGCGCCGACCACGGGAATCGAGCCACCGGAGCCCACCAGCGCCGGCGGCCTGCCCCATTCGGCCTCGAGAGCGCGCCGAGCTCGGCGCAACGCTTCGCCGCGCGGGGAGACCGTGATCGCCGGGCTGCCGCCGTGGGAGATGAACTCGGCGGCGACGTCGGCGGGCAGGCGCGCCTTGACGAAGGCGCGGAACGCCTGCGAAATCCGCTCCGGGTTCTGTTTGCCGACCAGCCGGAACGAAACCTTGGCGCTCGCCTTGGCCGGCAATACCGTCTTCGTCCCCTCGCCGACGTAGCCGCCGACAACGCCGTTGACGTCGCAGGTCGGGCGCGACCAGATCATCTCCAGCGTCGAGCGGCCCTTTTCGCCGGCGGGAACCGAGAGCCCGACTTCGCCGAGGAATTTCTCGCCGTCGAAGTCGAGGCCGCGCCACTGTTCGGCGATCTCCTCCGGCGGCTCCTCGACGCCGTCGTAGAACCCGGGCAGCGCGACCGCGCCATCGGCGTCATGCAGGTCGGCGATGACGCGCGCCAGCGCGTGAATCGGGTTGATCGCCGCGCCGCCGTAAAGCCCCGAGTGCAGGTCGCGGTTGGCGCCGCGCAGCACGACCTCCTCCATCGCCAGGCCGCGCAGCATCGCGGTGATCGCCGGGGTCTTGGCGTCCCACATCGACGTGTCGCAGAGGAGAGCCAGGTCCGCCTTCAGCGTCTTGGCGTTCTTCGCCAGGAAAGCCGGCAGTGAAGGCGAGCCCGTCTCCTCTTCGCCTTCGATTAGCACGCTGACGTTGCAGGGCAGGCCGCCGTTGGCGCGGAAGGCGCGACAGGCCTCGATGAAGGTCATCAGTTGCCCCTTGTCGTCGCAGGCGCCGCGCGCGACGATCCGCTGCCCGTTCGGCCCGTCGGCCAGGCGCGGCTTGAACGGCGGCGTCGTCCACAATTCGAGGGGGTCGGCGGGCTGCACGTCGTAATGGCCGTAGAACAACACGTGCGGCGCGTCGCGCGTCTTGGCCTCGGCGGCGCCCACCACTATCGGTCGGCCGGGCGTCTCGTGCCGCGAGGCGTCGAAGCCGAGTTCGCCGAGCTCGCGCGTCAGCCAATCGGCGGCGCGGTCGCAATCGGGGAAATGGGCCGGGATCGCCGAGATCGAGGGAATTGCGAGCAGCGAGAAGAGACGAGCCAGAGCTTCGCCTTGATTGGCGTCGATCGTCGAAAGCGCATCGTCGAGCGTGGCCATGACAACTCCGGCGCCGCGGGCGGATTTTGGGCCGCCGACCGCACGCGCTTTCGCTCTTATCAGGCGCGCGGCGCGCGGCCAACTGGCGGCGTCTTTAAAGAAATCGGGCGCCCAAGGCAGCGCCCGAACGTTCGCGGAGTTGGCGCGGGCCGAAGCGCCCGGTCAGAAAACGTGGCGGAAGGCGACGTAAAGCAGGCCCGACATTACGATCGCCGCCGGGAGGGTGAGCACCCAGCCCAGCGCGATGTTGCGCAGCGTCGACCATTGCATGCCCGAACCGTTGGCGAGCATCGTTCCGGCGACGCCGGACGACAGGACGTGCGTCGTCGACACCGGCAGCCCCAAACCGTCCGCCACGCCGATCGTCGCCGCCGCGACGATCTCCGCCGCCGCGCCTTGGCCATAGGTCAAGTGCGTCTTGCCGATCTTCTCGCCGACGGTGACCACGATGCGCTTCCAGCCGATCATCGTGCCAAGGCCGAGCGCGATCGCGACCAAGATCTTGACCCAGGTCGGGATGAACTTGGTGGAGAGGTCGAGCTGCTTCTTGTAGGCGCTGAGCGTCGAGACTTCCTCGGGCTTCAACTCGCTTTCCTTGTCCTTCGCGAGAACGCGCACCGCTTCCGAGGTCAGATACATGTCGTTGCGAATGTTGCCGACCTTTTCGAACGGCGCCTTGGCGAGCGAGCCGTACTGCTGCACTTGGTCGGCGACCTGCGTCATCAGGACCGAGAGCGACGGGTAGGTGCCCTCGGAAATCTTGTGGGCGTGCACGTAGTCGGTGACCGCCGGGCGCGGATCGCCGATGATCGCATAGCCGGCGCCGTGGGCCGCGACGATCTTCGAGGCGGCCTGCGAAGTCGAGATGAACGTCGCCGTCTGGCTCGGCGGCAGCGCGCGGTTGAGGGCGTAAGCGGTCGGCGCGACGCCGATCAGGATGAGCATGATGAGGCCCATACCCTTCTGTCCGTCGTTGGAGCCGTGGAAGAACGAGACGAGGGTGCAGGTCAGCACCAGCAGCCCGCGAATCATCAAGGGCGGCGGCGAAGCCGTGGTCGGCGCCGTATAGAGCGCCGGCATGCGAATGACGAGCTTCGCCACCAGCAACAGCAGCGCCGCGCAAATGAAACCAAACAGCGGCGACAGCAGCAGCGAATTGCCGATATTCGTCACTTGGCTCCAATCGACGCCGGCAGTGCCGTCCTGGCCGCGCAACATCGCGTTGGCGACGCCGACGCCGACGATCGAGCCGATCAGGGTGTGGGAGCTCGAGGCCGGCAGTCCGAGCCACCAGGTGCCGAGGTTCCACATGATTGCCGAGATCAGCAGCGCGAACACCATCGCGTAGCCGGCGCTGGAGCCAACCTGCAAGATCAGCTCGACCGGCAGCAGCGAGACGATGCCGAAGGCCACCGCGCCGGTCGAGGTCAAGACGCCGAGCAGGTTGAAACAGCCCGACCACACCACCGCAAACTGAGGCCTGAGCGCGTGGGTGTAGATGACAGTCGCCACTGCGTTGGCGGTGTCGTGGAAGCCGTTGACGAATTCGAAGCCGAGCGCGATCAGCATCGCCAAGCCGAGGAGCAGGAAGGGCACGATCGTCGTTGGGCCGCCGCCGGCGCCGGTGACGTCCGAGTAGATCGAATAAGCCATGAAGAACAGCGCGCCGGCGATGACGGCGAGAAAGATCAACACAGCCCTTACGTCGATGGGCTGATCCAAATGGACGCGCGCCGGCGCCGATGGCGGCGCTTCGACGATGGCGGCGATGGTCATGGCGCGAGAACTCCCGGGCAGTGGAATGGCTCGGCTTCTATCGCCAATGCGCGTGACAGTTTCGTGAAGGAGGCGGGGCGCCGCTTCGGATTCGCGTTCAGCCGACCTCGGCGAGCAGCGACATCTGTCGCTTGTCGGGATCGCCGTCCTGGTCGGTCAAGCGCGTGGGGTAATCGCCGGTGAAGCAATGGTCGGTGAATTGCGGCCGCCGATCGTCGCGGCGCTCGTAGCCCATGGCGCGATAGATTCCATCGATCGAAAGGAAGGCGAGGCTGTCCGCGCCCATGAAGCGGCGCATCGACTCCAGGTCCATGCGCGCCGCCAGCAACTTCTCGCGCTCCGGAGTGTCGATGCCGTAGAAGTCGGGATAGGCGATCGGCGGCGAAGAAATGCGCAAATGCACCTCGCGGGCGCCCGCTTCGCGCATCATGCGGACGATTTTCACGCTCGTCGTGCCGCGCACGATCGAGTCGTCGATCAGCACGATGCGTTGGCCGGCGACCACCGCGCGATTGGCGTTGTGCTTGAGGCGAACCCCCAATTCGCGGATCGCCTGGGTCGGCTGGATGAAGGTTCGGCCGACATAATGATTGCGGATGATTCCGAGTTCGAACGGGATGCCGCAGGCGCGGGCGTAGCCGAGCGCCGACGGCACACCGGAGTCGGGGACCGGCACGACGACGTCCGCGTCCGCCGGCGCCTCGAGTGCGAGTTCGGCGCCCATCGCCTTACGCGTGGCGTAGACCGATCGTCCGTGCACGATCGAGTCGGGCCGCGCGAAGTAGATATATTCGAAGATGCACGGCCGCATTCTTTGCCGCGGGAACGGCCTGAGGCTCTCGACGCCGTCGCTGGTGATGACGACGACTTCGCCGTTGTCGACGTCGCGGACGAATCTGGCGCCGATGATGTCCAGCGCGCAGGTTTCCGAGCACAGAATCGGGCAGCCCTCGAGTTCGCCGAGCACCAGGGGGCGGATGCCGAGCGGGTCGCGCGCGCCGATCATCTTCTTGTTGGTGAGGGCGACCAGAGCATAGGCGCCCTCGATCTGTCCCAGCGCGTCGATGAAGCGTTCGACGATGCGCGGCCGGCGCGAACGGGCCGATAGCAACAGCACGACTTCGGTGTCCGAAGTCGACTGGCAAATCGCGCCCTCGCGGATCAGCTCGCGCCGGAGCGTCAGGCCGTTGGTGAGGTTGCCGTTGTGGGCGACCGCGAGGCCGCCGGCGTCGAGTTCGGCGAACAGCGGCTGCACGTTGCGCAGGATCGTCTCGCCGGTGGTGGAATAGCGGACGTGGCCGATGGCCGAAGAGCCGGGCAGACGCGCGATCGCCGCGGCGCTGGAGAAATGGTCGCCCACCAGTCCCTGGCGGCGCTCCGAATGGAAGCGCTCGCCGTCGAAGGCGACGATGCCCGCCGCCTCCTGGCCGCGATGCTGCAGGGCATGGAGCCCCAGCGCGACGATCGCGGCAGCGTCGGGATGGCCGAAGATGCCGAATACGCCGCACTCTTCGCGCAGCCGGTCGTCGTCGAGATCGGCTTCGGCGCCGTTAGCCGGAAAGTCTCGGCCGGCGCCGGGAGGCAGAATTGCGATCTCGCTCGAGCCGGCTGTGGGAATTCCGCGGCGTTTGTCCATCGGGCTTCAGTGTCTGAGGGGCGTCGGCACGATCGCGGGCGCCGCCGGCGCCGGCATCGGCACGCCCCTATTGATCAGTGAGTCGAGCTTTTGTTTGTCCGCCGGCGACGCGCCGGCGGCTGGAGCAGTTGCGCCCGTCGTCTTGGCCGGGGCGGGCGCGGGGGCCGGCGCGGGTGTGGGGGCGGGCGGAGGCGCCGCGGCGGCGCCGGCTTCGTCCGTGGGCTCCTCGGCGGCGCTGGCGTTCTTCGCCTTGATCCAGCCCTCGATCGTCGTGGCGGCGTCATCGGGCAGCAACGCGATGATCCAGTTCGCGGTGTCGACCAGCGCGGGGCGCGTCTTCGCCGTCTGCACCCACTCCGGCTGCTGCTTTTCCGCCACTAGCCAATTGAAGATCGAGAAGGCGACGACCCCGAGCAGGAAGCCGCGCGCCGCGCCGAACAGGAACCCGAGCGAGCGGTCGAGCGCGCCGATCTTGCTGTCGAGAATCGCGTCGGACAGTCGAACCGTGAACAGCGACACGACGATCAGCATGGCGAAGAACACCACCGCCGCCGAAATCGCTTGAGCGACGATTTCCTTGTGAACGTAAGGCGTGGCGTAGGGCATGACGACCGGATAAAAATAGTAGGCCGCCGCCGCCGCCGCCGCCCAGGAGCCGATCGCCAGAACTTCGCGGGTGAAGCCTCGCATCATCGACAACAACGCCGAAACGAGAATGATGCCGAGAACTCCAAGATCAAGATAGGAAGGCATGGCGCCAAGCCTCGCACCCGCGCGGAAAAACCTCAAGACTCGCCCGACGGGCGCGCATCGCATCGTCGCTGGGCCTTATAGCCAAGCTGCGTCGCTTCGTCACCTTGCCTTCGCCGTCTTCGTCGCCACGCCCGCCGCCGCGATCTCCGCCACCAGAGCGGCGACCGAGGCGATCGGGGTCGTGGCGAGACGCGCGTCTTCGCCGTCGTTACGGGACGCGGGCGGCCCGACCGCTCGGGCGAACCCGAGCTTGGCGGCTTCCTTGAGGCGCAGCGCCCTATGGCCGACCGCGCGCACCGCGCCGGAAAGCGCGATCTCGCCGAAATAGACGGCGTCGTGCGGCAGGCTGACGCCGACGAGCGAGGAGACGAGCGCCGCCGCCGCCGCCAGATCGGCGGCCGGCTCGGCGATCCTGAGACCGCCCGCCACATTGAGGTAGACGTCGTGCTGGCCGAGCTTCAGGCCGCCGTGCGCCTCCAGCACCGCCAGGACCATCGCCAGCCGATTCGGCTCCCAGCCGACCACCGCGCGCCGCGGCGTGCCGAGCGTCGAAGGCGCCGCCAGCGCCTGGATTTCCACCAGCAACGGCCGCGCGCCCTCGACGCCGGCGAACACCGCCGCGCCCGGCGCCGCGCCGTCGCGCCCGGCGAGGAACAGCGCGCTGGGGTTGGCGACCTCGGCGAGGCCGCCGCCGGTCATTTCGAACACGCCGATCTCGTCGGTGGCCCCGAAGCGGTTCTTGGAAGCGCGCAGCAGGCGGAACGCGTGCGCGCCCTCGCCCTCGAAGGACAACACCGCGTCGACCATGTGCTCGACGACGCGCGGACCGGCGATCTGCCCGTCCTTGGTGACGTGGCCGACCAGGATCACCGCGGCGCCGCTGGTCTTAGCAAAACGGATGAGCGCCTGCGCCGAACCGCGAACCTGGCTCACCGTGCCGGGCGCCGATTCGATCGAGTCGCTCCACATGGTCTGGATCGAATCGACGACGACGAACTTGGGCGCATCGCCCGAAGCGAGGGTGGCGACGACGTCTTCGACGAGGGTCTGGGCGGCCAATTGCACCGGCGCGTCGGCGAGCCCTAAGCGCGAGGCGCGAAGGCGCACCTGCTCGGTCGACTCTTCGCCCGAGACGTAGACCACGCGCCCGCCGCGTCGCGCCAGCGCGGCGCAGGCCTGGATCAGCAGCGTCGACTTGCCGATGCCCGGCTCGCCGCCGATCAAGGTCGCCGAACCGGTCACGAAGCCGCCACCGGCGACGCGGTCGAGCTCGCCGAGGCCGGTGACGATGCGCGGCTGCGGTTGGGAGTCGCCGCTGAGGTCTTCCAGAGCGAAGGGCCGTCCGGCGCCGCCGCGTCGCGTCGCCGCCGCGCCGACTCCCAGCGCCGCCGCCTCCTCGACGATGGTGTTCCACTCGCCGCAGGAATCGCACTTGCCCTGCCAACGCTGCGCGATCGCGCCGCAATTCTGGCAGACGTAGGAGGAGCGCGGCTTGGCCATAGGGCGAGGTTTGGCAGGATTCGGGGCGCGCTGTCGAGGCGCAAATGCACGCGCCCCCCGTCGGCGGCGGCCTCGCGAGCGCCGACGATTGGCGCGATGGAGACGCTCGGCGTCGCCGCGTCAAGGCGCGTCGGTCTTCAGGCTCGAACCGACGCTGATCTGGTTGGTGACGCCGACGACGCCGCAGACCTTGCGGGCGTCCGCCTCGGCCGAAGTCTTCTGATAGGGCCGGTCGACTTCGCCCGTCAGGGTGACCCAGCCGCGCTCGCACTTGGCGCTAACCCGATCGGACGGCACGGCGACATCCCAGTAGAGGGCGTTCAGAACCTTGGCGGCGACGTCCTCGAAACCTCGCCTGGAGTTCTCGGCAGAGCAAACTTCGAGTTCGTCGATCACCCTGCTGACTCCCGGCACCCCTTCGGCCTTGTACTTGGCCGCCAACTTCTGCGCGTGCGTATCGACGTCGCCGGTCAGGGTCGCCACTCCGTCCCGCACCGTCGCAAGGATGCGCGAGACGTCGATCGAAGGCTCCAAGTGGAGCGCGCTGAACACCGCCTGCTCCAAAATGTGATCCATCATGGCCTCGCTCTTGTTCACGTGCGCGCCATTCCTCGCCGCCGAGGGCGGCTCACAGGGGCGACGCCGATCGCTCGAGGAGGCTGACTGCCAATTGGGGCCGCGCGCCATACTCGCTTGCGACGCCGCCAAACCCTTCGCCGCCCCCCGACGCGCGCGGATGGGCAGCGGATATCAACGATCCTCCTCACCGGTCCGCTCTGTCCCTCTATGCGGGCAGCTAAGAAATCGGTTAAATGGTTGTATGCAGCTTGCGTATACTTACGAACGTCAAAGCAATACAGCGCACGCTCTAATCAAAAAACGCGGGTTAACACTTCATTAACCATACTATCCAATTATGGCGAGAAAGTTGCGTAATTGCGACGCGCCTGCCGCACAGGTAAATTCGCCGCCGCCGATCGTCGCGCCCATGCGCGCGCCGCGGGTCGGCCGCGCCGTCCCTTCCCGGCGCCGGCGGTTGCGCGCCGGTCGGCGCTGAGAAGAGACGCTCGCGCTTGCGCGGGTCGGGGAATCGTCATACGCGTAAATCGTCATTGGCGATCCGGCGCAAGCCGGGTCAAACGGGAACGCGGTGCGGCTCGGTCCATTCGGATCGCGCCAAAGCCGCGGCTGCCCCCGCAACTGTAAGCGGCGAGCCGCTCTCCACGTGATCCACTGGGGCCGACACGGTCCTGGGAAGGAGGAGAGGGGCGAGAACCCGCGAGCCAGGAGACCGGCCTTTGACCGTGCAACCCTAACCGCCGTCGGTGGGACGGCCGGAGGAGCCATGTTCAAAGCCGCATTTCGGCCTGTCCATCGGGTCGCCCTCGTCGCTATCGCGCTGAACTTTTCCCTGCCTCCCGCTTGGGCGCAAACCGCCGCTCCGCCTTCCGGCACCGTCGTTCTTCCGGACATCGTGGTCACCGCGACGGGCGACGCCACGCCGGCCTCCGAGATCGGCAGTTCGGTCACGGTCATCACCGCCGATCAGATCCAAGCCCAGCAGCGGCGTACGATCAACGAAGTGCTCGACATGGCGCCGGGCCTCAATATCGTGCAGACCGGCGGCCCCGGAGGTCAAACTTCGATATTCATGCGCGGCACGAATTCAAACCACGTGAAGGTGTTGATCGACGGCATTGACGTCAGCGATCCCAGCAGCCCGAACGGTTCCTTCGATTTTGGCCAGTTGCTGGCCGAAGATATCGATCGCATTGAGGTGCTGCGCGGTCCGCAGAGCGGGCTCTATGGTTCGGACGCGATCGGCGGGGTCATCTCCATCATCACCAAGAAGGGTTCCGGCCCGCCGAAGGTCACCGCGAGCGTCGAAGGGGGCTCCTACGGCACGGTAAACGAAAAGTTTGGGCTTAGCGGCTCAAGTTCGAGCTTCAACTATTCGTTCAATATTGACCACTTTCGCTCGGTCGCCACGCCCGTTGTTCCCGATTATTTGATGCCGCCGTCAAAGAAAGCCGCAGATAATTATTATGACAATTACACCCTATCCTCGAAGGTCGGGGCCGACCTAACCAACCAGTTTTCGATAAATTCGGTTCTTCGGTTCACCGACTCCACGCTCTTGTTCAATAGTGATTGCGATTACGCAACGTGGGGATATTGCGCCGGCGACTTGGCTGATCCAGACCGTTCGCAGCAGACAGACCGTCAGTTCTACACCCGAGAGGAGGCGGTCTGGCACTCTCTCGACAACCGGTTCCGGACAACGCTCGGCCTCGCCTATACCGACGTGTCGACCTATACGGTCCAGCCTCCGGAAGATTTCGTTCCGCCATCAACTGGTATCGGCCAGCGGCTCAAAGTTGATCTGAAACAGGAAATCGGGCTCACGCCCGGCGAGAAGCTCATTCTTGGCGCGGGAGGGCAAAACGAGAGCCTGAATACGGGAACGGATACCTATTCAACGAACAGTCGCACGCTCTGGGGCGAGCTCGAATCGAACCCGTTCGAGCATTTCTCCATCGCTTCCAACCTACGCTATGACGACTATCAGACTTTCGGCGGCCACGCGACCTATCGCATTGCGCCGGCCTACACGATCGCCGGTACGGACACCCTGCTGAAAGCGAGCCTCGGGACAGGCTTCAAGGCGCCATCGCTAAGCCAGCTCTACCAGAATTATCCCGCCTTCGGCTTTACCGCCAACCCGAACCTGCAGCCTGAGCAAAGCACAGGATACGATGTCGGGTTTGAGCAGCCGTTCCTAAACGATCGCATCCGTGTGGGTTCAACCTATTTCCACAACAACATTACGAACCTGATCACTGACAACGCTACGTATACGACCGACATCAACGTGGGCCAGGCATTGACCTACGGCAACGAATCTTTTGTTTCCTACAAGGTCAACGACCAACTCAGTCTTCGCGCCGACTACACCTACACAAAAGTGATAGATCTGAGCGCCAATGGTATTGACGCGTCGTCGCTGCTCGAGCGACGCCCTGTGAACAAAGCGACGCTGCAGGCGAACTGGACTCCTGTCAACTGGCTGCATGTCTCGGGCACGGCGCTGTATGTCAGCTCGTGGCTGGACTACGATCCAGTCACTTTTGCCTCCATGCAGCCCGCGAAGGGCTATGAAACGGTGAACCTTGCCATCAGCTACGACGTGAACGCCCAGACCACCGTGTTCGCCCATATCGACAATCTGTTCAATCGGCAATACGAGGACCCCTTGGGCTCTCTTCATCCTGGCTTGGGCGCCTACGCCGGGGTTCGGGTCACGTCGTTTTGACGCGCAGGCATGAAATCGGTTCGCGCGGCGGGCGAAGCGCTTCGGCGCTCCGTTCGGCTTTTGCGCTGTCGCTGATGTTTTCACTTACGACGTCGTCGCCGGCGTTGGCAGGCGAGGACGACGCCAAGCCGCATCGCATCGTTTCGATCAACATGTGCATGGACGAACTGGTCCTGCGTCTGGCCGACCGCGACGCCATCGCCTCCGTCACCTGGCTGTCGCAAGACCCGCGCAACGCCAATATGCCGGACGCGGCGAAGGGGTTGCCGGCCAACAACGGGCTAGCGGAGGAAGCGCTCGCCCACCATCCCGACTTGACGCTCGCCGGCCCGTTCACCGACCGCTCGAGCGTTGCGCTGCTCAAGCAAGTCGGCGCACGGATCGTCGAATTCGACCCGCCCGAGACGTTCGACGCCGTCCGACGGCAGATCCGCGAAGTCGCGGCGCTCATCGGCGAGCCGGAGCGCGGCGAAGCGCTGGTCGCCGACATCGATTCAGGTCTGGCGCGCATTGCCGTCGATGCGAACCGGCCGCCGCTCGGCGCGATCATCCTCAGGCCGAGCGGCTTCACCGTCGGACCGGGATCGCTGGTCGACGAAATCCTGCGCCGCGCCGGCATGGCCAATCTCGCCGCCCGGCTCGATCTCGGCTCCTACCAGCAGGTCCCCCTGGAGCGGCTGGTCGCGCTCGACGCCGACGTGCTGATCGTCGACAGCGACCGCTTTGCGGCGCCCTCGCTCGCCACCGAGGCGCTCGCCCACCCGCTCGTCGCCGCGCTCGCCCGCCGCATGAAAGTCGTTTCGCTGCCCTCGCGGCTGTGGACCTGCGCCGGCCCGGCGCTGGTCGACGCGGTTCAGACGCTCGCCGCCGCGACCGCGGAAGTCCGGGCGCGGGAGGGGCGAAATTGAGCGCCGCGCTCATCCGCGCCGAGCGCGCCTATTGGCCGCTCGCCGCGGCGCTCGGCGGCCTGACGCTCATGGCGACCTTCGCCTCGCTGGCGATCGGCTACGTCCATCTCGACGTCTTCGCGGCGCTGAACGACGTCGCGCACGGCCGCGCGAGCCTTCCCGCGCTGGTGCTGGTCGAGCTGCGCCTGCCGCGCGCCGCGCTCGGCTGCGCCGTCGGCTTCAGCCTGGGACTGACCGGTGCGGCGATGCAGGGGCTGCTGCGCAATCCGCTCGCCGATCCCGGCGTCGTCGGCGTCTCGGGCGGCGCGGCGCTGGGCGCCGTCGTCGTGTTCTATTCCGGGCTCGCCGGCGCCTTCTCGCTCGCTCTGCCGCTCGGCGGCGTCGCCGGCGCGGTGGTCGCCGCGCTCGCTCTTTATGCTCTCGTCGGACGCGGCGCCGGCACGATGACGCTGATTCTCGCCGGCGTGACGATCAACAGCTTCGCCGGCGCGCTGACCGCGCTGGCGCTCAACCTGTCGCCCAACCCTTACGCCGCGTTTGAAATCATGTTCTGGCTGATGGGATCGCTGGTCGACCGCAGCTTGCCCCAGCTCTGGCTGGCGCTGCCGCTGATGCTCGCCGGTTGGGCGCTGCTGATGTCCTCGGCGCCGGCGCTGGACGCGCTGACGCTCGGCGAGGACACCGCGACGAGCCTCGGCTTCGATCTC
>JBEKBD010000037.1:0-24103 GCA_050015575.1 Roseiarcus sp. | reverse complement strand
GCCAAGGTCCGGCCCGCCGGGGCGTCGCGCGCGATCAGCGCCGAACATCGCCGCCGCCGGTTGCGCGGATGGCCGGGATCGCAGGCGCCCCACCCTTGCGCGACGCGCGGCACGCCGGCGGAATCCCGTTGAGGTCCGGGGTGTAGGCGAGAGCGCCGACGCGAAAGCCGAGCGCGGCGATGTCGCCGTGTTCGAGATCGAAGGGCGTCGCCTCGATCGCGCCGCCCTGCCCTTCGATGACGCAGGGCTCGCCCGCGATCAGCCGCTTCTCGTTGACCATCGGCGGATAGGAGCTTCCCGGCGGCGTTTCGAACACGTAGGAGAATTTCTTGTGCAGCGCCTTTGACGTCGTCTCGTTGGCGTAGAGGTCGACGCGGCTGCGCATCGCCATGACGATCGGCCTCAAGTCGTCGATGCCATGGGTGTGGTCGGCGTGCTCGTGGGAAATCAGCACGCCGTCGAGACGCGCGACGCCGGCGTCGATCAGTTGCAGCCGCGCCAAGGTCCGGCCCGCCGGGGCGTCGCGCGCGATCAGCGCCGAACATCGCCGCCGCCGGTTGCGCGGATGGCCGGGATCGCAGGCGCCCCACCCTTGCGCGACGCGCGGCACGCCGGCGGACGAGCCGCAGCCCAATATGGTCAGCGACAGGCTCATGCGCCGCGCTCCGCGCGCGGCGCCATCTTGCCGAACAGCCGCAGCGCGTTGGCGCGCGTCGCGCTGGCGAGCGCGGCTTCGTCGACCTGCTTGAGGTCGGCCAGAACGCGCGCCGTTTCGACCACGAACGCCGGCTCGTTGCGGCGGCCGCGATGAGGAGCAGGCGCGAGATACGGCGCGTCGGTCTCGACCAGCAGGCGGTCGAGCGGCAGATCGCGGGCCAGCGCGCGCAGGCTCTCGGAGTTCTTGAACGTCAGCACGCCGGAAAAGGAAATGAAGAGGCCGAGCGCCAGGCCCGCCTCGGCGAGCGCGCGCGACGAGGTGAAGCAGTGCAGCACCGCGTCGAACTTCCCCTTCGCCATTTCCTCGGAAAGGATCGCCGCGACGTCGTCGTCGGCTTCGCGCGCGTGGATGACGAGCGGCAGGCCGAGCTCGCGCGCGAGACCGATCTGGGCGCGAAAAACTTTCTTGGCGACGTCCGCCGGCGCGTAGGCGTAGTGATAGTCGAGCCCCGCCTCGCCGATGCCGACGCACTTGGGATGGGCGGCGAGGGCGCGGATCGCGCCGGCGTCGGTCACGGGCTCCTCGGCGGCGTGATGCGGATGCGTGCCGACGGTGAAATAGACCGAAGCGAAGCGCTCGGCGATCGCGGCGAGCCGCGGCGCTTCAGCGACCCGCGTCGAGATCGTCGTCATGCGCTCGACGCCGGCGGCTTCGGCGCGCGCCACGACGGCGTCGATCTCGTCGGCGAAATCGGGAAAGTCGAGGTGACAATGGCTGTCGATGAGACGCATCACAAAGCGCTCCCGCCTCCCTTCCCCCCTTGCGGGGGAAGGTGGCGCGCGAAGCGCGACGGATGAGGGGTTGCTTCAGAGTTGGGCGCGGCGACCGACGCGGCCGCGTGCAAGCGGCGCCGACCCCTTATCCGGCCCTCGCCGACGCGAGGGCCGCGTTCCCCCGCGAGGGGGGAAGGGGCGCACACGTTTCGTCGCACGGCGTCGCTCATTTCGCCGCCGCCTCCGGCTCGACGTAGCGCGGAAACACCGGCGACGGCGCCGGCAGCGCCCGGCCCGGCGGCAAGCGCTTTGGCGCCTCGAAGCGCCCTTGATCGGCGGCGTTATCCAGCGCCGCGAAGTCGCGCCGCGCCGCTTCGACGCCGAGCAGATCGAGCAGCTTGGCCATCGACCCCGGCATAACTGGCTGCAACAGAATGGCCGCTGCGCGCAGCGTCTCGATCGTCGCAAACAGCACGACGCGCATGCGCTTAGGGTCGCTCTTGGCGAGCTTCCATGGCTCGCTGGCGGCGAAATAGCGGTTCGCCTTGGCGATGACGTCGAACACCGCGCCGAGATAGAGATGCAGCTGAAACGTCCGCATGTGCTCGCGCGCGGCGCCGACCAAGGCGTCGGCCAGGGCCAACATCTCGAGATCGTCGGCGCTCGGGGTTCCCTCGCGCCAATCGGGCGCGGCGCCGCCGCAGTTCTTGGCGATCATCGACAGCGAGCGCTGGGCGAGATTGCCGAGGTCGTTGGCGAGATCGGCGTTGATGCGCTGCACGATCGCCTCGTGCGAATAGTTGCCGTCCTGGCCGAACGGCACTTCGCGCAAAAAGAAGTAGCGCAACGGGTCGAGGCCGTAATCGGCGATCAGCGTCGCGGGACTGACGACGTTGCCGGTCGACTTCGACATCTTCTCGCCGCGGTTGAACAGAAAGCCATGGACGACGATCTGGCGGGGCGGCGGCAAATGCGCCGACATCAGGAACGCCGGCCAGTAGATCGCGTGGAAGCGGGTGATGTCCTTGCCGATCACGTGCGCGTCGGCGGGCCAGAATTTCGTCCGCGGCCCGTCGTCGGGAAAGCCGGTGGCGGTGAGGTAGTTGGTCAGCGCGTCGACCCAGACGTACATGACGTGCTTGGGATCGCCGGGGACCGGCACGCCCCAGTCGAAAGTGGTGCGGCTAATCGACACGTCGGCGAGGCCGCGGCGGACGAAGGCGACGATTTCGTTGCGATAGGTCTCCGGCGTGATGAAATCGGGATTGGCCTCGTAATGCGCGAGAAGCCGCTCGGCGTACGCCGACAGCCTGAAGAAATAGCTCTCCTCCTCGACCCATTGCGCCGGCGCGCCGCTCGGCGCGAGCTTGGCGCCGTTTGGTCCGTCGGTCAGTTCGCCCTCGTCGAAATAGGCTTCGTCGCGCACCGAATACCAGCCGGCGTATTTCGAGAGATAGACGTCGCCGTTGGCCTTCATCCGCTCCCAGATCGCCTGCACCGAGCGCTGGTGGCGCGCCTGCGTGGTGCGCACGATGTCGTCGGCGCGCGCGTTGAGCGCTTCGCCCATCGCCTCGAACTGCGCCGCGACGCCGTCGACGAACGCCTGCGGCGTCACGCCCTCGCGCGCCGCGGTCTGCTGAACTTTGAGGCCGTATTCGTCCATGCCGGTGACGAACAGCGTCTCGCGCCCGTCCAGACGCATGAATCGCTGGATGGCGTCCGCGGCGATGCGCTCGTAGGCGTGGCCGATGTGCGGCGCGCCGTTGGCGTAGGGGATGGCGGTGGTGAGGTAGAAACGTCGGTTCGCGCTCATGCCCGCCGTCCTAAAGGATTTTTCTCGGCTTGAAAATGCGCGGCGCGCGTTTCGCCCGCGCCTAGAGAAATCGCGCCCGGGCCGAGAATTCCTCGAACACGGCGAGCACGTGCAGCTTGCGGTCGAGGTTCAGCGCCTCGGTCTCTCGCGTCGCGGCGCGCAGCCGGTCCCACAGCTCCGCCAGGGCTTCGCGCGCCGCGGCCGAGGCGTCGCCCCTCGCCCGCGCGGCGAGCCAATCGTAGAGCGCGATGGTCAGCGTCTCGAACGCCTCGCCCGCCGCGCGCCCGCTCACCGCTTCCGCGAGCTGGTGGACCGCGCGCGGATCGGCCCTCGGCAATTGCGCGATCGCGGCGTCGATCAAGGCGCCGACGCCGTCGTCTTCGGCATCGAGACGGCGCAAGGCTTCGCGCACCGAGCCGTCGGCGCGCGCGGCGGCGGCCTCGCGCGCCGTGCGGTCCGCGGCGTCCCACGGCGCTCCGAGCCCGCCGACGACCTCGCCGATCTCCGCGGGCGAGAGCCGCTCCAGTTGCAGGCGCCGGCAGCGCGAGCGGATGGTCGCCAGCGTTTGGCCTGGTCGATGCGCGACGATCAGGATCAGCGAACGCGGCGGCGGTTCCTCGACGATCTTCAGCAGGCTGTTGGCGCCGCTGCGGTTGAGGTCCTCGGCGCTGTCGACGATGGCGACGCGCCAGCCGCCGAACGCCGCCGACAAATGGAACATGTCGAGGCCGTCGCGGACGTCTTCAACGCGAATTTCCGAGAAGAAGGACTTCGACTTGGGATTCCACTCGCGGCGCAGCAGCGCGAAGTCGGGGTGCGCCAGCGCCGCGAGCTGGCGCGCCGCGGGATGATCGGGGGCCACCGCGAGGCTCGTCGCCGCGCGCGCCGCGGGCGCGTCCGGATCGGGGTTCGCGAGCACGAAACGGGCGAAGCGCCAGGCGAGCGTCGCTTTGCCGACGCCTTCGCGCCCGCCGATCAGCCAGGCGTGGGCGAGCCGTCGCTCGCGGTAGGCGGCGAGCATTTCGGCCTCGGCGGCGGCGTGGCCGATCAGCCGCGTCGCTAGGCGTGGATGCGGCGCGCCCGGGAAGGCGTCGCTTTCCGGCGGCGCCTCCGGCAGGCCTCTGCTCATCGCTCTTTCGCCTCCTCGTCGAGCGCGCCGGCCAACCGCTCGCGCACGACCGTCCAGATCGCCGCGGCGACTTCGTCTTCCCCGGCGCCGGCGTCGATCACCGCGCAGCGCTCGGGCTCGGCGCGCGCGATCGACAGGAACGCGTGACGCAGCGCGTCGTGAAAGGCCGGGCCTTCGCGCTCGAATCGGTCCGCCGTTTCGTCGTGGCCGCGTCGGGCCGCGGCGCGGGCGAGGCCCTCGGCGGCCGGCAAATCGAGGATCAGGGTCAGGTCGGGCCGGCAAGCGCCTACCGCGACGCGCTCTAGGACGGCGAGCAAGTCCGGGTCGACCTGGCCGGCGACCCCTTGGTAGGCGCGCGTCGAATCGGCGAAACGGTCGCACACCACCCAATCGCCGCGCCGCAACGCCGGCGCGATCGTGTTGTCGACGTGGTCGATGCGCGCGGCGCTGAACAGCAAGGCTTCGCCCACCGCGCCGAAGCGCGCGGCGGCGCCGGAGAGAATGACTTCGCGCAAGGCTTCGGCGCCGGGAGAGCCGCCCGGCTCGCGGGTGAGAACGACGGCGAGCCCGAGTTCTCTTAGACGCTCGGCGAGCCGGCGCGCTTGGACCGACTTGCCCGCGCCCTCCCCGCCTTCGAGCGTGACGAACCGGCCTCGCGCCGGCGCGCCGGCCATCAAATGATCGCCAACGCTTTGCGGACCACGCCGACCGCGAATTCGATCGCCGCGTCCAAGGCCCGCTTGCTCAAGCCGCCCAAGGGAACGGCGGCCTTGGTCTTGAGCGGCGCGTCGAGCGCCAGAATCTGTCCGCGCCAGACTTTGAGCCGCGCGACCTCGACGCCCGCGGCGACAGGCGCCGGCAGCGGGCCGAGATAGACGATCTTCGCGGTCAGCCTGTCCTGCGAGCCGCGCGGCAGAAAGATCTTCAGCGGCCTATCGCTGGCCAAGGGGACTTCGCTCTGTTCGCCGCCGTAGACCGTCGCCGTACCGACCGTCTCGCCGGGTTGGAACAGCACGCGCGGGTCGAACGAACGAAAGCCCCAGTTGAACAGTTTGCGCGATTCCTCGGCGCGGTCGGCCGCCGTCTTCAACCCGTTGACGACGAGGATCAGACGCTGGCCCTCCTGCTCGGCCGAACCGACCAGGCCGTAGCCGCTCTCGGGGGCGTCCCCGGTCATCAGGCCGTCGGCGCCCACGTCCATGTTGAGCAGCGGGTCGCGGTTGAGCTGGCGGATCCTGTTCCAGGTGAACTCCTTCTCGGCGAAATAATGATAATAGTCGGGGTAATCGCGAATGAGATGGACGGCCAGCGACGCCATGTCGCGCGCGCTCACATGCTGCTTGGGGTCGCTTTTGCCTCTCGCGTCGACGAACACGGAATGCGCCATGCCGAGTTCGGCGGCGCGCTTGTTCATCAGCACGGCGAAATTGTCCTCCGTTCCCGCGATGCCTTCCGCGAGGGTCATCGCCGCGTCGTTGCCGGCCTGAACGATGAGGCCCTGCAAGAGATCGTCGATCCGCACTTCGCTGTGGATGTCGAGAAACGTCGCCGGTCCATGCGAATGCGCGCCGCCGTTGCGCCAGGCGTTTTCCGAAACCACGAAGGTGTCGTCGAGATGCAGGCGACCTTCCTTGAGTTCGCGGAAGACGATCTCCGCGGTCAAGAGCTTGACGGTCGCGCCCGGCGTCATCGCTTCGTCGGCGTTCTTCTCCAGCAGCACGCCGCCGCTCTCGTAGTCGACGAGCAACGCGAACGGCGCGCTGGTCTGAAAGCCCTGCGCGCGCGCAGCCGAAATCGGCAGGACCAACGCCAGCAGCGTCGCTGACAACGCCAGAGCAAAGCGGTGAGCAGGCAAGGCCGATCCTCGTCGGCGCGGCGGATGGAACGCGGCGCGCGCACGTTCTTGCATCGCCTTTATGCAGAAATCAACGATCGCGCACGCTCGCTTGGCGGCGCTACCGTTCCTCGGCCGCGGAAGCGGCGGCTCGCGGCGCTTCGCCCGGCTCGATCAGCCCCGAGAACGGGTCGGGCCACAGCAGGCGTATCGCCGCGCTCTCGCTCGGGGCGAAATAGAGGGACCGCTCGCCGGCCAGGGCGGCCTGCTGAAGGGGCCGTCGCGGCGGCGGCGCCGCCGCGGCGACCGGGCCGATCGCCCGGGCGACGGCCCCGAGATCGAACGGGCGCGGCGGCGGCGGCGGCGCCTTCAATAATTTGGGATTGGGGGCGATCGTGGCGGTCGTCGGGTCGCCGGCCGGCTCGGAACCCGCGGCGGGCGCGCGCGCGGCGACCATCGTCGGCTCGCGGCCGGTGCGCAGCGTCGCCAGCAACGTCGAATCGTCGGAGCCTTCGAGCGGGGCGCGGCCGACATACTCGACCTTCACCCTCGCGGTGCCGGCGCTCTTGAAATCGAGCAGGTCGGCCACGCGCGAGGACACGTCCATGACCCGCCCGCCGTGAAAGGGGCCGCGATCGTTGACGCGCACGACGATCGAATAGCCGTTGGCGAGATTGGTCACCCTGGCGTAGCTGGGCAGCGGCATGGTCGGATGCGCCGCGCTGAGCGAGCGCATGTCGTAGACCTCGCCGTTGGCGGTGCGCCGCCCCTGAAACGCGTCGCCGTACCAAGAGGCCATGCCCACCGCGCTGTAGGCGGAATTCTCGCTCGGGCGATACGTGCGTCCGGCGATCGTGTAAGGCCGGCCGACGAGATATTGGCCGCCTCCGCGCGGCACCGGCTCGCCGTCGGCGACCATTCGCGGGCTCGCAGGGCCATATTTGGCGGTTGAAAAATATTCATTGCCGCCGCGGCGGGCGTAAGGGGACGGCGCCTGCGCGCAACCGGCCAGCGAAGCCGCGACCAGCGCTAGCGCGCCCGCTCGACGCCAGCTTCCGAAGCCGGGCCCGACGCCAAACATTCCGGCGGCCACTCTCATCGACCCGAACTCGTTACGGCTACGCCAGAAAGACACGTCCGCGGCACGGCGGAAAGGCCGTTCGGACGAAAACGCGGTTCAACAGAAATTTCACACGCCACTTTGGCCCGACTTCCTTTCCAAGACCCTAACGCTTTCCAAGAACCTAACCCATCCGCCGTCCATGCGCGAAATCAATCAGCGCCAATGTTCGCTCAGCCAAGTCGCCGGGCGCACGCTCTTATAGGCTTTCTTCCACCACGGCGCCGGCCATTTGCCCTCCGCGGCCTCATGCGGCTGTGGATGGCCGGTGAAAACGACGATGCGGGCGCCCGGGGGAATCTCCACCTTTTTCCAATGATTGAATGGAAAACGCGGCATCATCGTGGCTTTGAAGCTCGGGCACCATTCGCACGGCCAGAAGACCATCGGCAGGCCCGACTCGCGACTCAGATAGACCTGCTCGTTCGAATAGAGGCGGCGCTTCTCCAGCGGCGCTTGCTCGAAATTGTCCACCAGGTGCGGCGCGCCGCCGGCGGGGAAGCGCATCACCGAGGAATTGCCGCAGCCTTTCGATCCCCAATCGCGGATGATGGCGAGCTTGCCGGGTTCGAGTTCGAACAGCGCGTCGAGCGGGCCGACGACGACGACGTCGAGGTCGAGAAACAGGACGTCGCCGGAAAGGCCGATGTCGCGCGACCACAGCGCGAGCTTGCGCCACGGGCTGCCGCCCAGACCGCTCGCCGGCAGCTTGATCGGCGGGATGGGCCTCGTCTCGATCCCTGGGTCGAGGCCGGTGGGATCGTCGACGAAGGCGACGAAGCGAGTCGGCCGGGCGACGTTGCGCATGACGCCGCGATAGAGCCGGTTGGCGTATTCGACGGGAAATCGCGTTCCCCAGCGGATGCAAGCGGCGGTCTGCAGATCGGCCTCCTCGACGGGCCTCGCGACCCGGCTCGAAGCGACGGCCGCGACGCGATTTCGGGCTGGCGACTCCGGCAGGGCTCGAACCTGCGACCTGCCGCTTAGAAGGCGGCTGCTCTATCCAGCTGAGCTACGGAGCCTGCGCCTCGTTCGGCTCGTCATTCAATGCGACCACGGCACGACGCGGCCGGGCCGAAAGTTGTCGGAATAGGATACGCTCTTGCGCTGCGAAAGCTTGGGTTCTTCGACCCGATAGGCGACGCCGTTGCGCGCGGCGTAGGCGATCGCCTCGTCCTTGCTGTCGAAGCGCAGCTTCACCTGCGCCTTCATGTCGGACGAACTCGTCCAACCCATCAACGGTTCGATGCGGCGCGGCGATTCCGGTTCGTACTCGAGGATCCACTTGTCCTTCGACTGGCCGGCCTGCGTCGCGCTTCGCGCGGGAAGATAGATGCGTGCGGTCATCTGGCGTTGGCGTGTCCTTGATGAGCCCGACAGGGAGTGGTCGGGGCAGCAGGATTCGAACCTGCGACCTGAAGTACCCAAAACTTCCGCGCTACCGGGCTGCGCTATACCCCGTCGTCGGCGCCGTGGCTAACATGCGCGCCGCCGGCGAACAAGGGCGTGCGAAGTCGAGGCGAGCCGTAGGCGGAGCGGCCCAGGCCGAGCGCCGTCGCCGCGCCTGCGCTGCGGAGAATTCGGGTCCGTCCGGCGGCGGGCAGGCCTCGCCTACCCCGCGGCGCGGCCGCTCAGCAGGCGGTCGAAATAGGCGATCGTGCGCGTCAGCCCGTCGTCGAGCGGCACGGTCGGGCGCCAGCCGAGCTTTTCTCGCGCCTTGCCGATATCGGGACAGCGCTGCACGGGGTCGTCCGCCGGCAGGGGCCGGTAAACCAAGCGCGATGCGCTGCCGGCCAATTCGATGACCCGCTCGGCGAGCCGAAGCATCGGCGTTTCCACCGGATTGCCGAGGTTGATGGGCCCCGTCACGTCGTCGCCCGTCGCCATCATCCGGACGAAACCATCAATCATATCATCAACATAACAGAACGCGCGGGTCTGCAGGCCGTCCCCGAAGATCGTCAAGTCCTCGCCGCGCAGCGCCTGCACGATGAAATTGGAGACCACGCGGCCGTCGTTCGGCTGCATGCGCGGGCCGTACGTATTGAAGATGCGAACCACCTTGATGGCGAGCTTGTGCTGGCGCCGGTAATCGAAGAATAGCGTCTCGGCGCACCGTTTTCCTTCGTCGTAACACGCGCGCGGCCCAATGATGTTGACGCTGCCGCGATATTCTTCGCTCTGCGGGCGCACGGTGGGGTCGCCGTAGACTTCGGAGGTCGAGGCTTGCAGCACCTTCGCCTTCAGCCGCTTGGCGAGGCCCAGCATGTTGATGGCGCCGACCACGCTGACCTTGGTGGTTTGCACAGGATCGAATTGATAATGCACCGGCGAGGCCGGGCAGGCCAAATTGTAAATCTCGTCCACTTCGACATAGAGCGGAAAGGTGATGTCGCGACGCATGATTTCAAACCGCGGGGCGTCGAGGAGATGGAGGATGTTGTCGCGCCGGCCGGTGAAATAATTGTCGACCGCCAGCACGTCATGGCCGTCGGCCAGCAGCCGCTCGCACAGGTGCGAGCCGAGAAAGCCGGCGCCGCCGGTGACGAGAACGCGTTTATTCGTGGTGTTCATCGATGCTCCGTGCCTGTTGGCGCGCGGCAGCTCATTGCAGGCGGGAACCATACGAGGGGGACGCGCGCCGTCAATGCGCCGCGAGCAGGCGCGCGCGCGCATCGTCGAGCGGCTCGATCACCCGGCGAATGTCGAACGCCCCCCGCGCCCGTGCGCGAGCGCTTTCCTGCAGTCGGCGGCGCAGCGCCTCGTCGGAGGCGACGCGCCGCAAAGTTGCGGCGAAGGCGGGAATGTCGCGGGCGTCGACGATCTCGCCCGCGCCGTCGACGATTTCCGCAAGGGCGCCGGCGCGCGTGGCGATGACGGCGCAGCCCTGCCCCATCGCCTCCAGCGCCGTGCGCCCGAAGGGCTCCCGCCAGATCGACGGCGCGACGCCGATCTCCGCGCGCGCGAACAGCGCCATCGCTTCGGCGTGCGGGACTTGCCCGAGCAGCGTCAGGCGGTCGGCGAGCGCGTCGCGCTCCCGCGCCAGCGGCGCGGCGCGGCCATGGAACAGCTTCGCCGAATCCCCGCCCGCGATGACGAGCCGCCAGCCGGGCAGATCGGGCGCCGCGAGCGCGAAAGCCCGCGTCAGTTCGACGACGCCCTTGTCGCGGATCAAGCGGCCGACGAAGGCGAAAATTTTTTCTTTCGGCGTCGCCAATTCGGCAGCGGCGACGCCGTTGTAGACGACGATCGCCTTGCGGGCTTCGTCGCGCACGCCGGAAAGGAACTGTCCGAGGACAAAGGCGCTGACGCAGTAGACGGCCTCGACCCGCCGCAATATGGCCTCGCGCTCGGCCGGGCTGCGCGAGCCCTCCATCTCCTGAGGATCGTTGTGCAGATGCAGCGCCAGCTTGACCCCAGGCAGCGCCTCGCGCAGCGCGGCGACGAACTGCGGCCGATTTTGGATTTCGAGAACGGCGAACCCATCGTCCTTGGCGGCGCGGGCCACGCCGCGGACGTACGCGGTCCGGGTGCGCAGATGCCAGCGCCGCCAGTCGACCAGGCGTCGGTAGCGCACATCGGGATAATCGCATTCCGCCGCGCCGAGGATCGTGATTTGCTCGCGAAAGCGGCTGTAGGCGGCGAAATCGCGCGCACACAGCGCGACCGCGCCCGACTTGCTCATGCCGAAGGCCTCGCGCGCGGGAAGCACGACGCCGATCGTTCGAGACGGCGCGGCGGCGGCGATCACCACAGCTTGGTCGGCCAGATATAGGGATGGGAGAGCGCGCGGCGGAACGCGACTTCTTCGATATAGCGCGCGACGAGTCGCTCGTTGAGTTCTTCGTGCGATTTCCGCCAGCCCGCCTCGGCCACCCGGCGGCGCGCGGCGTCGTCGCGCTTATACCGAAGCACCGCGTCCAACATTTCCTCGGGCGTGTCGGCGAACACCATTTCCCTATCTTCTTCAAACAATTCCATAAGTTGGTTGACGCGAAACGACAGCGTCAGCAGGCCGCAGCCCATGATCTGGCAAATGCGGTTGGAGTTATAGAGATAGAGTTCCTCGGCCGGCGCGCGGACGTTCGCCTGCTCGGCGCGGTCGGAATTGATGTTCAGCGCCATGCGCGCGTCGGCGAGCCGACGGAAATATTCAATCCCGAAAACAGGCGGCCGGCCGTCGAAGCCGTGATAATCGAGCGACGCCTTGCCGGACTTGACGATGAGCGCAGGCGTCGCTCGACGCACATCCCCCGGCCGGTCTCCGGCCGCGTTGGCCGCGAAGAACACGTCGAAAGACTGATCCGACCGTTCGAAGGCGCGCGCCGTCTCGATCGAGGCGTCGACCTCACTGGGAATATACGACGAGACGTTCGTCGGGCTGGAGAATTGGGCAAGAACCTCGCCCGCCGTGGTGACGAAAGTCGCGTCGACGACCGATGCGCGATCCTTGAGAAAGTCGACGTTGACCCGCCGAAACATCGGATCGACGCAGACCTGCGCCAAGCGTGGCGCTTGGGGCAAGCGCTTGGCTTCGACGAAAGTCTCTGTCGAAATCAGGCAGGAATGCGTGAAAACGATGAAATCGGGCTGAAAATTGCGCGCGACGTCGAGAAACCGCCGGTTGGCCTCCCCGCGTCCGGCGCGAGACGAACGAAAAATCGTCGCACGCCGTGCGACGTCGCGATCGCTGAAAAAATGCAGCAAATGGCCATTGCGAATGAAGCCATTGGCGAGCTTGCGCTCGGTATTGTAAAATCTTCCGCCAAGAAAGCGTTCGTTGCCGTTTCCCACGATAAGAACGCGCATGGCGCAGGGTCCTTCAAAAAAAGTCATCAGCGGCGCCGGCGTCCGGCCGCAGGCCGCCGTCGGCGCCGACGTATTGGCCAATCAAACGCCGCTTGGCAACCGAATTCACCACGCGCCGCCGCACGATTGGAGGAAGGCGAAGCGGGAAAGACGGGTGAAGCGGCCGAGATTGCAAAGTTTTCGGCGATGGTCATTATGCGCTCCGCTCGCGTGCGAGGCGTCCACCCTTCGCGTGGCGTCAGGGATGGGCGGATCGCGCCGAAGATCTTTTCACGCGACCGCATTGCGGCGGCGGCCGCCTTCAGGAAGGTCGGCCGGTGTCTCTGCGCGTGTCGTTGGAACGATCGAAGCCGGACGCGCTCGACCTCGACCATGCCGGCGCGGCGGCCCTGCCTTCCCCGGGGCCGACTTCTTCGATGCTTTCGGCGGCCTGCGTCGCTTTCTTCGTCGCCTTGTCGATTTATTCCGCGGCGACGCAGAGCCCGAGGCGCATCAATCACCATGTGTTCGACGCTTTCGCGTGGGGACGCGAATTCCAACTCGGCTATGCCCAGCATCCGCCCTTCTGGGCTTGGCTCCGCGGCGCGTGGTTTCTCGCGCTTCCGCGCGAGATATCGGCGTCCTGCGCGGTTGACGATCGCCCTTGCCTGGAGGGGACCGCCAAGTTCGCCTCGCCGCCGTCCAAACCGGCGGAGATTTCCCTGGCGCCCGCCGCCTGGGGCTACATCGCCAACGCTTTCCATTATATCGTCACGGCGATCCCGCCCCGCAGTTGAGGTCGGCGCGGGGTTCGTCGCAACGGTTCACAGTTGGGTCGATCGCGCTTGAGGATCGTCAATTGCATGTTCGGCGCCGGGCTCGGCGGGTTGGAGCAGGTCTTCGTCGACTACAGCGAGGCCTTGCGCATGCGCGGCTACGACGTCGTTCACCTCGTCGCGCCGAGAGCGATGGTCATTCCTCGGTTGGAAGGGTTGGGATTCCGCTATATCGAGACGCCCAATTTCAATCAGTACGACGTGCTCGCGATGTGGCGCATCCGTCGCCTGCTGCGATCGCTCGGTTCCGACGTCGTCATCGCCCACGGCAACCGCGCCATCAACCTGGTCAAGCCCGCGGCCAAGTCGATCGCGCCGCTGATCGCGGTCAACCACTCGATCAAAGTCGGTCGAACGGTCGGAGCGGATTTCGCCATCGCCATCAACGAGGATATGCGCCGGCGGCTGATCGAGGCGGGGCAGCCGGAAGCGCGCGTGTTCAAGGTCTTCAACATGATCCGCCCGCCCGCGCAAATTCCGGCGGCCAAGCCGTTGTCGTCGCCGCCGGCGATCGGGGCGATGGGCCGCTTCGTGCCCAAGAAGGGCTTCGAGAAATTCATCGAGGCGCTCGCGCTGCTCAAGAACCAGGACGTGCCGTTCACGGCGACGCTAGCCGGGGACGGGGATTTGGCGCCGGCGCTGAAGGCTCTCGCCTCGAGCCAAGGGCTGGGCGACTCCCTCCGCTTTCCCGGCTGGATCACCGACAAGGCGGAATTCTTCCGCGACATCGACGTTTTTTGTTTCACCTCGAACCACGACGTCTGCCCGGTAGTGCTGCTGGAGGCGTTTTTGTACGCCAAACCCGTCGTCCTCTCCGACTCTCCCGGGCCGCGGGAAATCTCGGCTGACGGCGTGGACAGTCTGCTCTTTCCGATCGACGACGCCGCCGCGCTCGCCGAGCGCATTCGGCGGTTGATCGAAAATCCGAGTTTCGCCCAGCGTCTCGCGATCGCGGCGCAACGGAAGATTCTCGATCATCACACCATCGACAAGGGCGGGGAACGTCTCGATTCGATTATCAGCCGCGTCGTCGAGCAAAGGTCGGCGCGCAGGCGATAGAGACGGTTCGCGTCGTGCGCTTCCGGCAGGCCCTCTCGGATACGCGCCTTGCGCGATGAGACCGATCGGGTCTTCACGATCCCGGCGGGATGAAGCCGAAATAGATCATCGGCGATTTCGCCCCGCGCAGCGTCGGCCTGGGATAGGCCGTGACGTCTCGAACCTCGACGCCGAGCGTCGTCGTTCCCGGCCTCATGTCGGTGCCGACCACCAGCGCGCCGCGCCTTTTGATCTCGTCGACGCTCGTCCAAGGAGCGTAATAGGCGTCGCCCTGCACGACGCGGGCGCGATCGCGAAAGGGAAGGTCGAAGACGATCGATCCGGCGGCCTGAAATCCGTGCTGCAGGTTCAGGCTGACGATAAAGGGGATCGGACCGGCCTCGTGCTCGGCCCAATAGGTCTCGGCGAGTCGCGCCAGCGCCGGGCCGTCCGTCTGCTCATAAGCCAATCGGATCGGCAAGTATGGCGCCAGCTCGCGAGCGGCGACGTAGCTCACGACGAAGAGCCCCGCCAATGCCGCGTAAAATCGCCACAGCCGCCGCGGCGCTTCCGCCAGGCCGGCCCGCGCCGCCGCGTGGCCCCACCATGCCGCGAAGCTCACGGTCAACGGGGTGACCCAAAGGAAATGCTTCTGCACGCCGAGCGGCGCAGCGAGAACGATCACGAGAACAGGCCCGAACGCGGCGGCGTGAAGATAGAGGTCGAGGCGGGTCATCGTCGCCCGCGCGAACATCGAAGCGATGGCTCGCAGCAAGCGCTTCGGTCCACAAGCGACAAAGGCGAACGCGGCCATGGTCGCCTGGGCCGCGAGACAATCGGCGATGAATTCCGCCATCGAGCCGACGCGATTCAGCATCGGCGTCGGCGCCGTCCTTACGGCGAAGCTCAGCGTCGTCCCGCCCTTGTGCAGCACGTCGATGAAGTGCGGCGCTGCGATCGCGACGCAGAGCAGTCCGGCCAACCATGGGCCGGGCGTGCGCAGCTGGCGACGCCATTCCGGGACGACGAGGAACACGAGCGCGAGCGGAATGACGAGGTGCAGGATCGCGTATTTCGCCCAAAGGCCCAGTCCGATCGCCAGACCCAGACAGGCCCAGGCGGCGAGCCCGCCGCTCTCGAAGGCGGTCCAACCCGTCAATAGGGTCAACGCCCAAAACGGCATGACGCCGATATTGTGGTTGACCTCAATGGGAATATAGGTCGCCCAGGGCGAGGCGAGACCGGCCATGAGCGCGACGAGCCCGGCCTCGCGACGATTGACGCGAGCGACGAAGCCGGCCGCGATCGCGAACGCCGAACACGAAAGAACCGAGCCGATCAAGAACAGCGCGGCATAGCGAAACGGCCCCGTCATCGAGGCGAGCCCGGAGAGCCAGGTGGAAAACGGCGGATGCCGCAGATACGAGAGCTGCCACTCCGGCCCGTCGACGACGCCCTCCGCGGAATCGAGGCGTATCGATCCTTCGAGAAGCCACGGCAGAACGACCCAAAACGCCGCCTGAACGAGAACAAGCGCGATCACGACCTTCGCGTAACGACGCGAATCAAGCGCAGCGCTCATGAACCGATATCCTCCAGACGACCGCCTGTTTCACCTTCCGAACGTTCGCCATTTTGGCCGCTCGCGCCGACAACGCCGCCGCTGCGTCTTGTCGACGGATAGGGCGCGGCGCGGCGCAAGAAAGCCCCGCGCCTTCCGCTCACTTCTCGGGCAGGTTCAGCCTGATGTGCAGCTCGCGCAATTGCTTGGGCGTCGCGCTCGACGGCGCGCCCATCAGCAGGTCTTCGGCGCGCTGGTTCATCGGGAACAGCACGACTTCGCGCAGGTTCTCCTCGCCCGCCAGCAGCATGACGATGCGGTCGACGCCCGGCGCGATGCCGCCGTGCGGCGGCGCCCCGCACTGGAAGGCGCGGTACATGCCGCCGAACTTCTCCAGCAGCGCGTCCTCGCCGTAGCCGGCGATGGCGAATGCCTTGCGCATGACGTCGGGGTGGTGGTTGCGGATCGCGCCCGACGACAATTCGACGCCGTTGCAGACGATGTCGTACTGGAACGCGAGAATCTCGAGCGGGTCTTTCGTCTCGAGCGCCGCGAGGCCGCCTTGCGGCATCGAGAACGGATTGTGCGAGAAGTCGATTCTCTTCTCGTCCTCGTTCCACTCGTACATCGGGAAGTCGACGATCCAGCAAAATTCGAACCCGTCCTTCTTGCAGACGCCGAGGTCGGCGCCGATGCGGATGCGCGCGGCGCCCGCGAGCTTGGCGGCCTTGGCTTCCTTGTCGCAGGCGAAGAAGACGGCGTCGCCGGGTCTCAGGCCGGAGGCGACGACGAGCGCGCGCTGCGCCGCAGGCGGCAGGAACTTGGCGATCGGCCCCTTGCCCGCCAGCGCGTCGCCCTCTCCTTCAAAGATGATGTAACCGAGGCCCGGCGCCCCTTCCCCCTTCGCCCAGTCGTTGAGCTTGTCGAAGAACGAGCGCGGCTGCCTGGCGGCGCCGGGCGCCGGAACGGCGCGCACGACGCCGCCCGACCTGATGACCTCCTTGAACGCGTTGAAGGTCACGTCGTCGCGGGCGAAGATTGCGGTCACGTCGGCGATGCGGATGGGGTTGCGCAAGTCCGGCTTGTCGACGCCGTATTCCAGCATCGCCTGCTTGTAGGGGATCAGCGGAAACTTCGGCGTCACCGGCTTGCCGCCGCCGAATTCGTCGAACACGCCGCGCAACACCGGCTCGACCGCGGCGAACACGTCCTCTTGAGTGACGAAGCTCATCTCGATGTCGAGCTGGTAGAACTCGCCGGGGCTGCGGTCGGCGCGCGCGTCCTCGTCGCGAAAGCACGGCGCGATCTGGAAGTAGCGGTCGAAGCCGGCGACCATGACGAGCTGCTTGAACTGCTGCGGCGCCTGCGGCAGCGCGTAGAACTTGCCGGGGTGGATGCGCGACGGCACCAGAAAGTCGCGCGCGCCTTCCGGGCTCGACGCGGTCAGGATCGGCGTCTGGAACTCGAAGAAACCCTGCTTCTTCATGCTGGCGCGCAACCAGTCGATGATCCGCCCGCGCAGCATGATGTTGGCGTGCAGCTTGTCGCGCCGAAGATCGAGAAAGCGGTATTTCAGTCGGGTGTCCTCGGGGTACGGCTGGTCGCCGAACACCGGCATCGGCAGTTCGCCCGCCGGGCCGAGGGTCTCGATCTCGCGCACGTAGACTTCGACATAGCCGGTCGGCATATCCGGGTTTTCGGTGCCCGGCGGGCGCTTGCGCACCTTGCCGTCGACCCGCACGACGAATTCCGAGCGCAGCTTCTCGGCCTGGCCGAACGCCGGCGAATCGGGATCGACCACGCATTGGGTCAGGCCGTAGTGGTCGCGCAGGTCGATGAACAGCACGCCGCCGTGGTCGCGGATGCGATGGCACCAGCCGGAAAGGCGGACCGTCTGGCCGTCCTCGGCGAGGCCGAGGGCGCCGCAGGTGTGCGTGCGGTAGCGATGCATGGCTTCCACTTCTTTGCTAGGTCCGAACGACGCGGACTTACGCGCGGGTGCGTAGCGGAAAAAGCGAGGCGGGGAAAGCGCCGAGGGGGAAGCGCGTCGTCGAAAGCGAAAATCGTGGTAGCTTTTCGCCGCCCCCAGGCCTGGGGCCGCCAAGCCGCCGAGAAAGGAGCCGCCGGTGTTCCCATCCCTTCTTGTCGAGCGCGCCGCCGCGCTCGAAGCGCGCTGCCGGGCGCTCGGCGTCAAGCTCGCGACGGCCGAATCCTGCACCGGCGGGCTGATCAGCGCCCTGCTGACGGAGATTCCGGGTTCGTCGGCGGTATTCGAGCGCGGCTTCGTCGTCTATTCCAATGAAGCCAAGCAGGAGACGCTCGGCGTCGCCGCCGACATCCTCGCCGCCCACGGCGCGGTTAGCGAGGCGACGGCGCGGGCGATGGCGTTAGGGGCGCTCGCCCATTCCCGCGCCGACATCGCGGCGTCCGTCACTGGAATCGCCGGCCCGGACGGCGGCACGGCGGACAAACCCGTCGGCCTCGTGCATTTCGCCGTGGCGCGCCGCGGCGCCCCGCCGATCGTCAGCGAGCGTCGGTTCGGCGCGCTGTCGCGATCGGCGATCCGCCTCGCCTCGGCAGAGACCGCGCTCGAATTGATCGAGGCGGCGCTCGCGGCCGATCAGTCGGCCTTGGGCGCGTAGACCGCGTCCGCGCGCGCCTCGAAGGCGGCAGAGAATTTGCGGAACGCGGCGTCGAACATCGCGCCCATCAGCGCGCCGAGCAGGCGGCTGCGAAACTCATAAGCGATGAAGAATTCCACCGTGGAGCCGCCCTCTTGCGGGCCGCTGCGGAAATTCCAGACGTTCTCCAGGCGGCGGAACGGCCCGTCGACATATTCGACGACGATCTTCAACCGCGGCCGGTCGAGCGTGACGCGGGTAGCGAACTTCTCGTGAATGGCGCGATGCCCGACCTCCATTTCGGCGACGAGAACTTCGACGTCTTGCTTGTTCCCGCTCCGTCGGCGCACGCGCAGCGCCCGGCACAAAGGCACGAATTCGGGATAATGCTCGACGTCGGCGACGAGATCGAACATTTCTTCGGCGCTGTGGCGCACGCGCCGCTCGTTGCAAAACGACGGCATGCGAAGTCAGCCCGTCCCGACGCCGTCAGCGCCGAGGGCCGGCGGCATCGCCGTGGGCGTCAAGGCGCTCTCCGCTTCGATCGGCGGCGCGCGGTCGCCATGCTATTTCGACGGTTCTTGCGCCGGCGCGGCGGGCGCAGGCGCGGCCGGCGCTCCGCCGCCGGTCTGGCCCTGCATCTGCTTGAGCTGGTCGAGCAGGCTGCCCGGCGCCGCCGGCGCGGTCTTCGAAGCCGGGGCGCTGGTCGAAGGCGGGGCGACGTCGAGAATCGAGCGCGGCGCGCGGCTCCAGCTGGCGATCACCGACATCAAGATCGAGGTGGCGAAGAACATCGTCGCCAGGATCGCGGTGGCGCGCGACAGCGCGTTGGCCTGCCCGCGCCCGGTCATGAATCCGCCCCCGCCCCCCGAGCCGAGCACGCCGCCCTCGGAGCGCTGCAACAGCACAACGCCGACGAGAGCGATCACCACCAGAAGGTGAATGACGATCAGCACGGTTTGCATGGATACGATCCCGAGAGACCGCGCGAAAGCGCGCGCGGCGCGAACTGACGAATTGGCGCGCTCCTAGCACGGCGCGGCAGGCGCGTCCATGTCGGCGGCAATCGCCTCGGCCGGTCGGCCCGGTCGATTGGCTTCGTCACGCCCGGCCGCCAAGGAGCGATCCGCGCGGGTTGGCCGCGGGCATCTCGATTGAGTTGGTTATCGGCGGCGGCCGCCGCGCCGAACGAACTCGGCGCGGCGATCGGCCCTCACGGGCACTTGGGCTCGCCCGGCTTGCCGCAACTCGGCTTGGCGGGCGCGGGATGCGCGGCTGGCCTGCTGACGACCGGCGGCCGCTTCTCTTCCGCCTTCGGCTTCTCCTCGACCTTCGGTTTCTCTTCGACCTTGGGCTTCTCCTCGACCTTGGGCCTCTCCTCGACCTTGGGCCTCTCCTCGATCTTGGGCTTCTCTTCCACCTTCGGCTCGCCGGTGGGAGTCGCTCTTGGTTCGGGCTTGAGTTCGCCGCCCGCCGGCGCCTTCTTTTCCTCGGCCTTCGGCGCGCCGACGGCGGGCGTCGCTCCCGAGGGCTGGCCCGACGCAGAGCCGGCGGCCTTCGCCTTGACGACCGACTCGCCGGTGAACGCGCCGGGCATCGCGGTCGCGGCGATCGCCGGCTTGCCGTGGTTCGTCGAGACGAAGGCTTCGCTCTTCATGCTCGCGGCGCGCGCGTGCCCGATCTGACGATCGGTCGGCGGCAGGTGCGTCTCCTTCGCCGCGGCTTCCTCCTCCGGCGTCGGCTTGGCGGTCGCTCCGCCCGGGCCGTTGAAACTCGCGCGGCTGGCGCCGGCGTTCATCGTCACCGTCTTTTCATAGACGTTGTCGATGTGGACGGAGCCGAATCGATTCACCGTCCGGTTGTAGAAGAAGACTCCGTTCTCCCAATGCCCGCCCTCGTAACCGACGCCGCCATAGCCGAAGCCGTACGCGACGCCGCCGTAAAAACCGACATGGGGCGCCCAGTAGCCGCGGTTGAACGCGTAGACGCCGTCGACAAAGCCCCAATATCCGGGCGTCCAGAGAAGCCCCGGCTGCGGCGGCTCGACCCATGTGCCGGGCACCCAGTAATAGTCGTAGGTGTTCCACGCCCAATATCCCGGCGTCCACAAATAGCCGGGCTCCGGAATCGGCGGCTGATCGTAGTCGGGCAGCGGCGGCGGAGCGACGTCGGCCTGAATGCCCGCCCCCGCGCAGGTGCAGGATTGCGCCCACACGGAACTCGAGAGCGCGGGAACGGCGCAGGCCGCCAGCAGCAGCGCGAAAATGGAAGGGCGAAGTGTAGGCATTGAGGACTCCTTGCCGATCGACCGATCACGGGGGCGCGTCAAACCGGGGCGAGGACGACCCTCCCCCTTCGTCGAAGTTTCGACGCCGAATCGCTTGCCGGCGCCCGATTGACGAAGCGGCGACGAACATAGCCGCACGCTGGCCGCTTGTCATTCCCGCGGGTGGGCGTCGGCGCGAAGCGTCGGCGGCGCGCCCGGCTCAAATCTTCTCCATCGTCAGGCGATCGCGTCGCCCCGCGAAGTATTTTTGCAAGGCGTCCTCGAACACGGCGCCGTCCGACGCGACGCCGGCGAACAGCGTCATCGACGAATGAAACTTGAGATCGTCGGGGTGGCCGAAAATCTCGCGCGCCGAACGCCCGTCGACGCCGTTGACCAGTTCGGCGCATTCCCGCAGCCGAGGCCCGAGAACCGGATGGCGCACATACGCCTCGGCTTCGGCGCGGCAGGAAATGGCGAAGCGGCGCGCCGTTTCGCTGGCGCCGAGCCCCTCGATCTGGGGAAAGACGAACCACATCCAATGCCCGCGCTTGGCGCCCGCGCGCAGTTCCGCGCACGCTTGATCGAAGATCGGCTCCTGGGCGTCGACGAAGCGCGCGAGGCGGAAGGGGTCGTTCATATCGATCCTCGGCTGATCGCGTCGGTCGGCGTCGATTGTGTTGCACGATCGTCAGTGGGAGCGCACGATAATCCGCGAATGAGGTGGGAAGGGGGCGCCATGCCGTCGTCAAAACTGTTGCTTGGAGAGCGTCCTCGTTTCATTTGCTTCCGGCTCGTCCGCCAAGATCGGGGGGCGGCGGGCGACGACGATCTGATGATCGAAGCGGACGCGCCCGAGGCCGCCGCAGCGCCCTTCGAGCGATTGGGAATCCGCGTCCATCGCGCCGAGCCCTGGTGATGGCGCCGCGCTCCGTCGCCGCGCCGCCGCCGTGGCGCGCCCGCCTGGCGACCACGGCCCTTTTCTTCGCCAACGGATTTGGCGTTGGCGGCTGGGCGGCGGCCATTCCGCTGATCAAGTCCAGGCTGGCGCTCTCCGACGCGCAATTGAGCGTCCCGCTGTTCGCGATGGCCGCCGGCGCCATTCTGCTCATGCCGTCAACCGGATTCCTCGCGCATCGCTTCGGCGCCGGCCGGGCCTTGCGCGGCGGCGCGATCGGCTTTGGCGTTGTGCTCGGCCTCATCGGCTTGGCCCCCAACCTGCCGCTGCTTGTCGCCGCGACGTTCCTGCTCGGCGCCTTTAGCGGCCTCATGGACGTGCGGATGAACGCCCATGCGACCCTCGTCGAAAGGCGCTGGGGCGCGGCGATCATGTCGTCGTTCCACGCGGCGTGGAGCGGCGGCGGCCTGGCCGGCGCCGCGCTCGGCGGGCTGCTGATGAAGGCCGGCGCGCCCGCGCCCTGGCTGTTCGCGGTCACGGCCGGCGCCGTTTTGGCGGTCGTCGTCGGTTCGGCCCCGCATATCGGCGGCGCAGAGGCCGCCGCCGAAGGATGGGCCTTCGTCTGGCCGCAACGGCGGCTCGCCGGCCTTTGCCTCGTCGCGCTGTTCGGCATGTTGACGGAAGGCGCGATGGCCGACTGGTGCGCGGTCTACCTCACCGGCGTCGTCGGCGTTGCGCCCGCCGTCGCCGCGAGCGGCTACGCCGCCTTCGCGGCCGCGATGCTGCTCGGCCGACTTTCCGGCGACGTCGCCGTGCGGAGGTTGGGGCGGACGGAGATCATCATGCTGGGCGGCGGCCTCGCCGCGGCGGGCGTCTTGCTCGCCGTCGCGGCGCCCTCCCCAATTACGGCGATCGGCGGCTTCTTTCTGGTCGGGCTCGGGTTGTCCAACCTCATTCCCGCGGTCTTCAGCGCCAGCGCGGCGCTCGCGTCATCGCCGGCGCTCGGCATCGCCATGACCGCAACCGTCGGCTACGCCGGCTTCCTCATCGGACCGCCGTTGATCGGCTCCGTCGCCTCGTTCGCCGGATTGCGCGTCAGCTTCGCGCTGCTGGTCGCGGCGGCGCTCGCCATCGCGCCGCTCGCCGCCGCCTCCCGGCGATCGAGCGGCGCCGCCGGCTGACGGGAGCCCGCGCGAGGGCTTGGCCTTGGCGGGTCCGGGACGCCGTCGGCGCCCATGGGCCCGCCCGCTTCGCGCGCCCTCAGACGTAGGTCGCGGCGATCGCCATGAAGTCGACGGCCTTCAGACTGGCGCCGCCGACCAGGGCGCCGTCGACGTTGGCGAGCGAAAGCAATTCGCGCGCGTTGGCCGGTTTGACCGAGCCGCCGTAGAGAATGCGCATTTTCCCGCCCGCATCGCCGTAGACCTGGCGCAACAGCGCGCGGATGGCGCCGTGCATGTCGGCGACGTCGGCCGGCGTCGGCGTCAGGCCGGTGCCGATCGCCCACACCGGCTCGTAGGCGACGACGAGATCGGCGGGCGTCGCCTTGGCGGGCAAGGAGCCGCGAAGCTGGCCGCTGACGACTTCGACGGCGCGGCCTCCTTCGCGCTCGGCGCGCGTTTCGCCGACGCAGAGAATGACGGTCAGCCCCGCCTTGTGCGCCGCCTCGGCCTTGGCGCGCACCGCCGCGTCGCTCTCGTTGTGGCCGGCGCGGCGCTCGGAATGGCCGACGATCACATATTGAGCGCCCGCGTCCTTGAGCATCGGCGCGGAAATGTCGCCGGTGAAGGCGCCGTGGTCGGCGGCGAAGCAGTCTTGCGCGCCGAGACCGAGCGCGCCGCCCGTCAGCAGCTTGGCGGCCCCGGCGATCAGCGTCGCCGGCGGACAGACCGCGACTTCCGCCGCGCCGGCCTTGCCCGCGTCGACCGCGCGGCGCATCGCGGCGATCGCCTTGCCCGCGTCGACCGCGCGGCGCATCGCGGCGATCTCGCTCAACGAGGCGCCGAGGCCGTTCATCTTCCAGTTTCCCGCTACGAGCGGGCGCACGCCAGGGGTCATGTGTCGCCTCTTGGGGGTGAAGGATCGCGTTGGTTCAGGCCTGCCGATTATCATTCCCGCTCCGCCTATGCAAAGCCTTCCGCCGGGGATAGATAGGGCCGAACGTCGCGCCTGAGGGGCCTGATGCGCGACGTCGGGCGAAGATTTGAGGGATCGGCGACAGTCATGCTCGATGGAATACGAAGGGCGACGCACGGCATCATCGGCCGCATCATCATGACGATCCTGCTCGGCTTTCTCATCGTCAGTTTCGCCATCTGGGGCATCGGCGACATCTTCCGCGGCGCATCGCCCAACAAGCTCGCCGAAGTCGGCGGGGCGGTGATCACCTCCCAGCAGTTCCAGACCGCGCTGCAGACCGTGATGTATCGCTACCAGGCCCAAATGAAGGCCAACCTGACCAATGCCCAGGCCCACGCGCTCGGCCTCGACGCCGGGGTGCTGCAACGCCTGATCGCCGACGTCGCGCTCGACCGACGCGCCGCGACGTTGGGTCTGGCGGTTTCCGAAGACGCGATCGCCGCCGCGGTGCGCGCCGATCCCGGCCTGCGCGACGCGTCGGGCGAATTCAGCCGCGCCCGTTTCGACGCGGCGTTGCGGGATTCCGGCCTCAGCGAGCGCGGCTTCTTCGTCAGCCAGAGCCGAGCCTATCTGCGCCAGCAGATCGAACTCGCGCGGGTCGACGGCATGACCGCGCCCAAGGCGCTGGT
>JBEKBD010000036.1:0-24007 GCA_050015575.1 Roseiarcus sp. | reverse complement strand
GGTGAACGCGTGACGCAGTCCCTCGCTCCGCCGAAGATCAAGCGCTCCGCCGCGCTGGGCGCGCCGCGCGCCGGGGCGGCGGCGCCCAAGCGTCTCGTCGTCCTGGGCGCGACCGGCTCGATCGGGCGCTCGTGCGCGCAGGTGGTGGCCAAGGCGCCGGGGCGTTTTGCGGTCGTCGCGGTGGCGGGCGGGCGCGACGGAGCGGCGCTGGCGCGTTCGGCGCTGGAGCTCGGCGCTTCGTTCGCGGCGCTCGCCGACCCGGCCGGCTACGGCGAACTGAAGGCGGGGGTGGCGGGAAGCGGCGTCGAAATCGCGGCCGGACCCGAGGCGGTGGTCGAAGCGGCGCTGCGCGAGGCCGATCTGGTCGTTTCCGCGATCGTCGGCGCGGCCGGCTTGGCCCCGACCTACGCGGCGATTTCGGCGGGCCGCGCCGTCGCGCTCGCCAACAAGGAAACGCTGGTGTGCGCCGGCGAAGCGGTGATCGCGGCGGCGCGCCGCTCCGGGGCGCGTCTGCTGCCGGTGGATTCGGAACACAACGCCATTTTTCAAGCGATGGGCGGACGCGATCCCGCGACGATCGTCAAGATGACCGTCACCGCCTCGGGCGGCCCGTTCCGGCAATGGAGCGCCGAGCGCATCGCCAACGCGACGCGCGCCGAGGCGCTCGCCCATCCCAACTGGACGATGGGCCCGAAAGTCACCATCGACTCGGCGAGCCTGATGAACAAGGGTCTCGAACTCATCGAGGCGCATCATCTGTTCGGGGTTCCCGCCGAGCGGTTGGCGGTGGTCGTCCACCCGCAATCGATCGTCCACGGCCTCGTCGCCTTCGCCGACGGGTCGTTGATCGCCGGCATGGCCTCGCCGGACATGCGCACGCCGATCGCGCATTGCCTGGCCTATCCCGAACGGATCGTCTCGGGCGTGGCGGCCCCGGATCTCGCCGCGCTCGGCGCGCTGACCTTCGAGCCGGCGGACCTCGCCCGCTTTCCCGCGCTCGCTCTGGCGATCGAGGCGCTCGGCGAAGGCGGCGGCGCGCCCACCGCGCTCAACGCCGCCAACGAGATCCGCATCGTCGCGCGCACCCTCGAGGCGATGCGCGCCGCCGGCGAGACCCGCGCCCCCGCCACGGTCGCCCAGGCGCTGGCGATTCACCATATCGCGCGAGATAGGGCCCTCGCCCTCTTGGGCTAGGGCCGCCGAAGAGCCGTGGCGACCGAAGCGGCAATGGGGCGACGCAACCCAAAGACCGCATCGAGCGCGTTTTCGCGAGGGTCGCCGGACCCGTTCGTCACGGCGCCGCCTTCTCGCCCCCAAATCGCTTGTCGATGTAGTCGGCGACCAGCGCTTTGAAATCGGCCGCAATCGTCGGGCCGCGAAGAATCAATGCTTTGGCGCCGTCGATGAACACGGGCGCCGCCGGCGTTTCGCCGGTTCCCGGCAGAGAGATGCCGATATCGGCGTGCTTGCTCTCGCCGGGGCCATTGACGATGCAGCCCATCACCGCGACGTTGAGCGTTTCGACGCCGGGATATTTCTTTCGCCAACCGGGCATGGCGTCGACGAGATAGCTCTGAATTTCGCCCGCCAATTCCTGAAAGACGGTCGAAGTCGTGCGTCCGCAGCCCGGGCACGCGGCGACCTGCGGCGTGAACGTGCGAAAGCCCATAGTCTGCAGGATTTCCTGTGCGACTTTCACTTCCAAACTGCGATCGCCGTTCGGTTCAGGCGTCAGCGAAACGCGGATGGTGTCGCCGATTCCTTCCTGCAACAGAATGCCCAGCGCCGCCGAAGAAGCGACAATGCCCTTCGAGCCCATGCCCGCTTCGGTGAGGCCGAGATGCAGCGCGTAGTCCGAGCGCGCGGCCAGCGTTCGATAGACGGTTATCAGATCCTGCACCGCCGACACCTTCGCGGAGAGAATGATGCGCTCGCGAGCCAACCCGATCTCCTCCGCGCGCGCCGCCGACAGCAGCGCCGACTGGACCATCGCTTCGCGCATCACGGCGCGCGCTTCCAGCGGTATCGCCGCGGCCGCGTTTTCGTCCATGAGGTGCGTCAGCAATTCCTGGTCGAGCGAGCCCCAGTTGGCGCCGATGCGCACGCATTTGCCGTGACGCATCGCCATTTCGACGATTTGTCCAAATTGCAGGTCGCGCTTGTTGCGAAAGCCGACGTTGCCCGGATTGATGCGATATTTGTCGAGCGCTTCCGCGCACGCGGGATGTTCCGCGAGCAATTTATGGCCGATGTAATGGAAGTCGCCGATGAGCGGCGCGCTCACGCCCATGCGCGCCAGGCGATCGCGAATGTGAGGCACGGCGGCCGCCGCTTCGTCGCGATCCACGGTGATGCGCACCAGTTCGGAGCCGGCGCGGGCAAGCGCCGCGATTTGCCGCGCCGTCGCCTCGACGTCGGCGGTGTCGGTGTTGGTCATCGACTGTACGACGACCGGCGCGTCGCCGCCGACGATGACGGCCCGTTCGCCCTCTCCGACTCGCACGCCGACGCTAGCGCGGCGCCGGCGAGGTCCAAAGGCGATATCGGCATCGGCTGTATGCATCGGCATGGTTCCCATCCCTGAGCGGAGCCTCGTCGTTTTATGCGCTTTCCCTCACCGACGCATTCCCGATTTTCTCGATTTCGGCGATCGTTGCGGGAGTGAATCGCAAATCACAAAACTTCTCGTGCGTACAGGTCCCCGCTCCCCTCGGCGAGATCTGAGACGACGCGCGAACGGCCGCCCGCTCCCCGACAACTATTTAGGTCGCGCCGCCGCCATGGGAAGATCGCTGGCGAATATCGGCGGCGAGCGGCGCGGCGAATGCGAGCGACCGCGCCGGGACGAGGGCGATGTCCCGCCGCCGGCCGCCTTATTTCGAAAGGCGGCCGCCCCGGTCCGCGCCGCCGTAGAGCCGCGATTTTGCCGCTTTAAGAGGGCAGAAAGGCCGCCAGTCGCGGCGACGCACCCCCGGGCGAACCGAGTAGATTCCGAGGCTGCCATCGCGAGCCGGAAGCCGGGTGTGGCGGGACTTGAGTTTTTTTGCGATTGCCTGAGTTGGGGAAAGAACCTAGAAACCGGCCGGCGAACGCGCCGCCAGCGATGTGTCTTTGTCGTCGGCGCTTCTGGTTAGAGGCTTACAATTGGGAGGCAAAATGCTCCAAGGCATCAACAGCCCGGGAGACTTGCGGCGCCATAAGCCGGCGGACCTCAAGCAAATCGCCGAAGAACTCCGCGCGGAGACCATCGAGGCTGTTTCCGTCACCGGCGGCCACCTGGGCGCGGGTCTCGGCGTCGTCGAACTGACGATCGCGCTGCACTACATCTTCGATACGCCCAACGATCGGCTGATCTGGGACGTCGGGCACCAAGCGTATCCTCATAAGATACTGACCGGTCGCCGAGATCGGATTCGAACGCTGCGGACCGGGGGCGGCCTTTCGGGCTTCACCAAACGATCCGAAAGCGAATACGACCCGTTCGGCGCCGCCCATGCCTCGACCTCGATTTCAGCCGCCCTCGGCATGGCGGTGGCGCGCGACCTGAAAAACGAGAGCCACAATATTATCGCGGTGATTGGCGACGGCGCCATGTCGGCCGGCATGGCTTACGAGGCCATGAACAACGCTGGGGCGATGAATAGCCGGCTAATCGTGATCCTCAACGACAACGACATGTCGATCGCGCCGCCGGTCGGCGCCATGTCCGGATATTTTTCGCGCCTGATCTCGAGCCAGGCCTATCGCTCGCTGCGCGACATCGGCAAGCAACTCGCTCGGCGACTGCCGAAAACCCTGGAAATCAAGGCGGAGCGCCTCGACCAATTTACGCGCGGCTTCTGGACCGGCGGATCGCTGTTTGAAGAACTCGGATTTTTCCATGTCGGGCCGATCGACGGCCATAACTTCGACCACCTGTTGCCGGTGCTGCGCAATGTTCGCGACGCCCGCAACGGCCCGATCCTGGTGCACGTCGTAACCAAAAAGGGCAAAGGCTACCCGCCCGCGGAAGCCTCCAGCGACAAATTCCACGCCGTCGCGAAATTCGACGTCGCGACGGGAGAGCAATCGAAGGCCAAGGCGAAGGCGCCGTCTTTCACCAGGGTTTTCGCAGAAAGCCTCGTCAAGGAGGCGACCAAGGACGATCGCATCGTCGCGGTGACGGCGGCGATGCCGTCGGGCACCGGCCTCGATATTTTCGGCAAGGCCTTCCCGACGCGAATGTTCGACGTCGGCATCGCCGAGCAGCACGCGGTGACGTTCGCCGCGGGCCTCGCCGCGGAAGGCTACAAGCCGTTCTGCGTCATCTATTCGACGTTCTTGCAGCGCGGTTACGATCAAGTCGTGCACGACGTGGCGATCCAATCGTTGCCCGTCCGCTTTGCGATCGACCGGGCCGGGCTTGTCGGCGCCGACGGCCCGACGCACGCCGGTTCGTTCGACGTGGCCTATCTCGGCTGCCTGCCTGGCTTCGTCATCATGGCCGCGGCGGACGAGGCCGAGCTTACGCATATGATCGCGACCGCCGCCGCGATCGACGATCGCCCCTCGGCGGTTCGTTACCCGCGCGGCGACGGCGTCGGCGTGGCGATCCCGGAAGTCGGCGTTCCGCTCGAAATCGGCAAGGGACGAATTGTTCGCCAAGGCGACAAAGTCGCGCTCCTCTCGTTTGGCGCCCGCCTTGCGGAATGTTCGAAGGCCGCAGACGAACTCGCCAAAATTGGTATTTCCACCACGGTCGCCGACGCGCGCTTCGCCAAGCCGCTCGATGTCGATCTCGTCTTGAAGCTGGCTCGCGAGCACGAAGTCCTCATCACGATCGAAGAAGGATCGATCGGCGGCTTCGGCTCTTACGTGCTGCAGGCGTTGGCCGAGCATGGGCGGCTCGACCACGGTCTCAAAGTCCGCTCCATGGCGCTGCCCGACGTGTTTCTGGCGCACGACAGCTCGGAGGCGATGTACGCCAAGGCGGGACTCGACGCCAAAGGGATCGTCGCAAAGGCGCTCGACGTTCTCGGCGGCGGCGCGAATCAAATCCGCCGGGTCGACCCCCTCGCCAATGCGCGCGCGTCTGCCGCAGCGCCGCGACGGCGCACCCCCTTGCGCGTTATTCTTGCTCAGCCGCGGGGGTTCTGCGCCGGAGTCGTGCGCGCGATTGAAATCGTCGAACGCTCGCTGGAAAAATACGACCAGCCGGTCTACGTGCGCCACGAGATCGTTCACAACAAGCACGTCGTCGACGACTTGAAGGCCAAAGGCGCCCGCTTCGTCGAGGAGTTGTCCGAAATCCCCGACAACGCCGTCACCATATTCAGCGCGCACGGCGTGCCGAAGCAGGTGGAGCAGGAGGCGGAGGCGCGGCAGCTCATCGTCCATAACGCCACGTGCCCGTTGGTCACCAAGGTTCACAACCAGGCCAAGCGTTACGTGATGCAGGGACGAACGCTGATCCTCATCGGTCACGCGGGCCACGCGGAAGTCGAGGGAACGCTGGGGCAGATTTCCGCTCCGGTCGTGCTGGTTCAGACCGAGAGCGATGTCGCAAACCTCACCATCCCCGCCGACACGCCGGTCGGTTATGTCACGCAGACGACGTTGAGCGTCGACGACACCAAAGGGATCATCGCGGCCTTGCATCGGCGGTTCAGCGATCTCGTCGGCCCCGACACGCGAGATATCTGCTACGCGACACAAAATCGTCAGATGGCGGTTCGCGACTTGTGCAAGGAAGTGGACGTGATCATCGTCGTCGGCGCAAAAAACAGTTCCAATTCGAATCGGTTGTGCGAGATCGGTACGGAAATGGGAGTGCCGAGCTATCTCATCGCCGACAGCGACGATCTTCGTGAGGAGTGGGTAGTGAACGCCAGCGCCGTCGGCATCACCGCCGGCGCTTCCGCGCCCGAGCAGCTCGTGCAGGGCGTCGTTCAATGGCTCGGCCGCTTTGGCCCTGTCGAAGTTTCGACTTTAGATGGTCCCAACGAGTCGATAGAGTTCCGGTTGCCTGCGCAGCTGGCGCGAGCGTAAAAGGCTCTCGCTGCCAAACCCTCGCGACGCGACGAGTCTCCGAAAGGCGAACTATGACGATACCTTTTTTCAAGGAAGCGAAAATCGGCCTCTATGTGCTCAAACAGAAGCTCGCTGGCCGAAAGCGCTATCCTCTCGTGCTCATGCTCGAGCCGTTGTTCCGCTGCAACCTCGCCTGCGTGGGTTGCGGCAAGATCGATTATCCCGATCCGATCCTCAATCAGCGATTGTCGACGCAAGAATGTCTCGACGCGGTCGATGAATGCGGCGCGCCGATGGTGGCGATCCCCGGCGGCGAACCTTTGATCCATCGCGAAATCGGCGACATCGTGAAGGGGATCGTGGCGCGCAAGAAATTCGTTTCGCTGTGCACCAACGCGCTGTTGCTCGAGAAAAAGCTCCACCTGTTCGAGCCGTCGCCCTACCTGTTCTTTTCCGTGCATCTCGACGGGCTGAAGGAGCACCACGACAAGTCGGTGTCGCTCGAGGGCGTTTTCGACATTGCGGTGGCGGCGATCAAGAAGGCGAAAGCCAGGGGATTCGCCGTCAATGTCAACGCGACGATCTTCGACGGCCATTCGCCGGAAGATATCGCGGCCTTCCTCGATATGGCTGAGGAATTGGAAGTCGGCGTCTCGATTTCGCCCGGCTACGCCTACGAGCGGGCGCCCGACCAGGAGCATTTCCTCAATCGCCGCAAGACCAAAGAGCTTTTTCGCCGCGTCTTCTCCCTGGGCAAAGGCAAGAAGTGGCGGTTGATGCATTCCAGTCTCTTCCTCGATTTTCTCGCCGGCAATCGCACGTACCACTGCACGCCTTGGGGCATGCCGACGCGCAACGTCTTCGGCTGGCAGAAACCCTGCTATCTCCTGGGCGAGGGATACGTCGGTTCGTTCAAGGAGCTGATGGAGACGACCGACTGGGACAGTTACGGAACCGGTCGATATGAAAAGTGCGCCAATTGCATGGCGCATTGCGGTTATGAACCGACGGCCGCGAATGAATCGATGATCCGTCCCTGGTCGGCGATCTGGACGGCGATTCGCGGCGTGCGAACGGACGGCCCGATGGCGCCGGAGATCCCGCTCGATCAGCAGCGGCCGGCGAATTTCGTTCATTCCCATCATGTCGAAGCGATGCTGGCCAAAGTCCGGGGGAAAGACGACTCGATCAAAACCTTAGAGTCGAGAGCTTCGACTCTGGCGCATTGATCGAGAAGAATTTTTCCGCGCGCGCGGGCTCCGTGATCACGAAATTCTCCGTTTGCTGCGAAGCGGTCGCATGTCGAGGCCGCGAGTTGGGGCGATTGTCGTAGGCCATGCTCACTTCCGTCATCGTTCGGATCGTCCGGTTTTGCATTCGTCACGCCTGGACGGTGGTAGGGGTCGCCTTGCTGATCGCGGTGGGCTCGAGTGTCTACACGGCAAGCCGCTTTCGCCTAAACTCGGACGTCAACTCTCTGATCTCGGACAAACTCGACTGGCGCCAACGCGGCGTCGCTCTCGAAAGCGCCTTTGGCCGTGTCGGAATCATTGATGTCGTCGTCACAGCGCCGACGCCCGAGTTGACCGGGGCGGCGACCGTGGAGTTGACGCAAGCGCTCGCCAAGGACAAGGCGCTGTTCCCCGACGTCTCGAACGCCGGCGCCACGGAGTTCTTCGCCCAGCACGGGTTTCTGTTCTTACCGAAGCCGGCGTTGGAGCAAGCGCTCGGAGGTCTGATTCAAGGCGATGCGCTGATCGAGGATCTTTCCTCCGACCGAAGCCTGCGGGGGTTGATCGCGGGGCTCGAGGACGTGCTTCTCGGCCTTCAGTCCAATCGTTTGAAGCTCGAGGATCTCGGCCGCCCTCTGAATCAGGCGTCGGATACGCTGGACAACGTGTTCGCGGGGCGGCCGGCGAGTTTCTCGTGGCGCGTTTTGATGCAAGGCAAGCCTGCGTCCGCTAACGATCTTCGCGGCTTCATCGAGGTCCATCCGGCGCTCGACTTCAGCGCCCTGCAACCGGGACTGCGAGCGAGCGAGGGCATTCGCCGGATCGCGGCGGACATCCTGCCAAAATATCAGGCGAGCGCGCGTCTCACCGGCATCGTGACGATGAACGACGAACAGTTCGGGACAATCAAGGAGAATGCGGTCCGCAACGGTCTCATCACTTTGGCGATCGTCGCCTTCATTCTCTGGCTCGCCTTACGCTCGGGGCGACTCATGGCCGCCGTAGCGGTCAATCTCTTCGTCGGCCTCGCGGTGACGGCGGCTCTCGGTCTATTCATGGTGGGCGCGTACAATCTCATCTCCGTTTATTTTTCGGTGCTTTTCGTCGGCATTGGCGTCGATTTCGGCATCCAATTCAGCGTTCGCTATCGCTCGGAACGGCACGACATCGACGATCTCGCCAAAGCGATTCAAAACGCCGGCTTTCGCATCGGCGCGCCGCTGACGCTCGCGGCGTTCGCGACCGCCGCGGGGTTCCTGTCGTTTCTGCCCACCGACTACAAGGGCGTGTCGGAATTGGGCCTGATCGCCGGCTGCGGCATGCTGGTCGCTTTCGCCACCACCATCACGCTTCTGCCGGCGCTGATCCGCCTGCTGAACGCGCCCGGCGAACCGGCGCCGCTCGGCTATTCGTCGCTCGCGCCGATCGACGACTATATGAATCGGCATCGGATAGGGATCATCGCCGGCACCGCGATCGTCGTCGTCGCCGGGTTGCCGCTCCTCCATTGGCTCAGCTTCGACTTCAATCCCATCAATCTGCAGAGTCCTGAAACCGAGTCGATCGCGACTTATCTCGAGCTCAGTCGCGATCCCAGCACCGACACCAACGCCATCCAGGCGCTGGCGCCGTCGCTCGAACAGGGCAATGCGATCGCCGCGCGAGTTTCGAAGCTGCCGGAGGTGTCGCATGTCGTGACGCTTTCGAGCTTCATCCCGGAGGGTCAGGCGGAAAAGCTTCCGATCATTCAAAGCGCCGCGAGCAAGCTTGCCGCCGCCTTCGACCCCAAGAACGCTCAGCCCGCCCCGACCGACGCCGAAAATGTCGACGCCTTGAACGAAGGCGCGCAGCGGCTGACCGAGGCGGCGGGCGATCAGACCGGCGTTGGAGCCGACGCGGCGCGGCGACTTTCTTCCGACCTGTCGCGCTTGGCGCGTGCGTCTCCAGCCGTTCGCGACAAGGCGACGGACGGTTTCGTTTGGCCGCTGGGGCAGGTTTTGGACTCGCTGCAGGCGTCGCTTCAGAGTCAGCCGGTCGCACGAGAATCTCTGCCCCCGGACCTTGTGCGGGATTGGGTGACCGCGGACGACCGCGCCCGCGTTTCGATCGCGCCCAAAGACGATCCCAGCGACAATGTCGCCATGCGTCGTTTCGCGCGCGCGGTGCTGGCCGTCGAGCCAAGCGCCACCGAGGGGCCGATCTCCATTCTCGAGGCGGGCGACATGGTCGTCCACGCCTTCGTCGAAGCCGGCGCCTTGGCGCTGCTGTCGATAGCGATCCTGTTGTGGCTGGTGCTCAAACGCATCGGCGACGTCCTTTTGACGCTCATTCCTCTGGCGCTCGCCGGCGTGGTGACGTTGGAGCTCACCGTGTTGGTGGGACTGCCGCTCAACTTCGCCAATATCATCGCCCTGCCGCTGCTCCTCGGCGTCGGCGTGGCGTTCAAGATCTATTACATTATGGCTTGGCGCGAAGGGCAAACCCAACTCTTGCAGACCAGTCTCACCCGCGCCGTCATCTACAGCGCGCTGACGACGGCCACGGCGTTCGGCAGTCTCGTTTTCTCGAGTCATCCCGGCACATCGAGCATGGGCAAGTTGCTGGCTCTTTCGCTCGTGTGCACGTTGGCGGCGGCAGTGCTGTTTCAACCAATCCTGATGGGCAAGCCACGAAGCGCGCCGCCCGGAAGCTGATGATCCCTGATGACGTGAAAGGAAGACGCGATGATGATCTCTCGGCTCTTACTCTCGGCGGTGTTTTTCACCATCTCATCCTTGGCGCTCGCGGAATCGGGCACGCCTAAGGAGCAAGACGCGTGCCGTCCCGACGTTCGCCGGTTCTGCCATATGATCAAGGAGCAAGACGGCGACGAAGCTTTTCTCGCATGCCTTGAGCTTCACCGCGACGAGCTGTCCCAGGCCTGCAGAAATGTGTTGCAAGACCACGGCAAGTGACCGTCGCCGGGCGGTCGATTAAGACAACCCAGGTCGGCGTTCCCGCGACGAGATTTCTCCATAAGTCGGCCGCATTGGCGAACGACACAAGACGGTACGCCGCCGCCGCGAAGGGCGGGTTTCCGTCGCCGCCTGGAAAATCGAAGATGAGAACTCGGCTCAGGTTCGCCGTCGCGATAGCGAGCGCTGTGCTGGCGGCGGGCTACGTTCGTTCGGCGTCGAGCCAAGACAATATCCCGCTTCCGCCGCCAAACCCATTCAAGACCGCGGCGCCGGCGGCCGCTCAAGACGATGTCCCCCTTCCGCCGCCGAACCCATTCAAGAACGCCGCCCCAGCGGTGATCCCGTCCGAGACCGCGGCCCCGCCGGCGAGCCCGTCCAAGGCTGCCGCTCCGCCGCCGAACCAAGAAAAGACGGCGACTCCGGCGCCGATCCCGACCGAGATCGCGGCTCCCGCGCCATATCAGTACAAGACCGCAGCCGGATTTTGGCAGGAGACCGACGAACAGGGTCATGTCGGCGCTTGGTTTCTCTTCGTCGAAAAAAACGGGCTTTATGAAGGGCGGTTCGTCAAGCTGTTCAAGCAGCCGGGAGAACAACGGGAGTTCCAGACGTGCGAAAGATGCACGGGAGATCAAAAGGACGCGCCGATGTTGGGCCTCACCCTCGTCAAGGGCATGAAGCGCAACGGCAATAGATACGACGGAGGCACCATCCTCGATCCTCGCGACGGAACGGTCTATCACGCTCAGATGGAGCTGAGCGCGGACGGGTTGGAACTCTCGGTGCGCGGCTATCTGGGCATTCCGCTTCTCGGCCAGACACAAGTCTGGTCGCGCTTGCCGGACGATGTGATGGCGCCGGCCGACATTCCCGAGGAATCCTTCGCGCCGGCGCCGGCGCCGACACAGGATTGAAGCGGCGCCGGCGTCGCCTCGCATGCGACTCTGGTTGCGATGTCCGAAGGAGTGCGATCAGCCGCTGGCGTCACATGCCAAATTTGGCGGCCTGGCCGGCTATCGAGTTCTTGTATCGGGCGATCGCCCAAAGCGGAAAATATTTCGAGTAGCCGTGATAGCGTAAGTAGAAGACACGGGGAAAACCGGTCGCGGTGTAGCGGTCCTCGTCCCAGAATCCATGCGTTCGTTGGGCGTCAAGCAGGAACTTTACGCCACGCGCGACGCTCGCATCGCCGGTTCGTCCCGCAGCCATGAGACCCAGGAGCGCCCAAGCCGTCTGAGACGCCGTGCTCGGCGCGGGTTCATGGCCGCGATACTCGAGCTTATAGCTCGCGCCGTCCTCGCCCCAGCCGCCGTCCTCATTTTGAATGGCCGCGAGCCAATCGGCGGCTCGCGCCATTTCCGGCGCGCTCCGATCCACTCCCGCCATGCTCAGCGCGCAAAGCGCCGACCAAGTTCCGTAGATGTAGTTCATGCCCCAGCGGCCGAACCAGCTTCCGTCCGCCATTTGCGTCTGGCGAAGATAACTCAAAGCCTCGCGCAGGGCGGAGTTGGCCTCGGGTCGCTCGCCGAGCTGCGCGAGCATCGACACGCAGCGGCCGGTCACGTCCTCGGTGGGCGGGTCGAGCAAGGCGCCGTGATCGGCGAACGGGATGTTGTTGAGGTAAAGGAAGGCGTTGTCGGCGTCGAACGCCCCCCAACCGCCATTCGTGCTCTGCAGGCCGCCAATCCATTCCCGCGCGCGCTCGATCGCCGATTGAAACGATTGATCGCCGCGCGCTCGTCGCAGCCGGTCCATAGCCATCACGACGACGGCGGTGTCGTCGAGATCCGGGTAATGCGGATTGGCGTATTGAAACGCCCAGCCGCCCGGCCGCACCGTCGGCCGGCGCGCGCTCCAGTCGCCCACGACGTTCAGCTCTTGGCGGGGGCGCAGCCATTTCAGGCCGGCGGCGGCGGCGTCCATCGCTCGCTCGTCGCCGACCTCCAGCAGAGTTTGGCACGACAACGCCGTATCCCACACCGGGGAAACGCAGGGTTGGCAATAGGCTTCGTCGGGCTTGACGACGAGAAGCTTGTCGATCGAGCGGCGCGCGGCGAGGTAATCCGGATGCTGACGATCGTAGCCCAGCGCGTCGTACATCATCGCCGAATTGGCCATCGCGGGAAAAATCGCCCCGAGACCGTCTTCGCCGTTGAGACGTTCCTTGACGAACGCCACCGCCGCGTCGATGGCGCGCTGGCGCAATCGTTTGGAAAAATGCGGCTCGACGACGCGCAGGATCGCGTCGACGGCGTTGAAGAACGCCGACCAAGCGCGGTTCTGATGCGGCGCCCTGGGGGCGAGGCCGAGCGATTGCGGCGGCTCGAGGAAGAGTTCGTCGACGCCGATCTTCTTCGGATTGCGCGCCTGCGGCTTCAGGGCGCCCAACACGAGCAGCGGCACGATGACCGTGCGCGCCCAGTACGACATCTTGTTGAGATGCAGCGGAAACCAGTACGGCAACAACATGATCTCGACCGGCATCACGGGAACCGCGCGCCAGGTCACGACGCCGAACAGCGCGAGCAACGCGCGGGTGAAGACATTGCTCTTCGCCGCGCCGCCGCGGCCGCGGATCGCCTCGCGCGCTCGGCGCATGTGCGCCGCGTCCGCGTCGTCGCCAATCATCTTCAGCGCGAAATACGCCTTCACGCTGGCGCTCATGTCGAAGTCGCCGCCGGTGAACAGCGGCCAGCCGTCCTGGGCGGCCTGGATGCGGCGCAAGTAGTTCCCGATCTTGCCTTCGAGCTCGGCGTCGACCCGCTCGCCGAGGTAGTGCCTGAGGAGCACGTATTCGGCCGGGATGGTGGCGTCCGCCTCGAGTTCGAACACCCAGTGTCCGTCCGGGCGCTGAGCGGCGAGCAAGGCGCCCGTCGCCGCGGCGATCGATCGATCCAGGGATTCCCGGCTCATTTCAATCGAGGGCGAAGATTTGCCGGACATCGTTACGCTCCCCAGTCTCGCGCCTCGATTTATCTCTCGTTCGCATGAAGCGCAATCGTCGCCGGTCGATCCGGGTCCCGCTTGCCGATCGATCGACGCCGCCGTCGCTCGCCGCCATTCTGCGCGAGATCGTTGTCAAAGCGGCGCCGTGATTTCCGCCGCCTTGGCGCCCGAGCGGATGGCCCCCTCGATGGTGGCGGGCAGTCCGGTCCGGGTCCAATCGCCCGCGAGGACGAGATTTTCCCAAGCCGTCGCCGCGGCGGGGCGTTTGGCGTCTTCTCGCGGCAAGGCGGCGAAGGTCGCGCGACGTTCGCGCACGATTTGCCACGCCGGCATGGCCTCGGCGAGACCGGCGATGTCAGCGACTTCCCTCCAGATCCGTTGCGCGAGTTCCTCTCGCGTGAGGTCCAGCAACTCGTCTGCGGCGCTGATGGTGACCGACAAGCGTCCGGGGAACGCGAACAGCCATTGCGCCGTGCCGTTGATGACCCCGATCATCGGCTGAAGGCCCTGAGGCGGATCGATGCGGAAATGCGCGTTGACGATGGCGCGAAATTCCGTCGGCGTCCGCAACCCCGGCACGAGAGATTCCGCGGCCGTCGGCGGCACGGCGAGAACGACGGCGTCGCCTGACTTCAAGGGAATCGACGTATCGCCGAAGTCGAGCGCCGCCACGCGGCCAGCGTCGACGTTAAGCTGACGAAGCCGGCGACCATAGTTCACGCTGCCGCCATGGTCGGCGATGTAGCGCAGCGCCGGCTCGACGAAAACATTGGAAAGACCGTTGCGAGCGATCAACGGATGATAGGCGCGCCCGCCCGCGGCGAGCGTTTCCCGGACAATCGCCGCCGCCAACGCCGCCGAACCGCTTCGCGCCTCGGTGTTGAGCGCGGCGATCAGCAAGGGCTCGATCAGCCGCCGATAAAGCGGCCCCGAACACGAAATCGTCTCGCCGATCGTCGCGCCGGACTTGGCCCGCAGGAGCTTGACGAGCGCAAAATATTCGCTCAGGCGCGCGCCGGGAACGCGCCGCGAGGGCATGAGTATCCACCACGGTATGAACCCGTCGTTGGCGCGGATCGTCCAGCGCTCGCCGGTCGCGAGATCGATAAAGGGGAAACTCGCAGACGGCGGCGCGGCAAGACCCGCGCGCGCACCGATGATGTCGAGATAGGAAAGGGCAGCCTTGTTGCCGGACAAGACGAGGTGATTGCCGTTGTCGATCTCCATGCCGAGCGCGGAATCGTAATACGAGCGGCAGCGCCCGCCCGCTTGGTTGGTCGCCTCGTGAACCGTGACCGCCAACCCACGCGAAGCCAGCCGAACGGCGGCGGACAGCCCCGCCAATCCCGCGCCGACGACATGGATGTGACGCGGCGTCAAACGAGGCCGTGACACAGAACGATCCAAATGAGTTGCAGGCGACGCAGTTTGACGGGCGCGCGCGGCGGAACAAAGCCGCGTTCGACGAGACGCTCGAGGATCGAGCGATAGGCCTCGCACATGACGCGCGGGGTGCGCACGACTTGGCGCGGGTTCTTGGCAAGGATCGCGTCGGACTCGACGAAATGGTCTTTCGCGCGCGCGACGACGGGAGCGCAGGCGCGATCGATCGCCGGATTGGCGATCGCCTCCAAGGGCTCGGTCGAAGTTATTCCGGCGGCGCGGAGCGCCTCTTGCGGAAGATAGAGCCTGCCGATGCCGGCGTCCTCGTCGATATCGCGCAATATGTTGGTCAGTTGGAGGGCGCAGCCGAGATGATGCGCCAGGGCTAGGCCTTGCGCGTCCTCCATTTTGAATACCCGAACGCACAGGCGGCCCACCGCGCTGGCCACGCGATCGCAATAGAGATCGAGCGTCGCCCAATCGGGCGCGCGGATCGGGGCGATCACGTCCATTTCCATGCCGTCGATGACGGCCAAGAAATCGTCGCGGCTGAGATCGAAAGCGCGGATCGCCTCGGCCAGCGCCTGCAAGCGCGGGAGCGCGGCGCCGGCGTAAATGGCGTCGACGTCGCGGCGCCAGCGCTGCAATTGAGCAAGATGGACGTCGCGGGGGCCGCTATTGTCGGCGATGTCGTCGACGGCGCGGCAGAACGAATAGATCTCGAACATCGCCTGCCGCTGCTCGCGCGGCATCAGCCGCATCGCCAGATAAAACGAACTGCCGGAGGCCCGCGCGCGGGCTTCGACGACCGGCTCGGAGTCGATCGCGTTCACGGTCGCGAGGCCAAGGCAGGGGAGCGGCCGCGCGCGCCGAAGCGACGCGAGGCGCTCTTGATAGCGGCAAGAAGACCGACGCCGCCCGCGCGCCACTTGCCGAGATGAGTTTCCGCGCTGAGAGGATCGCTCACGGTCAGAACGCGCGCAATGCGCAGCGCCAGCGCGTGAATGACGGAAATCTCGAGCGCCAAACGCCAATCGGCGATCTCGGCCTCGAGGCCGTCTCCTTCATGGAGCATTTTCTCGACGCGATGCGCGAGTTCCGCGATGCAGCGACGCAACGCCGGCGAGGCCGTTTTCTCCCCGAGCGCTTCGACGCCGAGGCCATGTTGGGCGAGATCGTCCAAAGGCAAATAGACACGGTCGAGATAGCGATAATCCAAGCCGCAGTCCTGAAGGTGATTGTTGACTTGCAGCGCGGCGCATATGGCGTCGGAAGCGGGCCACGTCGAGCGGCTCTCGCCGTGCACGTCGAGCACGAAGCGGCCGACCGGCATGGCCGAGAGGGCGCAATACGACAGCAAATCCGCCCAGTCCCGATAGCGTCGCTTGGCGGCGTCGAGGCGGAAGGCGCGCAACAAATCCTGCGCGTGCTCGGGCGAAAGTCCACGCTCCGCGAGCGCGCGCCGCAACGCCGCCGCCTGCGGATTGGCGTCGGGAGACTCGTCGCCGATGAGGTCGGCCTCCATGCGATCGAGCAGCGCGATCTTCTCCGCCGCCGTCAGCGACGGATGATCCGCGACGTCGTCGGCGACGCGCGCGAATTCGTAGAACGCGAGAATCGGCCGACGGTGTTGGGCTCGGACGAGCAGGGACGCCACCGGGAAGTTTTCGTCCCGATGGGTCTTGCCCGACCGCAATTCGCTGGCGTTCGTCATCGCGCGTCCGTCATGGGGGCCTCGGCGGCGCGCGCCTGCGCCCGGCCTTTCCAAAGACCGCCCTGCCCCCGCACCGATTGATAAGCGGATTCCAACGTGAAAGCCATATAAACGAGGGCTATCGCCGGCAGGACCGGACCCCACAGCGGCGACACTCCGTAGAACCGCAGCGTCGGCTGAAAAGCGACCGCCATGACGACCCAAGCCACAAGCCCAAAAACCTCGCCGGCGCCGTGACCGAATAGCGCCGCAGCCACCGGAACGGCGAAAACGACCGTCAGGCCCGCCAAGGCGACGGCCAGCAGCAGCGGCGAATAGCGAAGCTGGGCGTAGGCGGAACGAACGACCATGCGCCGAATATCGCCCATTGTCGGATAGGGTCGGATGCTGATCACGCGCTCGCTGAGGCTGAGGCGTATCGGCCCCTGTTTCTTCAGGATGCGCGCCATGGCGCAATCGTCGATAAGGGAACCGCGTATGGCTTCGACGCCGCCGGCCGCCTGAAGCGCTTCGCGGCGCACAAGCATGCATCCTCCCGCCGCCGCCGCCGTCGCGCGGCGTCGGTCGTTCACCCAGGAAAACGGATATAGCATCTGAAAGAAGAAGATAAAGGCGGGGATGAGCGCCCGCTCCGCGAGGCTCTCGCAGCGCAACTTGGCCATCAGGGACGACAGCGCCACACCCTCGCTCAGCGACTGCGAAACGAGGTTCCTCAGCGCATCGGGCGAGTAAACGATATCGGCGTCGGTCAGCAACAGAAATTCGGGCTCGCCCCTGTTCGCGCGTTCGACGCCCTGCTTCATCGCCCATAATTTTCCGGTCCAGCCGCTGGGAAGCGCGGCGCCGGGAATGACGGTCAATCGGTCCGAGCGGCCCGCCGCGGCGGCCGCGCGCCGGGCGACGTCGGCCGTGCCGTCGGCGCTTTCGTCGTCGACCAGGACGATCGAGAACGTCCCGGGATAGTCTTGAGCGAGCAGCGATCCGACCGCGCGGCCGACGCCGCCGGCTTCGTCGCGCGCGGGGATGACGGCGATGACGTCGGGCCAGACGAGCGGGGAAGGACCGCCGCCGTCGCGTTCTCCCGCGCACCAAAAGCCGCCGCGCCACGCCACCAAATAAATCCAGATGACGAGCGCGACCGCGGCGAAAACGCTTGCAACCATCGGTAGATTCTCGTCAGGCGCCCGAAAAAGGATACCACCAACGCCGAAGCGGCGCCAAAGGCCCAAATGTCTTCCAAAATTCTTGCGGGCGGACAAGAGTCCATCGCTGACGATGAACAACCTGCGGCGCCTCGCCGACCTTACGCGCGACCGGCCGTCGCGGGCAAGAAGGCGACAGCCGTCCGCATTGCGGAAGCGGGCGCGTCAGCGCATCTTTCGTTCGACCCGAACGCAGGGGCTCTGGCGAGACTATCAACGCGGCGTGAAAACACGCTATGTGAATGGAAAGGCGGCGCCCTTCTTCCCGCGATCCGAGAGGATATGCCGCTGTCGACGGGGGCAATTGATGAGCGTTTCCGATCAAGCCTTTTTGTCGCTGCTGCAGAACGTGGCGAGCGACACCGAGGCGATGCTGAGCGAGCTTCTGGCGCCGGCGCCGGTCGCAGGCGAACATGACCGTCCCGCGCGTCTCATCGAGGCGATGCGCTATTCCAGCCTGAGCGGCGGCAAACGCATCCGACCGCTGCTGGTCGTCGCGAGCGGCGATCTGTTCGGCGTCCCGCGGCGACGCTCGCTGATGGCGGGGGCGGCGCTCGAACTCATCCATTGCTATTCGCTCGTGCACGACGATCTGCCGGCGATGGACAATGACGATTTGCGGCGCGGCCGTCCCACGACCCACAAAGCCTTCGACGAAGCGACCGCGATCCTTGCCGGGGACGGCTTGCTCACCTTGGCTTTCGACGTGGCCACGCGTCCCGCGGTTCATCCGGAAGCGGAGGTGCGCGTCCATCTGGCGGGCGCGCTGGCGCGCGCCGCGGGGATCGGCGGCATGGTCGGCGGTCAGTTGCTGGATCTCGCCGCGGAAGGCCGTTTCGCCGATGGCAAGCCGCAGTCGCTCGACGAGGCGGCGATCGGCGCGCTGCAGGCGATGAAGACCGGCGCGCTGTTGCAATTCGCCTGCGCGGCGGGCGCCATTCTCGGCAAGGCCAGCGTCGCGCAGCGCGAGGCGCTCGATCGATACGGCATGGCCGTCGGCAAGGCGTTTCAAATCGCCGACGACCTGCTCGACGTGGAAGGCGACAGCGCGACTCTCGGCAAAGCCGCCGGCAAGGACGCGACCGCCGGCAAGGCGACGCTGGTCGGCATTCTCGGCGTAGCGACGTCCAAAGCGCGCCTCAAGACCCTCGTGAGCGAGGCGGGCGCGGCTCTGGCGCCGTTCGGAGAGCGGGCGCAAACGCTGGTGGAGACGGCCAAGTTTATCGCGGAACGAGGAAAGTAGGACACGGACGGCTCGGAATCGGCAGGAACGCCGGACCGTCGCCAATGGCGGCCGGCGCCGGCGCGATAGGGGAAAGTCGGATCAACCGGCGAGAGAGCCTGCGCCCCTCCGCTTTCGGGCCCATGAGTAGATTCCGAAGCGGCCGCTGATGCGCGCCTTTGTCTAGCCTCAGTTGGCCGCCAAGAATTTGACCCGCCAAAACCAATATCGGAGGAAAAAATGCGCAAGCTTGCTCTGCTGGTCGCCGCCGCGGCGACGCTGTCGGCGGTAGCCCTAACGTCGACCACGGCCGATGCGGGTTGCTACCGGCTCGGCGAGACCGGATATCATTGGTATCATTTCTGCGCCGGTCCTGGGTTCCTCTATCCCCATCGGCGCGTCTGCCAGAATGGCCATTGCTGGTATCGCTAGAGCGGATCAAGCGTGTCTCGCTTCCGATCGGACGAGATCGGGTGGCGCAACGCGGCGGCTAAGCGGGTAGCGAGATTTGCCGATCAGGGGGCCGCCGCGCCTGCGGCGGCTCCCGCCGACCTTGGAAAGCTGGCGCCCCGAGCCGAAGTCTCGCGTCGCCTGGTGAGGTTATTTTCTTGGCGCGGGGATACGCCCTGACATGGTTGGCAATCGACATTCCACCGGCGATCGCGTTCCGGGAACCGTCGCAAAAGCGATCCATGACCATTGGATTCTATTTGTTGTCGAAGGCGTAGCCCTCATTGCGCTGGGTCTCGTGGCGATCGTGGTTCCGTCGATCGCCAGCGTGAACCTGACGGTTGTTCTGGGATGGCTCTTTCTCGTCAGCGGCGCCGTGGGCTTGGCCACAACCTACTGGGCGCGACAGGCGCCGGGGTTCTGGTGGTCCCTCGTATCGGCTTTGCTGGCGATTGCTGTCGGCTTCGTCTTGATCGCCAACGAATCGCAGGATCTGTACGGCGGCCTGATGGGATGGCCGTTCGCCAACACCGGCCCGATGCGGTTGATATTGGTTCTGTTCTTCCTTGTCGAAGGCGTGGCGTCGATCATGTTCGCCTTCGAACACCGACGTCGGCTATCCGGGCGATGGGCGTGGATGGCGGCAAGCGGCGTCGTCGACGTCGTCTTGGCGAGCGTCATCATTTTCGATCTTCCGGGGACCTCGGCCTGGACGATGGGCCTGCTGGTCGGGATCAACATGGTTATCGGCGGCTTCGCCCTGCTTGCGATGGGATTGCATGCCTGTAGGGAACGCGCCGCTTCGGACGCCATACTTCCGCGCGACGCGTGATCGATTTCGGCCGCTTCGCGGGAAGGGAGAAACCTTAGCGCTCTATCCCTCGCGCGCGTCGTCTACGGGCGATGCAGGGCGCCTCTTTGGCCTTTCCGGTCGCAACGCCCGGCAATCGCCTGGGTTCGCCGGACGGCTTCCCGGCCGTCGTTCTCGTATTAGCTTTTATGAGCCAAAATCCCGCGGGGCGGTGGCGCGCTCGCCAACGCCCGCGGCGCCTCGCCGATGAGCGGCGACGCGAACCGAACCGAGCGCATGGCGGCGGTCGCCGCGAACGCGAGCGACAGCGTGCCGCCGAAGACGATCATGGCCTTCGCGACGGCGAACAAGGGAACGTCGAGCAAGGCGTATTGCAGCCAGACCAGCGGCGCGTAGTGCAGCAAGTAAATGCCGAGCGCGTTCTTCGACAATCCGTCGAACAACCGCGAACGAACAACGCCGAAGCGCAGGCACCCCGCCATCGCGAAAAAGAGGCTGCTCGCGCCGGCCAGCGCAAAGCTGACGTCGGTCGCGATTTGCAGCATCAACGGGGCCGATGTCGCATAGGTCAACGTCAGCCCCGCGAGCCCCATCCACAGCAGCAGGGCGGCGAGCGCGGAGGCGAGCCAGACGCGCCAACGCCGGGTCAGCATTCCCTCGGGGGCGAGCAGGCCGCGCTCGAGGCCGTGCGCCCCGACGCCGAGACCCGCGAAGTAATAGACGGCATAGAGCAGCGGGCGGCTGAGTTGGAGCGTCAACGGTCCGTGTTCGGACCAATTCCAGGGCGTAAAAGCGATCGCCAGCGGAACATAGGCGAGAGCGGCGACCGCCGCCAGGCCGATGAAATACCGGCCCGGGCGGGCAGCGGCGTCGGACGACAAACGACCGAGCAACGCGACCGAGTCGGGGGCGAAGCGGCGCACCCCGGCGAGCGCGGCGGTCAACGCCATCAGCAGCCATAAGAACCACATCGGCCCGTTGGGCACGAAAGGCAGCGCCAGATAGCGCCGCCCGTAGTCGATCAGACTTGGATCGACCGCGGTCACGCGGTAGGCGGGATAAAGCGCGAGCGGTATGACGACGGCCACGCCGAAAGCAAACGGCGCGCCCAGCCGCAGCGCTCGATCGCGCAGAAATTTCCGACTTCCTTTGCGGGCGAGGCTCGGCCAGGCGAATAGGCCCGAGAGGAAGAACATCAACGCCATCAGATAAACGTCTTGCCAGGCGGAGAACAGATCGAACCCGAACCAGCGTTGCGCGTCGACGATGGGAAAGGCGCGCCATTGGTAAGGGGACCGATCGAAAGCAAGCGCAGTCGGCCTGGCGGACCACAGGTAGGGCAGCAGAGAATGGAAGGCCAACAGGATCAGAATCGCAAGACCCCGCAGATTCCGCAGGGCCAGACTGGATCGGGCGTCGCTGATTGGCTCGATCGGACGCCCATCGGCTCGCGCGGGGGCGCCGCCCTCGCTTGGTTCATCGCCGCGCGACGCTTCGACCCTCGGGAGGCGACCGCGTCCGATCGTCTCACCGAGCCCGAAAGTCTCACGCGGGAATGGATCGACGCCCCCCGACAAGAACGCTAGCCCCCCATTCGCCTCAATCGCTCGATATTCAACCGAGCCTAGCCGTTCGGATCGTCGGACGTCGACGAATTAGGCTCGGGCGCCGCTTTGCCCGCGCGTCCGGATGGCCCCCGTTTCAGCCTCATACTGCCCCGGTTTGGATCGCCCGACAAGCCGGAGCCGCGCATGCGTCTTGACGATGTGGGCGCGGCGCCGGCGAAGCGGCGCCAGCCGTCGCAGGCTCTAGCCCGTATGACAAAACGAGGGTAAAATGCGGCGATTCAAATCGGCCAATTCCGTTCAGCGCGTCGTTGCCGTCCACGCCGCCGTTTGCCATGTTTCAACGTCCGGCGACGCGTGGCGAAGCGCGGCCATCGCTGCGGCCCGGGTTGGATCTCGACGTCGGCGTACGCGTTCCGCGCGTGAACGTTTTCATGCCCTCCATCGCCCGCAAGAGGAACGACATGCCGATGAACTTCACCAAGCTGCTGCAGAATTTGCGCTCGCTCGGGCTCGCCGCCGCCTTGATCGCCGTCGCGACGCAGGCCCAGGCGCAGGCTGGGCGCGGACCCTTCGCCATCTTTCCCGGGTCGTGGTCGGGCGGCGGCGCGATATCACTTACGAGCGGCGCCGTGGAACGGCTGCATTGCACCGCGGCGTATCGCCTCGACGATGACGGCGCGACGTTGATGCAAACCCTTGATTGCGCGAGCGACAGCTACAAATTCGACCTGACGAACCAGTTTCAAGCCACCGGAAGCGACATCGCGGGCCAGTGGCTCGAGGTCACGCGCCATGCCCAGGGAACCATTGCCGGTCGGGTGAACGGCGGCCGCATCGAAGGAACGGTTACGGGCCCCGGCTTCACCGCCACGTTCTCGCTGCAGGCGCGCGCCAATCAGCAGCAGGTCTTGATCCGGGTGCAGGGCGGCGACATCACGCAAATCACGGCCGCGCTCACCCGCGGCCGCTGACGCGTGCTTCTCCCCAGGGGTTTAGCGCCATCGGCGCGGCGCTCGCGCGCTGAAGCGCGTCCCGGCAAGCGTGACGCCGACCGCGCTCCTGGGATGCGTCCCCCCAACGCGGACGGCGTAGGAAGGGCCCTGGAGTCGCGGCGTCCCTCGACCTGTTTAGCCGACAGGGGGTTGGCTTTGCGCCACGTCGCCAAGTCGGCGACGAGGCGGGCGATCGGCCGAGGTCTTAACTCCGCCGCAGACTGCGCTCGACGCCGGCCTTCGAAAGAAAAGCGCTTGGCGATAAAGAGAAGCTTGTCGCATAATGGCGCGGATGAGATGTTAAACGCGGACAAGGCCAACCGGAATAGGCGCAAGGTTGTTATCTTGTCGCATTTTCTGCGCGAACCGAGGTCCTCGTCGGGGGAAGATGTTCTGAGGAGCCACGACCATGGCGGCGTCAACGAGCGTGACCTCTTCATCCGATCCGCTGCTGCGTTGGACCATGAACGGCGACCAGCTCTCCGCGGTCGCTTCCGGGGTTTGGACCTGCGCCAATGCGGATCGTCTCGAACGCCTGACCGATAGCCTCGATCAGCAGCCCGCCTCGGCCGTGACGTTGGACATCAGCGGCGTCGAGGAACTCGACACGGTCGGGGGCTGGCTGATCGAGCGCGCCGTCCGTCAGGCCAACGGCCGTAAGCAGATCGCCCAACTCGCGGCCGTTCCCGATCGCTATCGCGACCTGCTTGCGGCCTTGGACCGCACCAATCGACGGGCCGCGACGGCGTCGGCCGCGCGAGACCGCCTCGCGGCGGCGCTGACGGCGCTCGCCGCGCGAGTCTCGGCGGTTGGCGACGACCTGATCGCCCTGCTCGCCATGTTCGGCGCCCTGACCTTTGCGCAGATCGACCGCTTCGCCAAACGCCCGCAGGCGGCGCGCTTGCGCGACACCGTCCATCACTTCGAACGGGTGAGCTGGCAGGCCATTCCGATCATTCTGTTGATCACTTTCGTGGTCGGGGCCATTATCGCGCAGCAGGGTTTCTTCTATTTTCGCAAGTTCGGAGCGGAGGAGTACGTCGTCAATCTCGTCGGCGTGCTGGTGTTGCGCGAACTCGGCGTGCTCGTCGTCGCGATCATGGTGGCGGGCCGATCCGGAAGCGCGTTCACCGCCGAGCTCGGCTCGATGAAGATGCGCGAAGAGATCGACGCCTTGCGCACCATGGGGCTCGATCCGATCGACGTGCTCGCGTTGCCGCGCGTCGTCGCCCTGGTCGTCGCGCTGCCCATTCTCACTTTCCTGGGATCGCTGGCGGCGCTTCTTGGCGGCGCGCTCGTCGCCTGGCTCTATGGCGGCATGCTCCCCACGACATTCATCGCGCGGTTGCAGAACGCCGTTTCACTTGCGGATTTCGAAGTCGGCCTCATCAAAGCGCCCTGCATGGCGCTGCTGATCGGCGCGGTCGCGTGCGCCGAAGGGTTGCGCGTGGCGGGCAGCACCGTTTCGCTCGGCGTCAAGACGACGGATTCGGTGGTGAAGTCGATATTCCTGGTCATCGT
>JBEKBD010000035.1:0-22958 GCA_050015575.1 Roseiarcus sp. | reverse complement strand
GGCGACTCGACGCGTTCGGCGATCAAGCAGGTCGCTTCGGGCCGTTTTGGCGTGACCGCGGAATACCTCGTCAATTCCGACATGATGCAAATCAAGATGGCCCAGGGCGCCAAGCCCGGCGAAGGCGGGCAATTGCCCGGCCACAAAGTCGACGCGGTGATCGCCAGGGTGCGCCACTCGACGCCGGGGGTCGGCTTGATCTCGCCGCCGCCGCATCACGACATCTATTCGATCGAGGACTTAAAGCAGCTCGTCTTCGACCTCAAGAACGTCAACCCGCAGGCGCTGGTGTCGGTCAAGCTGGTCTCCGAGGTCGGCGTCGGCACGGTCGCCGCGGGCGTCGCCAAATGCAGAGCCGATCACGTGACGATCTCCGGCTTTGAAGGCGGCACCGGCGCTTCGCCGCTGAGTTCGATCAAACACGCGGGCTCGCCGTGGGAGATCGGCCTGGCCGAAACCCACCAGACGCTGGTGACGAACGGCCTGCGTTCGCGCATCGGCGTGCAGGTCGACGGCGGCGTGCGCACCGGACGCGACGTCGTCGTGGCCGCGCTGCTCGGCGCCGACGAATTCGGCTTCTCCACCGCGCCGCTGATCGCCGCCGGCTGCGTCATGATGCGCAAGTGCCATCTCAACACCTGTCCCGTTGGCGTCGCGACCCAGGATCCGGTGTTGCGCAAGCGCTTCGTCGGCCAGCCCGAGCACGTCATCAACTACTTCTTCTTCGTCGCCGAGGAAGCGCGCGCGTTGATGGCGGCGATGGGCTATCGCTCCTTCGACGAAATGATCGGCCAGAGCCAGATGCTCGACAAGGCCCGGCTCGTCGCCCAAGCCAAGGCGCGCGGGCTCGATTTCTCCAAGCTGTTCTTCAAGCCGGCGCCATGGCCGAGCGACGCCATGCACCATTGCTCGGAGCAGGATCACGGGCTCGACCAGGTGCTCGACCGTCGCCTGATCGCCGAGACGCGCGAGGCGGTAGAGCGCGGCGGGCACGTCCGGCTGGAGCTGCCGATCCGCAACGTCGATCGCTCGGCCGGCGCCATGCTGTCGGGCGAAATCGCGCGCCGCTACGGCCACGCCGGCTTGCGCGACGAAACGATCCACATCAAGTTCAAGGGCACGGCCGGGCAGAGTTTCGGCGCCTTTCTCGCCAAGGGAGTCACGCTCGAACTCGAGGGCGACGCCAACGATTATGTCGGCAAGGGCCTGTCGGGCGGGCGCATCGTCGTCTATCCGCCCAAGGAGGCGGTCAAGATTGTTCCCGAGCGCTCGATCATCGTCGGCAACACCGTGCTCTACGGCGCCATCGCCGGCGAGTGCTATTTCCGCGGGGTGGCGGGCGAACGCTTCGGCGTGCGCAACTCCGGCGCCATCGCCGTCGTCGAGGGCGCGGGCGACCACGGTTGCGAATACATGACCGGCGGCATCGTCGTCGTCATCGGCGAAACCGGACGCAATTTCGCCGCCGGCATGTCCGGCGGCATCGCCTACGTGCTCGACGAGGCCGGCGATTTCGCCGAGCGCTGCAATCTGTCGATGGTCGAACTGGAGCCGGTGGCCGCCGAGGAAGAGGTCATGCAGCGCCAGCTTCATTCCGGCGGCGATCTCGCCGGCCACGGCCGCGTCGACGTGATGAGCGACATGAGCCGCTTCGACGCCGAGCGGCTCCACCAGTTGATCGCCAATCACGCGCGCTTGACCGGCTCGGCGCGGGCGCGCGAAATCCTGGAGAATTGGGAGGCGACGCTGCCCAAATTCCGCAAGGTGATGCCGGTCGAATATCGCCGCGCGCTCGCCGAGCTGGCGGCGCGCCGCTCGAACGAAGTCTTGCTGGCGGCGGGGGAGTGAACAAATCCCCTCCCCCCCCTTGTGGGGGAGGGTTAGGGTGGGGGGGGGTCGTGCGGACCATTCGGGTTTCGTGTTCTGGCGCGTAGGCGGCAAGCGCGGCGCGACCCCCTTCCCTTGCCCTCCCCCACGAGGGGGGAAGGAGAAAATAAGGCGCGCGAGGCCGAGATCACGTCTTTCGGGTCTCGGCGTCGAAGCGCCGAATTGAAAGTTGCATTTGAGGGCTACGACGACATGGGCAAGGTGACGGGTTTCTTGGAGATCGACCGCGCGGATCGGCGTTACGCGCCCGCCTCCGACCGCATTCGCCACTATCGCGAATTCATCCTGCCGCTGAGCGAAGAATCGACGCGCGACCAAGCCGCGCGCTGCATGAATTGCGGCATTCCCTATTGCCACAGCGGTTGTCCCGTGAACAACCAGATCCCGGATTGGAACGATTTGGTCTATCGCGGCGACTGGCGCGAAGCGTCGCGCAACCTGCACAGCACCAACAATTTTCCCGAATTCACCGGCCGGGTCTGTCCGGCGCCGTGCGAGGCCGCCTGCACGCTCAACATCCAGGACATTCCCGTCACCATCAAGACGATCGAATGCGCGATCGTCGACCGCGCCTGGGCCGAGGGCTGGATCAAGCCCGAGCCGCCGGCGCGCGCGACCGGCAAACGCGTGGCGGTGGTCGGTTCCGGGCCGGCCGGGCTCGCTTGCGCTCAGCAGCTCGCCCGCGCCGGCCACGAAGTCCACGTCTACGAGAAGAGCGCCGAGCCCGGCGGCCTGCTGCGTTACGGCATTCCCGACTTCAAGCTCGAGAAGCGGCGCGTCGAGCGGCGCGTCGAGCAAATGGAGGCGGAGGGCGTCGTCTTCCACTGCAGCGTCTTCGTCGGGCGCGAGCTGAGCGCCACGTCGCTGGTCGATTCCTACGACGCGGTCGCGCTCGCCGGCGGGGCCGAGGCGCCGCGCGATCTGCCGGCGCCGGGCCGGGATCTGGCCGGCGTGCATTTCGCCATGGATTTCCTGCCCCAGCAGAACCGCCGCGTCTCCGGCGAGCCGATCGGGACCAACGAGCCGATCCTGGCGGGCGGCAAGCACGTCGTCGTCATCGGCGGCGGCGACACCGGATCGGACTGCATCGGCACCTCGATCCGCCAGGGCGCGCTCAAGGTGACGCAACTCGAAATCCTACCGATGCCGCCCAATCAGGAAGACAAGATGCTGACCTGGCCGGATTGGCCGCTCAAGCTGCGCACGTCGTCGAGCCACGAGGAAGGCGCCGAGCGCGATTTTGCGGTGATGACGCGCTCGTTCGTCGGCGAGAACGGCGCCGTGAACCGAATCGAATGCGTCGGCGTCGACGAGCGGATGCAGCCGATCGCAGGCACGGAGTTCGCCTTGAAGGCCGATCTCGTGTTGCTGGCGATGGGCTTCCTCGGGCCGACGCGCGAGGGGATGCTGAGCGAACTCGCCCTCGCGCTCGACGCGCGCGGCAATGTGGCGGCCGATGCGAGGCGCTACGCCTCCAGCCGCGAAAAGGTCTTCGCGTGCGGCGACATGCGGCGCGGCCAGTCGCTGGTGGTGTGGGCGATCCGCGAAGGGCGCCAATGCGCCGCCGCGATCGACGAGGCGCTGATGGGCGCGACCGTTCTGCCGCGGTGAGGCGCCGCTGTCGCGAATGAGAGCGCACATGACCGATGTGACCCTCGTCAACAGATCGCTGAAGCTCGCAGCTTCCATACATGGGGCGGAGAACGCGCCGCCGCTCCTGTTCCTCCACGGCCTGGCGCTGAGCCGCGACACCTGGGAGGAAGGCGTCGCCCGCCTGGGCCAAAGCTTCCAAGTGTGGACGCTCGATTTCCGCGGCCACGGCCATTCCGACCATGCGGCGAGCTACGCGCTCGCCGACTATGTTTCCGACGCCTTGACGGCGCTCGACGCGATCGGGCGGCCGCCGGTCGTCGTCGGCCATTCCCTCGGCGGAGTCGTGGCCGGGACGATCGCTCAATCCGCCGATTCGAAGCTTCGCGCGGCGCTGCTCGAGGATCCGCCGTGGTTCCATGGCGATCAAGCGGTATTCGAAGGTTCGCCCTTCCCTAAGCTGTTCGCCGGGCTGCACGCGCGTCAGACGGCGTTGCGTGAGGCGAAGGCGCCGCTGGCGGCCTATCTCGAATTCGTCGCCGGCGCGCCTTCGTCGGCCGGCGGCTTGGCGCGAGACCATGCGTCGCCGCGGCAGCTTCTCAGTCAAGCCTCGGCGTTGCAGCGAATGGACCTGCGCTGCTGGGACGGCATCGCCGGCGCGACTGCCGGCGCGACGTTGTCCGCGGTCGAGACGGCGAAGCCCTTCTTGCGGCCCGCCTTTATCGTCCAGGCGGATCCCGCCTGCGGCGCGGCGCTGCTCGAGGGCCACGAAGGGCGGCTCAAGGCGACTAATCCGCGCGCACGGATCATTCGCTATCTCGGCAGCGGCCACGCGCCGCATCGCCTCAACGCCTACGCCGACCGCTTCTACGACGACGTCGAGCGCTTTGCCGCAGAGGCGTTCGCCGCCTGAGACCCCTGCCCCGGCGCGTCAGACGACGCTGACGACTCGGAACGGCCGCAGCTGGCCCTCTTCACGAACCGACACGTATTCGCCGACCTTGAAGATGTGGTCGCCGAAACGATAGCCGGCCTCTTCGTCGGCGAGGTCGACGCCGCGACCGTATTCGAACGCCCAGGTCGAGCCGCCCCGCCCGCCCGGGCGATGCGCCAGCAGGCCGCGCTGGGACGGTTCGTCGCCCCAGAAGCGGTGGACGATGCATTCGCCGCGACGCGCCTTCCATGCCTCCACGTCGATCCGTCCCTCCTGCGTCAGCGGCGCGGCGAACTGGTAGCCGTGCCGGATCGAACCGTCCGGAAACTCCTTCGAGCGCGCGGCGTGCAGCGTCACTTTCTTCAAGGCGGAACGGACGGTCTCGGTCATGGATCTCTCCTGCCAACGGCGTTTCTCTCGCCGGCGCGGCGAGCCGGCCTCGCCCGCCAATCACAGCAACGCGGCTTTCCTGCCGCTGCGCACGACCATCACCGTGCAGGACGCATGGCGAACGATGGCGGCGGCGGTCGAGCCCAGAAGATAGGTCGCCATCGAACGTTTGTGCGCGCCCACGATGATGAGATCGGCCGGCCATTCCTCTGCCTCGGCGAGCAACTCGGGATAAACGCCGCCGATGCGCACGACGGCGTCGACCGTCCCCTTCGGCCGGTCGATCGATGCGGCGATGCGCTCGAGTTCCGCTTTCTCGTAGACGCCGAGTTGGTCGTAGACCGACTGCGGGATCACCGCCATCGGCGAGGCGACGACGACGGGGCTCGTCACGTGGATCAGCCGGATATCCGAAGCGAAGGCGCTGGCCATGCCCACGGCCGCCTCGATCGCCATCTTGGCGATTTCCGGTTCGGCGATATCGATGGGAAGCAAGATTTTCCCGAACATGGCCGTTCTCCCCGCCCCCCGCGCCGACGCCGGCGTGAAGACCGATGACGACTCGCGGCTCGGATCATCTTCCCCCCGCAGCGCTCTTCGGCGCAAGCGTCTCCGCGCGGCGAACGCCGATTCATGGGCGGAACCGGGCCATACGGCGCTCGAGCGGTCCGATGAGGCTCATCGCCCGCCGCCGCGGCCGAAATTTCCGCCGCCTGTCGGGCTTTAACGCTTTGTTGGGGCTGATTCGAGTTTGGCGAACGAAGCGTGAAGAAGAAGGGTAAAATTCTCGAAGTCCGCTCGCGAGACGGACCTGAGGAGCCCATGCCATGCGTCGCCTCGCTTCGTCGCTTCTGCCGCTCGCCCTTCTGCTGGCCGCCTCGGGCGCCGAGGCGGACGAATTCAATCGGACCAACACCGGCCCCCGTGGCGCGGATTTTTCGGGCGTCGAGCTCGGCCCGGATTTCGGGGTCGCGCTGGGCGCGGCGAGTTCGGCCAATATCTCCGGCCCCGCCGGAGGCGCGCATATCGGCTATAATTTTCAAGCCGGCAGCGTCGTCGGCGGCGTCGAAGCGGATGCGATGTTCAGCGCGATCCGCAGCGGAACGCTGGGGTCGGCGTCATTCGACCAGGATTTTCTGTCCTCGACGCGCGTCAAGGGCGGCTACGCGTTCGGCAATTTGCTCGCCTATGGCACGCTCGGCTGGGCCTGGTCGACGACCGACTATCGCGACCTCGGCGTCTCCACCAACCGGACCGTCGACGGCGTCGCCTTCGGCGCGGGCGCCGAATACGCCATCACCCGCAACGTTACGCTACGGGCCGAATTGCTGCGCTACAACTTCGGCGGCGCGACCTATGCGACGCCCTCCGCGCCGCAGTCGCTGACGACGTCGACCAACGTGGTGCGCATCGGCGCGAGCGTGCATTTCTGAGCGACGCGGCGGGCGGGCCGCCGGCGGATCGCCGCGCCGAACGCGCGTCTTCGAGGCTCGCCGCCGAGCCGGGCTCGAAGCGGGTCCTATCGGCCGGTCTGGCCGCGATGGCGAAGAAAAGCGTCGGCGAGAACGCAGGCGACCATCGCCTCGCCCACCGGCGCGGCGCGGATTCCGACGCACGGGTCGTGCCGACCCTTGACCATGATCTCCGTCTCCTCGCCTGCGCTGGTGACCGTGCGGCGCGGCGATAGGATCGACGAGGTCGGCTTGACCGCGAAGCGCACGACGATCGGTTGGCCGGTGGCGATCCCGCCGAGGATTCCCCCGGCGTGGTTGGAGAGAAACCTCGGTCGGCCCTCGGCGCCCGCGCGCATTTCGTCGGCGTTCTCTTCGCCCGAAAGCTCCGCCGCGGCGAAGCCGTCGCCGATCTCCACGCCCTTGACCGCATTGACGCTCATCAGCGCGCTCGCCAGTTCGGCGTCGAGCTTGCCGTAGATCGGCGCGCCCCACCCGACCGGAACGCCCTCGGCGACGATCTCGACCACCGCGCCGACCGAAGAGCCGGCCTTTCGCACGTCGTCGAGGTAATCGGCGAAACGCGCCGCCGCTTCGGCGTCGGGACAGAAGAACGGATTGCGGGCGACCTCGTCCCAGTCCCAACGCGCGCGGTCGATTTTCAGCTTGCCGACCTGGACGAGCGCGCCGCGAATCCGCACCCCGGGCGCGACTTTGCGGGCGATCGCCCCGGCGGCAACGCGGGCCGCCGTCTCGCGCGCCGAGGAGCGCCCGCCGCCGCGATAGTCGCGAACGCCGTACTTTGCGTCGTAGACGTAGTCGGCGTGGCCGGGCCGATACTTGTCCTTGATGTCGCTGTAGTCCTTGGAGCGTTGATCGACGTTTTCGATCAGGACGGCGATCGGCGCCCCGGTCGTCACCTGGCGGCCGCTGCGCTCGTCGATCACGACCCCGGAGAGAATCCGCGCTTCGTCCGCTTCGCGCCGTTGGGTGACGAAGCGCGACGTTCCCGGACGACGCCGGTCGAGATCGGCCTGGATGTCGGCGACGTCGAGCGGGATCAGCGGCGGGCAGCCGTCGACGACGCAACCGATCGCGGGCCCATGGCTTTCGCCGAAGGTGGTGACGCGGAAGAGATGGCCAAAACTGTTATGGGACATGGGCGCCGCTCCGCCGCTTCTTACGGAGGCGTCGCGCCGGCGTCAAACCCGGGCGGCGGGCCGTCTCGACGAGGCCGCGTCAGATCGTCGCAGACGAATCGAGGCCGCCCGCGCGCCGCAAGGCGCCGACCCGCGCATCGTTCATCGCCAATTCATGTTTGATTAGGCATGGGATAGACGAGTCGATGACTGTGTTCGCAGACTCGCAATGGAGAAATAACATGCTGAAGACACTTGCCGCGATCGGCCTGGGGGCCGCTATCGCTCTCGCGCCTGTCGCCTCGATGGCGCAGACTCCCTCGCCGACCCCGGCCGCCACGCCCGCCAAAGCGGCGCCCCACAAGATGATGCACAAGACCATGCACAAGGCCCCGATGAAGGCCAAGGTCATGCACAAGGCCCCGATGAAGGCCAAGACCATGGTCAAGAAGCCGGCCCCGAAGCCCACCGCCACGCCGGCGAAGTAATTCGCGTTCCTGCGTGAAGCTCGGCCGCCGGCGGAACGCGCTGCGGCCGAAGCGCCGATGCAAACGGCCGCTTTCGCCCGTCGGGCGAGGCGGCCGTTTCGCGTTCGCCGACGGACCCCCCGCCGCGGAACGAGTTGACGGCGGACGCCTTAAGCGCTCGACGACTCGTCCGCTTCCCCTTCGTCATAGTCGTCTGACGTCCATGCAGCGAGCGTTTCGATCGCGTCGTCGAACGGACCGACGCCGTCGGCGTCGAAGCCGGCGAGCCCCGCGCCGTCCTCGCGCGCGAGGCGCGCACGCTCGTCGAAATCGGCCAAGCTCAATTCGAATTCGTCGATGAACCCTTGCTGGCCCAAGGCTGCGACGGCGGGCCTGAGATCGTCGTAGCCGAGATTGGCGGCGGTCGCCCCCCAGGCCGCCCAGACATAGGAAGCGCCGCGCGGTTTCATTTCGCGCTGCAACCGGCCGAGGTAGGCGCGCATTTCGCCGTCGCCGAGGACGTTGCCGGCGCGCACGAGATAGCCGAGCGCCTCGAGCGCGGCCGCGCGCGCGAATTCTTCGCCGTCCTCGGATTCGATCGCCCGCATCAGCGGCTCGAGGTCGCCGTCGCAGACGTTGACGAGAATGCCGCTCAATGTCTCCGTCACGCCGTCGCCGAGGAATTCGATCGCCTCGCCGCCCTTGCCGATCAACCGGCACAGCGGCGCATAGGCGCGCCCGTCGCGCTTTTCGCCGCAGAGATGGACGATGACGAAAAGTTCGTCCATCGCCTCCTCGGAGCGCACCGCCCCGGCGGCGAACGCGCGCAACCTGGCGATGAAGCGCGGCGAGGCTTCGTCCCAATGGTCGAGCGCCCATTGCATCGCCGCGCGCGGCGTTTCCTCGGCCTCGGCGAACTGGCGCAAGGCTTCGTCGACGTTCATGGGCGGCCTCGTCGTCTCGATTCCCCAGCCATCTAGAACGCCCTCTTCGCCTCGCGCAACCCTATCGGCTCGCCCGCAGCGCCCGCCCGCCGACGACGAGCAGGGCGACGCCCGAGACCAGCAGCAGCGCCAGCGCGACCCGCGTCAACGCCTCCTCGCCGCCGCGTCGACGCAGCCGCGCGCCGATGTAGGAAGGGATCAGCATCGCCGGCGCGACCAAGGCGAACAGGCGAAACGCCGTCGCATCGAGCGTTCCCGTGCTGGCGTAGAGGCCAAGCGTCAGCGCCAGCGTCGCGATGGCGTAGACCGGCGTCGCCGCGCGCTCGAGATTGCGTTTCCAGCCGCGCACGCGCGCCCAGATCGGCGGCAGGGCCTCCGACATGCCGCCCAAGCCGGCGAGCGCGCCGCCGACGACGCCGACGAACGCGTCGAGGCCGCCGCCGCCCGCCTTGACGCGCGGGGGATGGCGCGCCAGCAGGCCGTAAAGGCCGTAGAGCGTCAGCAGCGTCCCGATCGCCAGCTTGAAGCGCAGCGAATCGGCGTTGTGCAGCAGGAACACGCCGATCGGCGCGCCGAGCGCGCCGCCGACGACCAGCGGCGCGATGCGCTTGAGGTCGAAGCCGTCGCGCGCCGAAGCCAGGCTCGCCGCCTGCCCGAGCAGCGCGCCGAACACCGCCAGCGGCGCGGCGATCGGCGGCGGCAGCGTCCACGCCCATAGCGCCATTGCGGCCAGCGAGAAGGCGAAGCCCGACGCCCCTTGCACGAAGCCCGCCGCCATCGCCCCGAGGCCGACCGCGCCGACCGTCAGCCAGAGATCGGGCATCGCGCGCGGCTCAGGCTTGCCCGCGGCGCCGCAGCGCGGCTTGCCGGATCGCGCTCAAGGTGGCGGTCGGCGCAATCGCTTCCGGGTCGACCTTGAGGTGCAGGATCGCCGGCTTGCCGGAGGCAAGCGCGCGCTCGAAGGCGGGCAGGAATGCGCTGGTGTCCTCGACCGTTTCGCCGTGGCCGCCGAACGCGCGCGCTAAAGCCGCGAAATCGGGGTTGCGCAATTGGGTGGCGCTGACCCGGCCGGGATATTCGCGCTCCTGGTGCATGCGGATCGTGCCGAACATGCCGTTGTCGACGACGACGACCACGATCGGCAAATCGTATTGCACGGCGGTGGCGAATTCCTGCCCGTTCATCAGAAAGTCGCCGTCGCCGGAGAACGCGACGACCATGCGTTCGGGAAAGATGCGCTTGGCGGCGACCGCGGCGGGGACGCCGAAGCCCATCGAGCCGGAAACCGGCCCGAGCTGCTGGTTGAAGCGGCGGAAGCGCAAGAAGCGGCCGGGCCAGATCGCGAAATTGCCCGCGCCGCTGGTAAAGATCGCTTCGGGCGCCGCCTCGCGCAAGCGCAGCATGATCTCGCCGAGCTGCACGCGGCCCGGATTGGCCGGCGCCGCGTCGCTCCAGGCGCAATATTCGGCGCGCGCCGCGCGCGTCGCCTCGCTCCAGAGGATGGCGTTCGGCGGCTGGAGGCCTTCGAGCGCCGCCGCGAACGCCGGCGGCGTCGCGACGATGCCGAGGCGCGGATGATAGACGCGGCCGATCTCCAACGCATCGGCGTGGACGTGGACCAGCGCCTGGCGCGGCTCGGGGACCCCGAGCAGCGTGTAGGCTTGCGAAGGCGTTTCGGCCATGCGGCCGCCGACGACGAGGACCAGGTCGGCCGCCTCGATGCGCGCCCTGAACTTCGGGTTGGGGCCGATGCCGATCTCGCCGACGTAACAGGCATGGCCGTTGTCGATCAGGCTGGCGCGGCGGAACGAGGCGGCGACCGGCAGCTCGAAGCGCTCGGCGAAGCGCAGAAACGCGGCGCCGGCGCGCTCGTTCCAGCCGCCTCCGCCGACGATGGCGATCGGGTTCTTGGCCGCCCACAGCAGCTTCTGCAGCTCGGCCATCTGGGTCTGGCCGGGCCAGATCGCCGCCGGCTCGACGCGCGGCGCGTCGGCGACCGCGGCTCCTTCGGTCAACACGTCCTCGGGCAGCGCGACGACCACCGGGCCGGGGCGCCCTTGCATCGCGGTATGGAACGCGCGTTGGATGATTTCGGGCAGGCGCTGGGGATGGTCGACCTCGCTCGCCCATTTGGCGGTCGAGCCGAACAGCGCGCGATAGTCCATTTCCTGGAAGGCGCCGCGCCCGCGCATCGCGCGCTCGACCTGGCCGACCAGCAGGATCATCGGCGCGGAGTCGTGCTCGGCGATGTGGACGCCGTGGGCGGCGTTGGTCGCGCCGGGGCCGCGGGTGACGAAGCAGATTCCCGGCCGCCCGGTCAGCCGCCCCTCGGTCAGCGCCATCATCGCCGCGCCGGCTTCCTGCCGGCAGACCGTGACCGCGATCGGCGCGTCGACGAGCGCGTCGAGCGCGGCGAGATAGGATTCGCCCGGCACGCAGTAGAGCCGCTCGACCCCCTGGGCGACGAGCTGATCGACCAGGATTTGTCCGCCGGTTCGCGCGGCCGCGGCGTGCGTCACGAAGCGCTCCTCTCATGAGGGAAGGCGCCCGCGTGTTTGGCAGGAAGGCGCGGGGGGCGCAAGCGCGGGGGGTGGCGCGGGGGCGAGAAGGCCGAGGCGCTGTTTTCGGACGCGTGCGTTTGCTTTCAAGGGGTTGCGGCGCGCTTTTCCGGCATTCCGCCCGGCGAAGAGCGTTCCTTCCGTTTTGCAGCAGGCGGCGAGGACCTCGCTCGCCAGCGGCGGCGAGCAATAAGCGGTAAAGTGCACTGTCACCGTAACCGTGTCACCGTAACCGCGTAACCGTAACCGTTGATTAGCTGGCAACAGCCGGGACGCGGAACCCCGTCACAGCGGTCTCGCCGCGCCCGGGTGGACCCTATTGCCCCGGCGCGGAGCTCAGAGAATGGCGCTCACTGGCGGGCTGCAAAGCCGTCGCGAACGCGCTTTAGCAGCGCCGTCAAATGCGTCAGATCGGCCGCTGACAGCGACGCGAACAGCGTGCGAAATCGGGCCAAGTTGACGTCAAACGCCGTTTCGATGACGGCCTCGCCCCGTGGAGTGAGGCGCGCGATCAGTCGCCGGCGATCGTCCTGATCCTCAGTGGACTTGACGAAGCCCTCGCGTTCGAGAGCCGCCATCAATCCCGAGACCGTGGCTCGCGTCACGCCCATCGCTTCGACGATGTCTTTATGCGGGATTCCGTTTCCTTTGGTCGCCCACAGCGCCATCAAGATCTGGTAACGCGCGACCGATCCCACCGTGTCCGTCATCCATTCGCCGACCAGGTTATCCGCCTGTTGCGCAGTCGCGCGTAGCGCAAAGACCGCCTCCATCCCTTGCGCCTCCCTTGCGGAAAGGCGCTTGCGAATCTCCTCCATGACCGCGTGCGGCGGTCCCGAGCCACGTTTGCGGGTATGCCGGTCGTCCATCGATCTCCCCCGCAAATCGGTTTGGCGCCTAACTATTTGATTGTCAACGCGCCGCTCCCTATCGATCACATTTGCGAGAGGCTCGTTGATTTTGTCAGGATCCTAACTTATTTGTATGGCACCTAACCGAATTGAACAACCGACGGGAGACCGAGAGTGAACACCGAAATCATCGTCCATCCGAAGTTGCAGCACTATGGCCTGACGACCGCAAACTTGGACGCCACGATCGACTGGTATCGGAAGGTCCTCGGCATGACGGTCAACCACCGCGCCTCCTTGCCGCCCCTGGCTCAAGGGCGGGCGCCATTTTCCGCCTTTGCCTTCGTCGGCAACGACGAAGTTCATCATCGCATTGCATTCTTCGAAACCCCGGGCGCGATGGTCGATCCCGAGAAACTGCGCCATGTTCGGGTGCAACACGTCGCATTTGAATACCAGACCCTCGACGATTTGCTCGGGACCTACGCGCGTCTCAAGGGCCTGGGCATTCTGCCGGTGATGGCGGTCGACGAAGGCCTGCAGACGGCCCTCTATTACACTGATCCCGACCGGAACAGCGTTGAACTCAATGTCAATAACTACGGCGACGAATGGACGGCGACGGAGCATATGCGGAGCGCCCCGCCCATCGGTGACCGTCCGAGACGTTCGCAGATTGACCTCGACAGGATGATTGCGGAGCGCAAGGCCGGCGCCTCGCCCTGGGACCTGCACGAGCGTGCCTCCGCCGGCGAATTCACCCCCGACGAACCCTACGATCCGCGCAGTCTTGCCTAAGGCGATCATCGCGACATTGATGGCCCCGGGGCGGGGATTACGGTGACAGTGGACGTAACTCGTTCCGTCCGCCTAACCCCGCTCTTTTGATTTGGGGCCGCGCGGCATCGGGCGCAGGCGGCGCTGCGCAGCGGCCTCCAGCGCGGCGAGGAAGGCGGCGTCGCCGAGCGGGCGGCCGATGGCCTCGGCTTGCCGCAGCGGCGTCTGCAGGGCGTCGAGCGCGGCGTCTTCGAGAAGATCGGCGAAGCGGGGAAAGCGATCGCGCACCGGGGCGAGAAGCGTCACGCCGTCCGCGACGCCGCTCAGATGCGCCCGCGCGCTGGACCAGGGCCAGTCCTGCGGCCGTTGCGCCAGGCGGGCGCGCACGGGGTTCATCGCGACATAGCGCAGCGCCGCCGCCAGATGCGCCTCGTCCATCGCCACCGCGCCAAACCGGCCCTGCCAGAAATGGCCGGTCTTCTTTTGGCGCGCATGGACATATCCGGCGTAGCGCCGGTGGACCTGGGCGAGCGCGCGCCGCAGGCCGTCCGGATCGGACGGGTTGACGATGAGATGGACGTGATTGGGCATCAGCACCCAAGCCCAGACTTCCACGCCGGCCTCGCCGCAATGCCGGCCGAGGAGATCGCGGTAGTAGGCGTAGTCGGCGTCGCCGAAAAACGTCCGCGCGCCTCCATTGCCGCGTTGCGTGACGTGGTGAGGCAAGCCGGGAATGACGACGCGAGCCAGACGAGCCATGACCGACATGCTGACACGCCGCTCGTCCTTCGTCAATAAAGTGCACTGTCACCGTAATTCGCGTAATTCGTAATTCGTAATTCTGGGGCGCCCGGCGCAATCCCCGGATCAAGTCCGGCGACGGGCATGACGGGTCGCCAATGCCGAGCCCTGGCGTCAAGGGTCTTCGACCGCCGCAGGCGGCGCCGCGAAAAGGGCGCCCGCGACCCCCTCTTCAGCGGTTCGGGCTTGTGAAGAACCGCCAAAAGCCGCAAGTTGCGCTTGGGCCGGCGGCCGTCGGGAGAATGGCGGCGGAATTCGCCGGCGTTCGTTCCGCAGCGCGCGGAGCGCCGCGGGCGGATCGACGAGAGGAACAACGCAGATGACGCAGGCGCCGCGCGTCGCGGATGCGAAAGCCGCAACTAGGCTGACGACCGAATGGGACGCCGCGCTCTACTTCAAATTCGCGGCCGAGCGCGCCCAGCCGGCGCTCGACCTGCTCGCGCGAATCGACATCACGCCGCGGCGAATCGTCGATCTCGGCTGCGGCCCCGGCTCCAGCACGCGCATGTTGATGGAACGCTTCCCGCAAGCGGAGATCGTCGCCGTCTCCAATTCCGAGCCGATGCTCGCCGAAGCGCGCCGCAGCCTGCCGGGCATGACCTTCGAGCAGACCGACATCGCCGAATGGCGGCCGCGTCAGCCCCCCGACCTGATCTTCGCCAACTCGTCGCTGCAATGGCACCACAAACACGAGACGCTGTTTCCCCGCCTGATGGGCGACCTCGCCGAGGGCGGCGTGCTGGCGGTGCAGATGGCCGACAACCTGCACGAGCCGAGCCACTCGCTGATGCGGATGATCGCCGCCGACGGGCCGTGGACCCGCCGTCTGGCGCCGATCGCCGAGACGCGCGCCGTCATCGGCACCCACGTCGACTATTACAAATGGCTGAAGCCGCTCTCCGTCAAGCTCGACATCTGGGAGACGACCTACGTCCATCCCTTGAGCGGCGTCGACGAGGTGGTCGACTGGTTCCGCAGCGGCGCGCTCAGACCGTTCCTCGATCCGCTCGACGCGCGCGAACAGGACGAATTCCTCGAGCGCTACAAGCGCGACCTCGCCGACGCCTATGACGCCGATCCCGACGGCAGCCTGCTGTTCCTCTACCCCCGCCTGTTCATCCACGCGCGCAAGGCCGCGGCGCACGGGTGAGGCGATCCGCGGCAATGACATCGCTGCCGATTCCGCCCGAGCGTGGCGCGCTCTATCCCTGGGCGAAGGCGGGCTTGGCGCGGCCGGGCAAGGGCGCGCGCGGCTTGGGCGCGGCGATCAGGCCCTCGCGAATGGCGACCTTGCGGGCGAGCTTGCGGGCGCGGCGAATGGCCTCCGCCTTCTCCCGCACCCTTTTTTCCGACGGCTTTTCGTAGGCGGACCTACGCTTCATTTCGCGGAAGATGCCCTCGCGCTGCATTTTCTTCTTGAGGAATTTCAGCGCCTGTTCGATGTTGTTGTCGCGGACGAGAACGAGCAAAATATCTCCAATCTGACGCTGGTCGAGCGTGGGCGCGAGGCGCCCAATCGATCGCCGCAGCTCAAGAGCCGCCGAACTCGGCGCTCTTGCTTCGCCGCCGCTATAGCATCTTTTGCCTCGGTTGGCGGAATAATCGCCGCGAAGGACAGAAATGACGCGGGATTACGGCATGGCGCCGCCGGCTTGCTCGACCCGTCAGCGGCGAGGCGTTGATCGGCGACAGGCGGCTAAGTAACGTGGCGCCGCAATCCCGATGCCGACGCGCTCGGCGCCCAGGGGAAAAGTCGGCAGAGCATGGACGAACCGCGCGCCTTTCTGACCGGCCTGTTTCGCGCCGCGATCGACGCCGCCTCGCCGGCCAAGCGACTCGCGTCTTTCCTGCCGGCGCGCCCCAAGGGGCGCACGATCGTCGTCGGCGCCGGCAAGGCCGCCGCCTCGATGGCCGCCGCGGTCGAAGCGGCCTGGGACGGGCCGCTCGAAGGCCTGGTCGTCACCCGCTACGGCCATGGCGCGCCGACCCGGCGCATCGAGGTCGTCGAAGCCGCCCATCCCGTGCCCGACGCCGCGGGAGAGAAGGCGGCGTTGCGCATTCTCGAATGCGTGAAGAATCTCGAGCCCGACGATCTCGCGCTCTGCCTGATATCGGGCGGCGGTTCGGCGTTGCTCGCCGCGCCGGCGCCGGGCCTGAGCCTCGACGACAAGCGGGCGATCTCCCGCGCGCTGCTGAAGAGCGGCGCCGACATCGCCGAGATGAACGGCGTCCGCAAGCATCTCTCGGCGATCAAGGGCGGCCGACTGGCGCTGGCGGCGGCGCCGGCGCGCGTCGTCAGTCTCGTCATCTCGGACGTCCCCGGCGACGATCTCGCCGTCATCGCCTCCGGGCCGACCGTCGCCGATCCCTCGACCTCGGCCGAAGCGCTGGCGACTCTCAGGCGCTATCGGATCGACGCGCCGGCGCGCGTCCTCGCCCATCTCGAGAGCGCCGCGTCGGAAACCCCCAAGCCCGGCGACCCACGCTTCGCCGCGGTGTCCAACATTCTGATCGCCACGCCGCAAATGTCGCTGCGCGCGGCGGCCGAGGCGGCGCGGGCGGCGGGCGTCGCGCCGGTGTTGCTCGGCGACGCGATCGAGGGCGAGGCTCGCGAGGTCGCCAAGGTCTTCGCCGGGATCGCGCGCTCCGCGGCGCGGCACGGCGAGCCGCCGCATCCCCCTTGCGTGCTGCTCTCCGGCGGCGAGACGACGGTGACCGTGCGCGGCAAGGGCAAGGGCGGGCGCAACGCCGAATTCCTGCTCGGCCTGGCGCTGGCGCTGGACGGCGCGCCGCGCATCCACGCGCTCGCCGGCGACACCGACGGCGTCGACGGCAGCGTGGACAACGCCGGCGCCTATGTCGCGCCCGATACGCTGGCGCGCGCCGCGGCGCTCGGACTGCGGGCGCGGGAGCGGCTCGCCGACAACGACGCCTACTCGTTCTTCGCCGCGCTCGGCGATCTCGTCGTCACCGGGCCGACGCTGACCAACGTCAACGATTTTCGCGCCATATTGATCGAGCGCGAGGAGGGACCATGAACGACGTCGAAACCCAGATCCTCGCCCTCGAACAGGCCGCGCTCAGGCGCTGGCGCCTCGGCGACCCCTCGGGGTTTCTCGAACTCTGCGACGACGACGTCGTCTACTTCGACCCGTTTCTCGACCGCCGGCTCGACGGCCTCGCCGCGCTGACGGCCTATTACGAATCGCTGCGCGGCAAGATCGGCGCGGCGCGGTTCGAGATCGTCAATCCGAAGGCGCAGGCCTTCTCTGAAGCGATCGTTCTGACCTTCAATTTCGTCTCCTGGAGCGAAAGCGGCGAGGCGATGCGCTGGAACTGCACAGAAGTTTACGCGCGGCGCGCCGGCACGTGGAAGATCGTGCAGACGCACTGGTCGTTCACCGGCGGGCGGAGCCGCTGAGCGGGCGGTTGTCAAACCCCCGGCGAGGCCCCAAGTTCGCCGGCATGGATCGCCTCTCTCCCGTCGTAGACAATCCTCTTCTCGCCCCGTGGACCGGTCCGTTCGGCGCGCCGCCGTTCGCGCGCATCCGGCCCGAGCATTTCCGTTCCGCCTTCGACGCGGCGCTGATCGAAAAGCGCGCCGAGATCGCTGCGATCGTCGCCAACTCCGAGGCGCCGACGTTCGACAACACGATTCGAGCGCTGGAGCGCGCCGGCAAGACGCTCGAGCGCGTCTCCGCGGCGTTCTTCGCTCTCGTCGGCGCCGACGGCAACGACGCGCTGGAGGAAATCGAGCGCGACATCGCGCCGATCCTGGCGCGCGAGCGCGACGCGATCCTGCTCGACGATGCGCTCTACGCCCGCATCGAGGCGCTGCGCGGCGCCGAGGCGGGCTTGGCGCTCGACGCGGAAGCCGCGCGCGTTCTCGATCGCTGGCGCACGGCGTTCGTGCGCGCGGGCGCCGGGCTGGCGGCGGAGAAGAAGGCGCGGCTCGCCGCGATCGGCGAGCGGCTGGCGACGCTGGGCGCCATGTTCGGACAGAACGTGCTCGCCGACGAAAAGGCCTTCGCGCTGATCCTCGACGGCCCCGACGATTGTCTCGGCCTGCCCGAGAGCTTCCTCGCCGCCGCGGCGCGCGCGGCGGCCGAGCGCGGGGCGCCGGCCATGCGCGCGGTCACGCTTTCGCGCTCTTCGGTCGAACCGTTCTTGCGCTTCTCGGCGCGACGCGATTTGCGCGAGAAGGTCTTTCGCGCCTTTCTCGCCCGCGGCGCCAACGGCGGCGCGCACGACAACGGCGCGATCATGAGCGAGACGGCGCGGCTGCGCGCCGAGCGCGCGGCGCTATTGGGCTTCCCGAGCTACGCCCATTTCCGCCTCGACGACGCCATGGCCAAGACGCCCGAGGCGGCGCTCGCGCTGCTGAAGCGCATCTGGGCGCCGGCGCGCGCGCAGGCGCAGCGCGAAGCCGAGGCGCTGCAGGCGACGATCGCCGCCGAAGGCGGCAATTTCGAGCTCCAGCCATGGGACTGGCGCTATTACGCCGAAAAGCGCCGCAAGGCGCTCACCGAAATCGACGAGCGCGAATTGCAGGCCTATCTGCCGTTGGAGGCGATGATCGCGGCGGCGTTCGACGTCGCCCATCGCCTGTTCGGCCTTTCCTTCGTCGAGCGCCATGACGTCGCGCTCTATCACGCCGACGCGCGCGCTTGGACGGTCGTCGGGCGCAGCGGCGAGCCGATCGCCCTCTTCATCGGCGATTATTTCGCCAGACCTTCGAAGCGCAGCGGCGCCTGGATGCATTCGCTGCGCGATCAGCGCAAGCTCGACGGCGAGGCGCCGCCGATCGTCGTCAACGTGATGAATTTCGCCCGCGCCGGCGAGGGCGAGGCGTGCCTGTTGAGCCTCGACGAGGCGCACGTCTTGTTCCACGAATTCGGCCATGCGCTGCACGGCATGCTCTCCGACGTGACCTATCCGCTGCTGTCGGGGACCAACGTCGCGCGCGATTTCGTCGAGTTTCCCTCGCAGCTCTACGAGCATTGGCTCACGCGCCCCGAAACGCTGCGACGCTTCGCCCGCCATCATCGGACCGGCGAGGCGGCGCCCGAGGCGCTGATCGCGCGCTTGCCGGCGGCGCAGCGTTGCGGCCAGGGCTTCGCCGTCGTCGAAGTCGTCGCCGCGGCGCTGGTCGACATGGAGCTGCACCGGCGGAGCGACCCCGGAGAGATCGACGTCGCCGCCTTCGAGCGCCGCGCTCTCGCGGCGATCGGCATGCCCGCGGCGATCGCGACGCGCCATGCCGCGCCGCACTTCCAGCATATTTTCGGCGGCGACGACTATTCGGCTGGCTACTACAGCTATCTCTGGTCGGAAGTCCTCGACGCCGACGGCTTCGAGGCGTTCGAGCAAGCAGGCGACGTTTTCGATCCGGCGCTGGCGGAGCGGCTGGAGCGATTCGTCTATTCCGCCGGCAATAAGCGCGATCCCAGCGCCGCCTATCGCGCCTTCCGCGGCCGCGATCCCGAGCCGGACGCGCTGTTGCGCAAGCGGGGACTCTTGTAGACGCGACCGCTGATCGCGTCCGGCGCGTCAGCGCCTATACAGCGCGCCCGATCCGGGCTCGTTCGCAAAGCCGTCCGCGGGCGGGATCAGTAGACGACCTGCAGTCCCGGACAATGCTTGGCTGCCCAGTCGAGGTATTCCGCCCGGCAGAGCGCGCGGCGCTCGGGGGGCACGATCGGCATGCAGTCGAGCGTTCGCATGTTGGGGCAGGCGAACGCCGTGGGCTGCGAACCCGGCGCCGGCGGCGTCTGCGCGAGCGCCGCCGCGGCCATGGCGAGCGCCGCGATCAAGGCGAAGGCGAATTTGACCATCCTTTCGGCCCTTTCCTTTGCGTGACGGCGGCGCCGGCGGCGAGGCGCGGCGTCGCGCCGCCGGCGCTTCGATTGAACCTTTCGCCGCCCCGCCGCGACCCATGAGCGGAAGCGGCGGCGCGGACCCGCCGGCTTGCGCGCCTGCGCGCTTCGCCTATGGTGGCCTCGCGCGCTCGCCGTCTTGGTCGCGCCGGCCCGATGGGCAAGTCCGCGGCGCGATTTCGAGGGCGTGACGATGCGGAACGTCGGCGTCAAGATTTTTCTCGACGGCAAGACTTGGCCGCGCCTCGGCGTCGGCCTCGCGCTGGCGATTCTCCTCGCCCCAGCGCCGGCGCTCGCGCAAGGCGCCGACTTGCCGCTGCCGACGCGGATCTCGCCGCATCCGACGCGAATCTGGCCCGGCGGCCGCTTTCACCCGATCTTCGGCCTCGCGCCGATCCTCGGCGGCGCCGCGCTGGCCGCCCCGGCGCCGAACGCGCCGCCGCCAGGCGCGGGCGACCGCGGGCCCCGGCGGCCGTCGCGCCCCGGCCGAACCTGGGTTCGCTCGCCGCCCCCGCCGGCGCCGCCGGCGCAACCGTTCGTCGCCCGCGTCTTTCCGCCGCCGCCGGGCGAAACGCGGTTCCGGCGCGGCGAGGTGCTCGTCGAGGTTTCCCCCGCGACGCCGCCGGCTTTCGTCGCGTTGATCGCTCGGCGCCATCGCCTGATCGAAACGGAAGCCGCGCCGATCGCGCTGCTGGGAACCTCGGTGCGCCTGTGGCGCATCCCCGACGGGCGCGAAGTCGCGGCCGTCGTGCGCGAACTCGCCTACGAGCCGGCGCTCGCCGGCGTTCAGCCCGATTACCTCTACGCGCCGCAGCAGCCGGCGCCCGCGGCCCCGGCCGCCGCCGAGCCGACCCCGGCGCCCGCGCCGCCGCAATATTCGCTCGCCAAGCTGCGCGTCGACGCCGTCGTCGAATCGGCGCCGGCCGCGCCGGTCCGCGTCGCCGTCATCGACACCGCCATCGACGAGGCTCATCCCGATCTGCAAGGGGCGGTCGAGGAGCGGTTCGACGCGATCGGCGGCGCCGCGCCGCCACGCTCGCTGCAGCACGGCACGGCGATCGCCGGCGCGATCGCCGCGCACGGGCGGCTGAAGGGCGTCGACCCCAACGTGCGCCTTCTTTCGGCGCGGGCGTTCGACGGCGACGGCGCGGGGCCGACGAGCGAGACGCTGTGGCTGTCGAAGGCGATCGACTGGGCGGCGCGGGAGCGCGCGCGCGTCGTCAACATGAGTTTCGCCGGCCCGCCCGACCCGGCGCTGCACGCGATTCTCGCCGCCGCGTCCGCCAAGGGCGTGACGTTGGTCGCCGCGGCGGGCAACGCCGGGCCGAAATCGCCGCCGCTCTACCCCGCCGCCGACGAAGCGGCGCTCGCGGTCACCGCGACCGACGCCGACGACCAGCTCTATCGCGACGCCAACGTCGGCCCTTACGTCGCGGTCGCCGCGCCGGGCGTCGACGTGCTGCTGCCAGCGCCGCAAGGCGCTTACGCGCTGCAGACGGGGACTTCGGTTGCCGCCGCGCTGGTCTCGGGCGTCGTCGCGCTCATGCTGGAGCGCCGCCCGAACGCGTCGCCGAGCGACATCCGCCAATGGCTCGTCGCCACCGCCGCGCCGCTCGGCGGCGGCGGCGACAAAGACGAATTCGGCGCCGGCCTGGTCGACGCCGAGCGCGCGACGGCCGCGGCGGAAGCGGCGGCGCCGGCGAACTAGGGCGCAGGCGGCGCGCCGCCGTTCGGGGCGCCGCTCCAGCGCCTGACGAGTTAGCGCGCGCCGATCGTGAACACGGTGCGCGCGGCGCTTCCGCTCTCGCCCCACGCCCGCTCGACGTCCGACAGCGGGACGGCCCTGACGGGAATTGTGAAGCCTCTCGTCGCGGCCGCTTGCAGCAGTTCGCCGATGTCGGCCGCCAGCCGGTCGCGCGGCACGCTGCCGAGGCCGCTGCCCATCAACGCGATCGCCGACGAGCGCAAAAGGGCGCCCGGCAGCGTGATGTTCGCCCCGCTGATCGAGCCGACCTGGACGAAGCGCAGCGACGCGCCCTCTTTCAGACTCTTGGCGGCGGCGACGAGAAGGCGCTCCGCGCTGTTCCCCCAGAGGTAGTCGATGACGACATCGATCCCGTCGGCGAAGTGCGACCGGAAACGATCCGCCAGCGCCGCTTCGTCGTCGCCGAGCGGAATCGTCGCGTCGGCGCCGAGCGCGATGAGCGAGCGCAAGGCGTCGGGATTGCGGCCGGTCGCGATCACCCTCTTCGCGCCGAAATGCTTGGCGATCTGCACCGCGAGACGGCCGGACGAGCCGGTCGCGCCGTTGATCACCACGGTTTCGCCGGCCTCGAGCTTGGCGCGTTCCTTGAACGCCGCCCACGACGACATGCCGGGATTGGCGATCGCCGCCGCCGTCACGTCGTCGAGCCCGTCGGGCGCCGGCGCGCAATGGGCGACGGGCGCGACGGCGCGCTCCGCCATGGCGCCCCACGGCGCTCTCGGCAGCAGGAAATAGACCCTTCGTCCGTCGTCGAGCCGCCCAACGCCGTCGACCCCGGCCACGGCAGGAAAGGCGCCGGACACGCTGTAATGCGCGCCGGCGGCGCGCGCCCTGGCGAGCGGGCTGAGCGCGGCCGCCGCGACTGATATGCGGTTCTCGCCCGGCGCCGGCGTCGGCTCGGCGAAGTCGCCGTAGACCGGCGACTGACCCGCGGCGCGGACGATGGCGGCTTTCATGGACGGCCTCTTTCTCGGGGGCGAGGACGTCGGCGTACGACCCGCGCCCGCCGGCGCGCGCCTGATGGCGCCCGCAAGAGGAACCGTTTCGCCGCCGACGGACGTTGGCAATGCGTCAAATTGTCCGTCGGGCGGGCTAATCTGCGGGAGTCGAAGAGGCCGCGTCGCCGTGATCGCGGCGTCGTCGCGCTGCTGCTGGAGCGCCGCCCGAACGCGTCGCCGAGCGAGGTCCGCAAATGGCTCGTCGCCACCGCCGCGCCGCTCGGCGGCGGCGCCCGACCCGACGAGTTCGGCGCCGGGCTGGTTGACGCCGCGTGCGCCGCAGCCGCGGCGGAAGCGGCGGCGGCGAAGAAATAGGCGGCGTGGCGATAGTCGATGGACGACGGCTCAAGGCTACGCGCCTAGCGCCGACATAATTCTTTGGAGGTCATCGACAATCAGCGTGCAAAGGTGTTTGAAGTGTTCGCCATAAGTCCCGTGTTTCGCAAGGGCGTCTCGGGCGATGGCTCTTCCTTCCGAACTGCCCGAGTGGCCTTTCACCTTCGAGCGAATGCGTTGCACCGCACGGAGCC
>JBEKBD010000034.1:0-24066 GCA_050015575.1 Roseiarcus sp. | reverse complement strand
GAGATCCGCTCCGGCTTTATGGCGGGCGCGATCACTCAGAACCCGATCGGCATCGGCGCGTGCGTCGTCGATTCGGCGGTGAAGGCGCTCAAGGGCGAGAAGCTGCCCAAGGACGTCGACACGGGCTTCTACTATTACGACAAGACCAACATCGACGATCCCAAGATCGCCGCGGTCCTTTACGACTGAGGCAAGATCGAAAATCGAGGAAGGGCCGCGCGCCCTTCCTCACTTTTGACCGAGGCGTATGGTTTCAATTACGCTCAAGCGACGCGCACCGGCCTTGGCGCGCTCTGCATCAGCCGCCTGCGTGGCGCGCTTCCGCGCCGTCGGCAGTGACAAGGACCGGAAGGATTTCTCGTGCCAACTGTGCGACCCCTGCAACGGAAAAAGAACGGCGAGATAACGACCGAGCCTGCTACGCATCTAAGCGATATGCGGCCTCGGTTCAATCCGTTTGTGATCGATTGCGGCAGGATCCCCGCGTATAGCTATCAGGGCAGTCTCCGGTCGGAACTGGAGGCAAAAACGCTTACCGCCGCGGAAGCGATTGCAATCCTCGAAGACATGCTCGTCATTCGTGAATTCGAGGAAATGATCGTCAAGCTGCGTTCGGGCGCCTACGATCCCATACGCGACTTCGACTATCGCGGCCCGACGCACGTGTCGGTCGGTCAAGAGGGAACAGCCGCCGGCGCCTGCTCGGCGCTGCGCATCGCCGACAACATCACCAGCACCCATCGAGGACACGGCGAGAGTCTGGCCAAGGGCACCGTCGCCATACGCGCGATGGACGAGGAGACGCTGCGCGCACGCGTGCCCGGTTGCCGCGCGAACAGCCGCGAGGAGCTGATCGAGGCGGCGCTCGAGCAGCATGTCTACCGAACGATCGGCGAGCTGTTCGGCAAAGACGAAGGCTACTGTCGCGGGCGCGGCGGCTCGATGCACATCGCCGACTTTTCCGTCGGGCATCTCGGCGCCAACGCCATCGTCGGCGGCGGCGTGCCGATCGCCACCGGCGCGGCCCTGGCCAGCCGCTACTTCGGCGATGACGGCGTGGTGTGCTGCTTCGCCGGCGACGGGGCGTTCGCCAACGGCGTCGTCCTCGAATCGTTGAATTTCGCTGCCCAGGCCCAGTTCACCAACCATTACGCCGATGGCCGCGCCTTCGGCCTGCCGATCGTCTTCCTGGTTTGCAACAACCATTACGGCATGACGGGCCGCGCCGACGACGAAGTGTCAGGCGTGAGCCGCCTGGCGCAGCGCGCCGCGGGCTTCGCCGACAACTCGATGCACGCCGAGGTCGTCAACGGCATGAACGTCCTGGCGGTGCGCGACGCGGTGTTGCGGGGCGCGAAGCTCTGCCGCGAAGGCAAAGGGCCGGTGCTGATCGAGGCGGACTGTTACCGCTACTGGGGCCACTCGTTGAGCGACCCGCGCAACGAGTATCGCACCAAAGAGGAAGAGGCGGCCTGGAAGGCGGTCGACCCGATCGAGGCCTACAAGAAGGAATTGATGGGCGCCGGCGTGCTTGACGCTGCTGGAATCGAAGCGGTGGCGCAGCGCGTCGCCGAGCGCAACGCGCGCGCGGCCAAACGCGCCGCCGACGCCGCCGATCCCGACGTCAAGGACGTCCTCGCGTTCATGTACACGGAGACGAAAAGCGAGATCGTTCCGCCGCGGTTCGCCAAGGTCGAGACCTACGCGCCGACGCCCGAGTCGAAGCGCGTCCATGGCGAGATTACCTACAAGGACGCCCTGCGCGAGGCTCTGGCCGAAGAAATGCTGCGCGATAATCGCGTCGTGTTCTACGGCGAGGACGTGGCCGACTATGGCGGCGCGTTCAAGGTGACGAAGGGGCTGCTCGAAACGTTCGGCCGCCATCGCGTCTTCAACACGCCGATCAGCGAAGCCTGTATCTGCGGCACGGCCTGCGGGGCGGCAATGAGGGGATTGCGGCCGGTGGTGGAGCTGATGTACTTCGACTTCGCGCTGATGTCGTCGGACCAGATCAGCAATCAAGCCGCCAAATGGCATTACATGAGCGGGGCGCAGACGGAAGTGCCGCTGGTCATTAGGGCCTCGGCGGGCAGCGGCAAGGGCTACGGCGGACAGCATTCGCAAACGCTCGAATCGCTCTTCTGCCATATGCCGGGCCTCTACGTGGTCTATCCGTCGACGCCGGCCGATGCGAAGGGCATGCTGAAGTCGGCTATCCGCGACAACAACCCGATTCTCTTCGTCGAATCGCAGTCGCTTTACGGCATGAAAGGCCCGGTTCCGGAGGGCGAGCATCTGGCGCCGCTCGGCGTCGCCGACATCAAACGCGAGGGCGGCGACATCACCTTCGTCAGTTGGGGCCCGACGGTCCATGATTGCCTCAAAGCGGCCGACTGGCTCAAGGGGGAAAGAAATGTCGAGGCGGAGGTTGTCGACCTGCGCAGCCTGATTCCGCTCGACATCGAGACGGTGGTCCGTTCCGTTGAGAAGACAGGGCGCTGTATCGTCGCCAGCGCCGCCGTTCACATCGGCAGCTTCACCGGCGAGATCGCTTCGACGGTGCAACAACTCGCGTTCGACTGCCTCGACGCGCCCGTCCTGCGCGTCGGCGCCAAGAACGGCATTTCGCCCCAATCGCACGTGCTGGAACAGGCCTTCCTGCCCAGCGTCGACGACCTGGTCGCGGCTGCCTGCTCCATCCTTTAGGCCGCGCCATGGTCACGCCGATCGTCATGCCCAAGTTCGGTCAGATGACCGAAGAAAGCGCCGTCGTCGAGTGGCTGAAGAAGGAGGGCGACACGGTCGCCAAGGGCGACATGTTGTTTCTGGTCGAGACCGACAAGTCGGTCATGGAGGTCGAGAGCTTCAGCGAAGGAACGCTGCTCAAGATCGTCGTCGGGGCCGGGGTCAGCGTTCCGGTGCAAAGCGTCGTCGCTTATCTCGGGGAACCGGGTGAAGCTATTCCCGCAACGTCGGCGCCGAAACCTCCCGCGCCGGCGAGAGAGGCGCCAGCTGCGAGGACGGTGACTCCTTCGCGCACAGGCGCCGGGCCGGGCGCGGCTGCGGCATCTCCCACCGTCGCAGTCGCGCCCACACCGTTCGTCGCCCCGGCCGCGCCCGCGCGCTTGCGCATCAGCCCGCGCGCGGCGGCGCTCGCCAAGGCCAGCGTGATCGACCCGCACGCCATCGTCGGCAGCGGTCCCGACAGCCGCATCGTCGAGAAGGACGTGAAGGCCTATCTCGCGGCGCACGACTACGCGAGCCTGCGCGTCAGCCCCGCCGCCAAAGCGTTGGCGGCGAAGCGAGGCGTCGATCTGCTGGCGCTACGCAACGACAGCGGCGGCAAGCGCATCGAAGTCGCCGACGTCGAGCGCGCGATCGCCGAAAAGCCGGCGCCGATGAGCAAGATGCGGCAGATCATCGCCCAGCGCCTGACCCAGAGCGTCGTCACCGCGCCGCACTTCTACGTCACCGTCGAAGTCGACATGACGGAAGCGCTCGCCTGCCGCGTCCGTCTCAACGCCGCCGGCGTGCGCTACACGGTCACCGACTTTATCGCGCAGGCCGCGGTTCTCGCGCTGAAGGAATTTCCCGCGGTGAACAGCGCGACGGACGGCAGAAGCGTCCGCTGGCGCAGCCGCGTGCATCTGGGCGTTGCGGTCACCCTCGACCAGGGCCTGGTCGTCCCGGTCATCCGCGACGCCGACGAAATGACCATGGCGGAGCTCAGCGCGCGCTCCAAGCAGCTCGTCGAGAAGGCGCGCGCGGGCCGCCTCGCGCCCGACGAGATGAGCGGATCGACCTTCTCGATCTCCAACATGGGCATGCTCGACGTCGAGAACTTCACGGCGATCATCAATCCGGGCGAATCGGCGATCCTGGCGGTGTCCAGCACGATCGCGACGCCGGTCGCGCGCGACGGAGCTATCGTCGTCCGGCCGATCATGAAGATGACGCTGTCGTCCGACCACCGCCTGATCGACGGCGCTACGGCCGCACGCTTCGTCAACAGCATCAAGAACAAGCTCGAGGACAACGGACTGTGGAGCGCTTTGACGTCGTAGTCATCGGCGCGGGGCCCGGCGGCTATCCCGCCGCCATCCGCGCCGCGCAACTCGGCGCGTCGGTGGCCATCGTCGAGCGCGAGCGCTTGGGCGGGACGTGCCTGAATTGGGGCTGCATACCGACCAAGGCGCTGATCGCCTCGGCCGAGGCCTTCACCCGTGTCCGCGACGCCGCGGCCTTCGGCGTTTCCGTCAGCGGCGCGAGCTTCGACTACGGGGCGATGGTCCGTCGCAAGGACAAGGTCGTCGACCAGCTGCGCGGCGGGGTGAAGCAGCTGCTGACGGCCAACGGCGTCAAGTCCTTCTCGGGCTCGGCGGCGTTCAAGGATCGCGACACGATCGTCATCGACGGCGATCTCACGATCGGGGCAAAGCGGACGATCATCGCCACCGGCTCGACTTCGGCGACGCCCGATTTCATTCCGAAGCACGAGCGGATCGTCGAAAGCCGCGCCTTCCTCGCGCTCGACCGGCTGCCGAAGAGCATGACCGTGCTCGGCGGCGGCTTCATCGGCTGCGAGATCGCGTCGATGGCGGCGATGCTCGGGGTCAAGGTGACGATCGTCGAGCTGCTCGCCGACATCCTGATGCTGCTCGACGCCGACCTGCGCGCCGAGGTCCGCGCGCATATGGAAAAGGCGCTCGCCATCCGCGTGCTGACCAGCAATCCGCTCGGCGACATCGCGGCCGACGCCAACGGCGTCAGCGGCCGCTGCGGCGCCGAAACCGTGCGGGCCGAGCTGCTGCTCAACGCCGTTGGCCGCAGGCCAGTGACGGAAGGCCTGAACCTTGCCGCCGCCGGGCTCGAGGCCAACGCGCGCGGCTTCATCGACGCCGACGCCTATTGCCGCACCAAGGCGGCGACGATCTTCGCCATCGGCGACGTCGCCGGCAAGACCCAGCTCGCTCACTTCGCCACCGCGCAAGGTCTGACGGCGGCGGAGAACGCGGTCGGGGGCAAGCCGCGCCGCCACGAAACGCTCGTCCCCAACGTGATCTTCACCGCGCCGGAAGTCGCGACCGTCGGCTTGAGCGAATCTGAAGCGCGCGCGCTGGAGCGCCCGGTCAAGACCGGCAAGTTCCGCTTCTCCGGCCTCGGCAAGAGCCTCGCCGCCGGCGAGACGACCGGTTTCGTCAAATGGATCGCCGACGCCGATTCCGAGCGATTGCTCGGCGCCGCGGCGGTGGGGCCGCACGCCACCGAACTGATCGCGACCGCGACGACGGCGATACGCGCTGAGTTCACGGCGCGCGAGCTCGGCGAAACGATCCACGCGCATCCGACCTTTTCGGAAGCCTGGATGGAGGCCGCTCACGCGTTGCGCGGCGAAAGCGTCCATGTTCCACCGCGGCGGCGCTAGCGGATGGGAAGCGGAGGCGCCATGATCGGCGCCCGCGCGTAGGGGTTCGGCCTTCGCCCAGCGGAGGCATATGATTTCGGGAGGACGCGCTCAGTCGCGCGTTGGACGGCGATGATTGCGACGGACCGACTGGAGCGGCAGCTCGACGACTTTGATCGCGGCCGGCGATCAGAGGCGCTGACGTCTCTTTGGCGCGCCGCCGAACGCGGCGAGGACGCGCTCCCCGAACCGGGCGCCGACGTCAATCTCCACGCCCACACCTTCTTCTCCTACAACGCCTATGGTTATTCGCCGTCGAAGTTCGCCTGGCTGGCGCGCAAGGCGGGGTTGGCGGTCGCCGGCATCGTCGATTTCGACGTCCTCGACGGCGTCGACGAATTCATCGACGCCGGGCGGCAAATCGGACTGAAGTGCTGCGCCGGCCTCGAGTCGCGCGTGTTCGTGCCGGAATTCGCGACGCTCGAGATCAATTCTCCCGGCGAGCCGGGCGTCGCCTACAATATGGGCGTCGGATTTCCGCGCGCCGTGTCGCATCCTTTCCTCGCCGAGATGCGCGCCGCCGCTGAGAAGCGGACGCGCGGCATGATCGAACGCGTCAACGCGTATCTCGACCCAGTCCGGCTCGATTTCGATCGCGATGTCGCGCCGCTGACGCCGAGCGGAAACGCGACCGAACGCCACCTGTGCGAAGCCTACGAGCGCAAAGCCGCCGCCGTATTCCCCGACCCAGCGCGCCGCGCGGCGTTCTTGACGGCGCGCTTGGGCGGCGCGCCGGCGGAGAGCGTGAAGATGCAAGGATTGATCCGCGCCAAGACGATGAAGAAGGGCGGCGTCGGCTATGTCGCGCCCGATCGCGGATCGTTTCCCGAGATGGCGAAGATGAACCGCTTCGTCGCCGAAGCCGGCGCGATCCCGACCGTCGCGTGGCTCGACGGCGCGAGCGAGGGCGAGCGGCGCATGGAGGACTTCGTCGATATCGCCGTCGCCTCAGGGGCGGCGGCGTTGAACGTCATTCCAGACCGCAATTACACGCCGGGCAAACCCGAGGCCAAGACGAAGAACCTGTACGAAGTCGTCGCGCTCGCCGAGCGGCGCGGCTTCCCCGTTGTCGCCGGCACCGAGATGAACACGCCCGGGCAGAAGTTCGTCGATTCGTTTTCTTCAGATGAACTCAAGCCGCTGGCGCCGACATTTTTGCGCAGCGCTTATATTGTCTACGCGCATTCGGTCCTGCAGCGCGCGGGCGGGCTCGGCTACCTCAGCGAATGGGCGAAGGCGCATTTCGCCTCGCTCGCGGCGAAGAACGAATTCTATGCGGCGGCAGGTCGCGCTTTGCGGCCCGGCGCCGAAGAGAGGCTCGGCGCGCTCGACGCCGAAGTCTCGCCGAAACACGTGTTCGCTCGACTGGACTGAGGGGCTCGCCATGAACGACTTTCCGCGCACGGAGCGCGCCGTGCAACTGGTCGGACCCGACGAGCTCGAGTTCAATTCGGCCAAGCCGGTCGCCGATCCGGGACCGCATCAGCTGCTGGCGCGCGTCGAGGCGGTCGGTCTGTGCTTTTCCGACCTCAAGCTGCTCAAGCAGTTCTCCCTGCACAGCCGCAAGTCCGAAGTCCTGACCGGTCTCGACCCGCAGGCGCTGGCGGAGATGCCGAATTACGTGCCGGGGAACAATCCGACCGTTCCCGGCCACGAAGCGGTCATTCGCGTCGTCAAAGTCGGAGCGGGCGTCGACCGCTACAAGACCGGCGAGCGATTCATCGTCGAAACCGACTACCGCTGGCTACCGACCGACAAGTCCAACGCCGCCTTCGGCTACAATTTCGAGGGTGGGTTGCAGGAATACGTACTGCTCGACGAACGGGTCATCACCTCGCCCGACGGCGAGTCGATGCTGATCCCGGCGCCCGAGGATCTGTCGGCTTCGGCGCTGGCGCTAGTCGAGCCGTGGGCCTGCGTCGAGAACGCTTACACCGAAGTCCAGCGACGGACGCTGAAGCCCGGCGGTCGCCTGCTCGTGGTCGGCGACGCGCCGGTCGACCGCGCCGTCGTCGACAAATGCCCCGGCCGACCGGGGTCGGTCGTCTTCGCGACCGGCGACGCTGTCACGGCGCAGCCCGACGCGCGCTTCGATGACATCGTCTATTGCGGCGCGGACGCCGTAACAGCGGAGAGGCTGTTCGCGAAACTCGCCGCCGGCGGGTTGCTGGCGATCGTTCAGGGCGGCCGCAAGTTCGGCCGACAGGTCGAGACGCAGGTCGGCCGAGTCCATTACGGCGGCATCCGCGTCGTCGGAACCGCCGGCGGCGATCCGGCGGCGGCCTACGCCGCGATTCCGGCCAGTCCCGAGATCCGCCCCGGCGACAACATCAACATCGTCGGCGCGGCGGGACCGATGGGGACGATGCACGTCATCCGCGACCTGTGTCAGGGCGCTAAGGGCGTGACGGTCTACGCCGGCGATCTCAACGACGAGCGTCTCGCCGGGCTCGAGACGCTCGCTTCGCCGCTCGCCAAGAAGAACGGCGTCACGCTGCGCGCCTACAATCCGTCCAAGGCGTCGCCGGGCGTCGCCTTCGACTACGTCGTGCTGATGGCGCCCGTCGCCGCTCTCGTGGCGCAAGCGGTCGCGGCGGCGGCGGCGAAGGCGATCATCAATGTCTTCGCCGGCATCCCGGCCGACAAGACGGCCGCCGTCGACCTCGACGCCTATGTCGACAAGCAGCTCTATTTCGTCGGCACCAGCGGCTCGGAACTTAAGGACATGCAGCAGGTGCTGGCCAAAGTCGTCGCGCGCGAACTCGACACGAATTTTTCCGTCGCCGCGGTGTCGGGCCTAGAAGGGGCGATCGACGGCATTCGCGCTGTCGAGCACAACCTTCTGCCTGGCAAGATTCTCGTCTATCCCTCCTGCCACGGTCTCGAGCTGACGGCGCTCGGCGATCTCGGCGGCGACTCAGCGCTCGGCCCCGGCCGCTGGAATCTCGAGGCGGAGAGGGCATTGCTGAAAAAGTTCGCCAAGCCATGAGCGGGTCGCTCGCCAGTAAGGTCGCCATCGTGACGGGCGGCGCGCAGGGGCTCGGTCGGGCGATATCCGAACGGCTGGCGGACGAGGGATGCGTCGTCGTCGTCGCCGACGTCAACGAACAGGGCGCGGAGTCGGCGGCCGCCGCGATCGCCGCGGCGACCGCGGCTCGCGTCGTTGGCGTCAAGGTCGACGTCACTCGCGAAGCCGAGGTGGAAAAGCTGTTCCTCGACGCCGAGCGTGACTTTTGCCGCGTCGACGTCGTCGTCTCCAACGCCGCGATCCTGATCGCCGAGCCGATCGCCGAGGCCGACGCCGAGAAATGGCGCGCGGTGATGACGGTCAACTTGTTCGGATATTTCCTCGTCACCAAGCACGCCTGCCGCGTGATGAAGAAGCAAGGCTCCGGCTCGATCATCAACATCAACTCCAAGTCGGGCAAGAAAGGCAGCGCCGCCAATTCAGCTTACGCCGCGAGCAAGTTCGGCTGCATCGGCCACACCCAAAGCGTCGCGCTGGAGATGGCGCGCCACAACGTGCGGTGCAACGCGATCTGCCCCGGCAATCTGCTCGACTCGCCGCTGTGGACCGACCCCGACAAGGGGCTGTTCGTCCAGTACCTGCGCGCCGGCAAGGTTCCCGGCTCCCGCGACGTCGCCGATGTCCGCAAGGCTTACGTCGACCAGGTGCCGATGAAGCGCGGTTGCACTTACGACGACGTTTGCAACGCCGTGACGTTCCTTGCCTCCGACGCATCGTCGTATATCACCGGCGTCGCGCTCAGCGTCGCCGGCGGCCAGGAGATGAACTGAGGCGCAACGGACGTGACGCCGCCGCGCGAAAGTGGCGGATGCTTTTTCTGCGGCGGTTGCGGAAGCCGACGTTGTTTCCCTCGCCGCGAAGGCAGGGTGGATTGAAATGACTTCACGTGTTCCCCGGGGCATTGCGGTCGTCGATATCGGGGCGACCAACAGCAAGGTCGCCCTTTTCGAGGCCGGGCTGCAGGAGATCGCCCGGCGCAAGACGGAAACCGTTCATCACGACGGCCCGCCTTATCGGCATGTCGATGCGCAGCGGATCGTCGAGTTCGCGACCGGCGCGATCGGCGAGCTCGATCGGGTCCTACCGGTCGATGTGATCGTCGTCAGCGCCTTCGGCTCGACGCTCGGCTGCGTCGATGAGCAGGGCGAGCTCGCGACTCCGATTATGGATTACCTCGCCGAGCCGCCGACGGAGATCGCTGAAAGCTACGCAAAGATCGCGCCGCCCTTCGCGGAGACGTTCTGCAACACCTGGCCCGCCGCGCTGTCGCTCGGCAGGCAGCTCTTTTGGCTCGAGACCGGCTTTCCCGAAGCGTTCGCGCGGGTGCGGTCGATCATGACCTGGAGCCAGTACCTCGCCTTCCGCCTGGGCGGACGGCAGACCTGCGAGGTCACGGCGCTGGGGGCGTTGTCGCAGCTTCTCGACGTTCTGAATGGCGACCTTTCCTCGATCGTTCGGCAGCGTGGCTGGGCCGATCGCTTTGCGCCGCTGACGCGGGCCTGGGATGACATTGGCGAACTGAAGCGGGAGTTCCGACCGGCGGCGTTCTCCGGACGCGGGCGCATCCTTTGCGGCATTCATGATTCCGACGCCAATTATCTGCGCTACCTCGCAGCGGGCTTCAACGAGCTGGCGCTGCTTTCGACCGGAACCTTCATCATCGGCTTCGAAAGTCAGACTGATGTCCTGCGTCTCGATCCCAATCGGGAGACGTTTTCGTTCACGAATGTATTCGGACGCCCGATCGGTTGCTGCGGCTTCTTCGGCGGCGGCGAATTTGGCAAGCTCCTTGCTGGCGCATCGCCCTCGGCGGCCTCGGCGCCGGACATCGAAGCGATTATTGCGCGCTCCGTGTTCGCCCTGCCGTCGTTCAGCGACACCGGCGGCCCAGTTGCTGGAAGCGGCAATCGGGGACAGATTGAAGGTCCGTTCTCCGGCGCCCCCGCAGAGAGGGCGTCCCTCGCCACGCTCTACACCGCGCTGATGACGTCAGAGGCGCTCGACGCGCTCGAGTCGCGCTCGCCGATCGTCATCGACGGACCGTTCGCGCGCAACGACCTCTTTTGTTCGTTGTTGGCGGCGTTGCGTCCGCGCCAACGCGTCTCTTCGTCGCTGCTGCAGGAAGGAACAGCCGCAGGCGCGGCCGTGCTCGCTCTCATGAATCCTGCGGGCGACTTGCCGGAGCGTCGGGTTGAACTGAAGTCGCATGCGCCCGGAGAGTTTGTCGGCCTTCGCGCCTATCAATCCACGTGGCAAGCAAAGGCGCGCGCCGCGGCGCGATGATGGGCTAAGAACCGCCGGCGATCTCGATAGGCGCGCCAGCCTAAAGCGTCACGCCATTCAATTAAATCGATAAGTCTCAGGTCAGTATCGTTCCGGTTCAACTTGCTGGATGGGCGGAGGCCGACGGGGACAGCTGGAGCTTGTTCGAGGGATTTGCGGGACCGCGCGATCGACGTGGTCGTTCTGTGAGGGGCGATTCAGAGGGCTGCGGCGGATCGGTTCGGGGTCAGCAAGTCGATCGCCATCAAGCAAGTCGATCGCTTTGAGCGAACCGGCCCTCGTATGACCGGCAAGATGGACGGTCGCCGTCAGCTGAAATGGGAGCCGCGCCGAGCCCTCATTTCGGCTTGTCGCCGCATCGCCGTCGCTCCGCCTTGTGATTTGGGTCGCGGCGGATGCGATTGTTCCGCTCAACGCGGAACGTTTTTCGGGCTCGGGCGGGAAAATGCCGATCCTTGCGGACGTCGCGCGCTTGCCGCATACCTACGCGTCGCGCGCGGTGGACGAGCGCGTCCTTGGCTGGCTGACCGCTAAGAGAGCCCGAACTGCGCAATGGGAAACGCCATGGCTAAGCTGGCGCGGGACGGACAAAGGGCTCTAAGGGACGCACAGTCTCTTCGCTTGCGCGCGGCTTGGCTGTACTACGCTTACGGGTACACACAGAAGGACATCGCCTACCGGCTAGGCCTCGCCCGCACCACCGTCGTGAAGTTGCTGGACGAGGCCCTGAAACGCGCCGAGGTGCAAATCTGGATTGCCGAAAGCACGCCGGAATTCATCGACCTCAGTCTGAAACTGGAAGACCGGCTCAAGCTGGATGAAGCAATCGTCGTTCCCGGCGAGGACGGCGCGGATGCGACGGCGAAAGCCGTAGGAGCCGCGCTTGGAACTTTGCTATCGAAAACGATCAACGATGGCATGTGCGTGGGTGTGGGCTGGGGCCGCACTTTGACGGCTTCGTTGGCGACCTTCCGTCCGCCGCGTCGGGACAACGTGAAAGTGGTCTCGCTGCTCGGCGGTGTCGTCGAAGTCACGGTCACGAACCCACTCGAATTCACCTGGCGACTCGCCAACCAACTCGGCGCCGAATGCTTCTTGTTCCCGGCACCGCTGATCGTCGAGTCTGTGGAAACCCGCGATCGTCTATTTATGCGCTGTGGACTGGACAGGCTGGAGCGGCTCGCCTCCTCGCTCGATCTCGCGGTGCTCGCCGTTGGCGACATGGGCGCTGCGGCCACCTCGCTCTCGAAGGGACTGCTCTCGAAAGCGCAGCTTCAGGAGCTTTATGAGGCCGGCTGCATTTGCGAGACTTTGTGCAACTTCCTCGACTCTGACGGCAGGAGCGTTGCACACCCCCTGAACGAGCGTGTGATGTCGATAAGCCTCGATACGATCGCACGGGCGCGGCACATTATTATCGCTACGGGGGGAGCGGCGCGCGCCGAAGCGATCCTCGCCACGCGCAAGCGCATCGGCTGCAACACGCTCGTCACCGACGAGCACGCTGCAAGGCGCCTTTTGGATCTCACCAATTAAGAAAGACCGACCGCGCGCCGATGGCGTGTGAATGTGCGCCGAGCCGGGGCTCTGACGCGAGCTCGCCTGATCGGCCCCCTATGATCCGACCCTCTCCGCAGCCGATCATCGAGTTTGCGTTGTAGCCCCAGTTCGACGCCAATTCATTTCGGTTGGATTCACCTGGGAGGATTCGACGCAAAGGACGAAGTCCGCGGCGACGACTCCGCCGAGCCGCTCGATGACGGCTCCATCGAGACTGAGTTCGCCTATCACGGCGGTGACGAAGGGGCCCTCAAAGTCAAACGCGACCATTCTTCGACAGTCTGCTCGAGCCTGCAATGAGCGGAACATTGTGTATTTGTGGAGAGAACCTTCGCTATTAACCGGCGCGCTTGACATGTTTCAATGCCGATCGAGGCGACCTCATCTGCCTGAATGAACTCGGGAGCAGGCGGATGTCGCCGGCGCTGGGTGGGCGCGGCGGGCGGTAAGCCGTGGATCGTTCCGCGAACGAGCAGGACGTGCGCGGGGGTGTCTCGCGTCGCTCGTTCTGAGGAGGAACAGGCGCGGCAACCGCTGCTCGACGACTTCTTCGTCGCCCCGGTAATCGACGTGCAGCGCGAGAACGATCTCAAGCTTGGCGAGGCGGCTACGGCCGTGCTTCCGCCGCCTCTCGCCGTCGGCGCCTCCTCCGCATACCTGCGCGAAGCCGACAAACTTTCGTTCGACTGGCCGATCGCGGACGTCGCGGCGGCGCTGGAGCGCGACGAGCAGGGGCGCTGCCGCCGCGCTGCGATCGTTCTGGGCGCTGCGGCGCCGGCGCCACGCCGGGCGCGCGCCGCCGAGGATCTCCTGGTGGGCAAGGCGATCGACGAGATGTCGGCGCGAGCGGCGGGCGACGCCGCGCTGGAAGGCGCCACGCCGCTCGCCAAGAACCGCCACAAGTTGCCGATCTTCGCCGCGTTGGTGCGCCGCGCCGTGCTGCGCGCCGCCGGCCAGGGATGAGGAGACGCCGCCATGCTGTCCCGACGCGCCGTCAATTTCGGCATCCTGGCGACCGCCGGCCCCGGCGCGCGCCCGACTCGAACAGGCGCTGCAGCTGCCCACCGCGAAATTCATCACCCGCGCGCAGATGGTCGGGTATCCCAAGAATTGAGGGCGGCGCGTCGACCTATCCGACGCCAGCGCCGCGCTGACGTGAGGACGCTCGCCACTTCAAAATTCGTTGTAAGTCTTTGATTTCGATGGTGGGCGCACAAGGACTCGAACCTTGGACCCGCTGATTAAGAGTCAGCTGCTCTACCAACTGAGCTATGCGCCCATCGAAATCGCCGGAGCCTCGGCTCGACGAGGCCCGGCATGTAGCAAAGGCAGGACAGCGAGTCTAGACGGAAACGCGACTCGGGGGACAGCGCCCGTCCCCTTCAGTTCCTTGTCTTGTCGACCAGCTTGTTCTTCGCGATCCACGGCATCATGGCGCGCAGCTTCTCGCCCACTGCTTCGGTCGGGTGGGCGTTGGCGCGCGCGCGCATCGCCTTGAACGAGGTCTGGTTGACCTTGTTCTCCAGCATCCATTCGCGGGTGAACTTGCCCGACTGGATATCGGCCAGCACCCGCTTCATCTCCGCTTTGACCGCCGGGCTGACGATGCGCGGCCCGGAGACGTACTCGCCGTATTCGGCGGTGTTGGAGACCGAATAGTTCATGTTGGCGATGCCGCCCTCGTAGATGAGGTCGACGATCAGCTTCATCTCGTGCACGCACTCGAAATAGGCCATCTCGGGTGCGTAGCCCGCCTCGACCAGCGTGTCGAAGCCGCTGCGCATCAGCTCGACAACGCCGCCGCACAGCACCGCCTGCTCGCCGAACAGGTCGGTCTCGCATTCCTCGCGGAAGGTGGTCTCGATCACGCCGGCGCGACCGCCGCCGATCGCGCTGGCGTAGGAAAGGCCGAGATCGTGGGCGTTGCCGCTCGCGTCCTGGTGGATCGCCAAGAGGCAGGGCACGCCGGCGCCGCGCTTGTATTCGGCGCGCACGGTGTGGCCGGGCCCCTTGGGCGCCACCATCGCCACGTCGAGGTCGGGGCGCGGCTCGATCAGATTGAAATGGATGTTGAGCCCATGCGCGAACATGAGCGCCGCGCCCTGTTTCATGTGCGGCGCGAGTTCGTTGCGATAGATGTCGGCCTGCAATTCGTCGGGCGTCAGCATCATCACGACGTCGGCCCATTTGGCCGCGTTCACGTTGTCGAGCACCTTGATTTTTTCGGTTTCCGCCTTTTTGACCGAGGGCGAGCCCGGCCGCAGCGCGGCCGCGATTTCCTTCACCCCGCTGTCGCGCAAGTTGAGCAGGTGGGCGTGGCCCTGGCTGCCGTAGCCGACCACGGCGACCTTCTTGCCCTTGATGAGGTTGAGATCGGCGTCCCGATCGTAATAAACGCGCATGGAATGTCCTTCGCTGGGGTTCCGACGCGGCTTCGTCGTAAAAGGGTCGAGGCGCGAAGACCGCCGAGCCGATCGCGGCGTTCTAGAGAAAGCGCACGCGCCGATCAAGCGCGCCGAGCGGGCGAACGCCGGCGCGAACATCCCCCGGGACCGCGCGCGCGATCGCGGCGAGAGTGAAATTGCTTCGACTGCCGCCAAAATCCCGCCGCCGTCTTTCGACGCCGAGAACCGACAAAGTGAGCTCGTAAATAGATCGCGGCGCCGGCAGGGAACCGTCATGTGGCGAATTGTCGCGCTGTCTCGGGCGTCGCCGCTCTCCTGCTCGCCGGGCGCCTTGGCCGGCTTAGGCGGCGCGCTATATATAGCCGGCCGCATGACGCGGCCTTGGGGGGGCCAATGTCCGTTCTGTTTCTGCGTCTACGCGCGATCGCCGCTGTGGCGATTCTCGGCTTCGCCGTTTCCTCATGCGGCTACAACACGATCCCGACTCTGGAGGAATCCGCCAAGGCGCAATGGGCCGAGGTGGAAAACCAGTACCAGCGGCGCGCCGACCTCATTCCCAATCTCGTCGCCACCGTCCAGGGATACGCCAAGCAGGAAAAGGACGTGCTGACGTCAGTGACCGAAGCGCGCGCCAAGGCGACCTCGATCCACGTCGACGCCTCCGAGCTTACCGATCCAGACAAGATCAAGCAGATCGAGGACGCGCAAAACGCCTTGTCGGGCGCGCTCGGGCGGCTGCTCGCGGTAAGCGAAAACTACCCCGACCTCAAGTCGAACCAGAATTTCCTCGCCTTGCAGGCCCAGCTCGAAGGCACCGAGAACCGCATCTCGGTCGCGCGAAAGGACTATATTGAGTCCGTCCGCGCCTATAACACGGCGTTGCGGACCTTTCCCACCATGATCTGGGCCTCGACGGTGTTCCGGGGCAATAAGCCGATGGTCGAATTCACCGCCACGCCGGGCGCCGAGACCGCGCCGAAAGTGAAATTCTAGCCGGGATCGCACAAGAAGTGGACGCCTGCTTTCCGATGACGACGCTGCTCCGACCAAGACGACCGCCGGCGCGGCGCTTCGCCCAAAAGCTGCGCATCGCGGTCGTCGCGCTTGCGCTGGCCGCGCTTGCGGCGTTTGGCTCAGCGCCGGCGCGCGCGGCGACGAATTTTCCCGCTTTGACCGGCCGGGTGGTGGATCAGGCGCATGTGCTTTCCGCTGGCGAGCGCGCCGATCTCGAGGGTAAGCTCGCCGATCTCGAGACCAAGTCGGGCATTCAATTGGAAGTGGCGACGATCGCCTCGCTCGACGGCGAGGATATAGAGCCTTTCGCGAACGCGCTGTTTCGCGCCTGGAAGCTCGGCGAGGCCAAGAAGAACAACGGCGTCCTGTTCCTGATCGCGCCAAAAGAGCATCGCATGCGCATCGAGGTCGGCTACGGCCTCGAGGGAACGCTGACCGACGCGACATCGGCGCTGATCATCGCCAACGCCGTCGCGCCGCGCTTCAAGGCGGGCGATTTCGACGGCGGGGTCGCGCGCGGCGTCGACGACATCATCACGGTGCTGACGACGGATTCGGCGGATTGGCAGAAGAAGCCGGAACTGCGCGCCGAGGGCGACGCCTCCTTTCTCGACGCCGTCTCGCCGTTTCTCGTGCTCGGGTTCATTTTGTTCGTCCTTTATATCATCACGCGCCGCGGCGGCGGGGGCGGAGGCGGTCTTGGCAATATCCTGATCGCCTCGGCGTTGATGGGACGGGGCGGCGGCTCTCTCGGCGGCGGCGGCTTCAGCGGTTTCGGCGGCGGCGGCTTTTCCGGCGGCGGCGGATCGTCGGGCGGCGGCGGCGCCTCGGGGGGGTGGTGATGTCGGTCGACCCGCGCCAACAGGCGAATATCGAAGCGGCCTTCGCCGCCGCTCAGCAGCGCACGCGCGCGCCGATCGTTTGCGTGCTGGCGCGCGCTTCCGGCCATTACGAATTGGCGGCGCTGGGGTGGAGCGGACTCATGGGGTTGATCGCCCCCTGGCCGCTGATCGTCTTCACCCAGCTTTCGGCGCAGCGCATCTTCCTCGCGCAACTCGCCATATGCTTCGTGGCGACCGCAATCCTGTCGCTGACCCCGCTGCGCCTCGAGCTGACGCCGCTGCGCGTGCGGCGCGCCAACGCCCATCGCGCCGCGCTGGTCGAGTTTGCAGTGCGCGGGCTCGATCACGCCGGCGAGCGCAGCGGCGTGCTCATTTACGTCTCTCTAGCCGAGCGCTATGCGCGCGTCGTTGCCGCGGAAGGCGCCGCGCAGGCGATCGCCCAAAGCCAATGGCAGGGGCTGGTCGACGCGCTCACCGCCGACTTGCGCGACCGCGGTTCGACCGAGGCGCTGACCGACGCGGCGGGGCGCTGCGCCGACCTGCTGGCGATGGTTTTTCCTCCGCAAGGCGACGCGCCGCCCCAGCATCGCCAACATTTTCATGTCGTGTGATCGCTCGCTTTCGCGCGGCTTGAGATCGCGCGCGATATTCTTTACTGAGGTAGCGCGCTGTTGCGCCCGCCCCGCGCCGAACGAGCGCGGGCGAATCGCGGAGAGCTTCGAGCGATGGCGTTGACGGCGACTTCGACCAATCGACTGCGGGCCGCAGCTCTGGCCTGCGCGCTGGCGCTCGGCGCCGCTCAGGCGTGGGCGACGCCGGAGCTGGTCGTCGACGTCGACAGCGGCGAGACGCTGTTCGAGCGCGACGCGACCGCGCCCTGGTATCCGGCCTCGCTGACCAAGCTGATGACGGTCTATGTCGCATTGCAGGCGGTGCGCGACGGCCGTTTGACGCTCGATACGCCGCTGACGATGTCGGCTCGGGCGGCGAATATGCCCGCTTCGAAAATGGGCTTTCGCCCCGGCGTCGAAGTCACCCTCGACAACGCGCTTAAAATGCTGATGGTCAAATCGCCCAATGACGTGGCGGTGATGGTCGCCGAAAGCCTCTCTGGGTCGGTCGAAGCCTTCGCCGACGAGATGAACGCAACGGCTCGGCGCCTCGGTCTCAAGGAATCGCATTTCGTCAATCCGAACGGCCTGCACGATCCGGCGCATGTGTCCTCGGCGCGCGACATGGCGATGATCGGGCGCGCGCTGCTCAAGGATTTTCCCGAGCACGCCGATCTCTTCGGCATCGGCGCGCTTCAGCTCGGCGACGAGATCATTCTCAACCACAACGGCTTGCTCGGCCGCTATCCCGGCGCCGACGGCATGAAGACCGGCTTCACCTGCCCCGCCGGGTTCAACGTCGTGGCGAGCGCAACCCAGGGCGGAAAACGACTGATCGTCGTCGTCCTCGGCTTCGCCTCGGCGCGAGATCGCACGATCGAGGCGGCGCATTTGTTCGATCGCGGTTTCGCCCATGCGGGCGGCGGCGAAGGGCCGCTGGAGAACCTTCCCCCGTCGAGCGCGCACTCGGCGCCCGACATGCGCCCGGAAATTTGCTCGCGCCGCAACCACGCCGCCATCGTCGCCGCCGAAGAGGAAGAGGCCGCCCCTGCGCCGAGCGGTCCGTTCGGCCGCAACACGATCTTCGCCGCCATCGCCGGATCGAAGGCGCCAATGACCGCCGAAATGGCCGCGCAGCCGGTTCATTTCGATCCGGTTCCTGTTTTTGTCGGGCCGAAGCCCGGGTGGGACGGCCCGGTGCTGGCCGCGCGGCCGCTCGAAAAGGCCCCCGCCGGCGGGACTCCATCGGTCGCCAGCGCCTACGCCGCGGACAAGCCCTCGGCCGTCGAGGGGGCGGCGCCCGAGAGCGCGCCGCTCGCGCTGCAGAGCGCAGTGCGGCCGATCAAGCCCGTCAAGGCCGCCGCGTCCCTGAAGACCGCCGCTCACGCCAAACTCGCCGCAGCCAAGAACAAGGACCGACGCGCGCCCGCCGCGTCGGCCCAATAGCTCGCCGCGCACGGCCGCCTCGGGGCGTCACGAAGGCGTGAAAAATGCCTTAGTTTAGCCCGTTTATCGTCAAGCGGGCGCCGCAACGGGCAGGCAAAAGACAATCGAGCCGCGATGGTTCGGTTCGATGCTCCGCTCGGTGTTTTTTGCCCCCCAGCCCCCGAGCGGCGACGCGGACCAGATGATTGCCACGCAGGCGAGCGGATCGGCGGGCCCCCTCCCAGCCGATCCGCTTTTTTTTGCCTCGACCGGCGTTCGGCCGCCGACTTGAAACCTCTCCCTTTTGCGGCGATATCAGCGCCGCCGGCGCCCGCCGGGCGGCCCGGCGCGGGATTGCGCTTTTCATGAGGCGAACGTGACTGCCGACGTCCCTTCCCAGGCGAGCGACGAGACGAAAACGCAGAGCTTCGCGGCCGACGTTTCGCGACTGCTGCACCTGATGGTCCACTCGGTCTACTCGGACCGCGACATCTTCGTGCGCGAATTGGTCTCCAACGCCGCCGACGCGTGCGAGAAGCTGCGCTACCAGGCGATCGGCAAGCCCGAGTTGATCGAAGGCGGCGGGCCGTTCGTCATCGAGATCGCCATCGATCCGGAAGCCAAGACGATCGGCTTCAACGACAACGGCGTCGGCATGAGCCGCGAGGAGCTGGTCGACGCGCTCGGCACCATCGCCCGCTCGGGCACGCGCGCCTTCCTCGATCGGCTCGCCGCGGAGGACGCCGAAAGAGAAGCGGCCAACATCATCGGCCAGTTCGGCATCGGTTTCTATTCGTCCTTCATGGTCGCCGACGAAGTCGTGGTCGAGACCCGGCGCGCGGGCGCCGGCGAAGCCTGGCGCTGGTCGTCCGACGGCAAGGGCGCCTTCACGATCTCGCCGCTGCCGCTGGATGAAGCGCCCGCGCGCGGCGCCCGCGTCGTCCTGCATCTCAACGACGCCTCGCACGAATACCTGGAGCCGCATCGGCTCGAGCGGATCGTGCGCGAACATTCCGGCGCGGTCGCCGTGCCGATCGACCTCGTCGACAAGCCGGGCGCCGAGCCGCGCCGCGTCGCCGACGGCGCGGCGATCTGGGCCAAGCCGAAGAGCGAGGTCACTGCCGAGCAATACGCAGAGTTCTATCGCAGCCTCTCCGGCCAATTCGACGAGCCCGCCTTGACCGTCCACTGGCGCGCCGAGGGACGGCACGAATATTCGGCGCTGGCGTTCATCCCCGGTTCGCGCCCGTTCGACCTGTTCGACCCCGCGCGCAAGAGCCGCAACAAGCTCTACGTCCGGCGCGTGCTGATCACTGAGGACGCGGACCTGGTGCCGGGTTGGCTGCGCTTCTTCAGGCTGGTCGTCGACTCCAACGACCTGCCGCTCAACGTCTCGCGCGAAATGATCCAGCAGAGCGCCGTCTTCGCCGCGATCCGCAAGGGGCTGACCAACCGCCTGGTGCAGGAGCTGACCAAGCTCGCCGAAAGCGAAACGGAGAAGTTCGCCAAGGTGTGGGAGCATTTCGGCGCGGTGATCAAGGAGGGCCTCTACGAAGACCCGGAGCGCCGCGACGCGCTGTACAAGCTCGCGCGCTTTTCCACCACGGCGCACCCGAACGGCGACCGCACGCTCGCCGCTTACGTCGGCGCGCTCAAGGAGAACCAGACCGCGATCTATTACCTCACCGGCGAGGACGCCAAGCGCCTCGCCGCCAGCCCGCAGCTCGAAGGTTTTCGCGCCCGCGGCGTCGAAGTCCTGCTGCTCGCCGATCCCGTCGATCCGTTCTGGGTTTCCAGCGCGGTCGGCTACGAGGGCAAGCCGTTCAAGTCGGTCGCCCAAGGCGTCGCCGACATCAAGGCGATTCCCTTGAAGGAGGGCGCGCCGCCGCCTGCCGAGACTTCCGCCGAGGTCGCGACGCTGATCGCCTTCTTCAAGCAGACGCTGGAGAGCGAGATCGCCGAGGCGCGCGCTTCCGACCGCCTGACCGACAGCCTCGCCTGCCTGGTGGCGCCGGAGTTCGCGCCCGACCGGCAATTGGAAAAGATGCTCGCCGCGCACGGGCGCTTGAGCGAGCGCACCAAGCCGGCGTTCGAAGTCAACGCCAGCCATCCGCTGATTCGCGCGCTGGCGCGCCGCTTCGCCGCCGAGCCGGACAAGACGCTGGTCGAGGACGCGGCGTGGCTGATCTACGACGAAGCGCGCCTCGCCGAGGGCGAACCGTTGGACGACGCCCCCGCCTTCGCCGCGCGGCTGCGGCGGGTGATGGAGAAGGCGCTGGCGTAGGCGAACTGCAGACGCGGCCGCCGGCCGCGTCGTCGCCGCCGCAACGAACCCCGCGAACCGAACCGCTTCACATGGGCCGCGCTCGCCGAGCGCGGCTTCAAGCGCTTGACCGTCAATCCCGGCGTCAAGGCGCGTCAAGCTGCGTCCAGTTTCGTCAAGGCGCGTCAAGTCTTGTCAAGGATTCCCTTGGGCGAATCGAGAGATATCAAGGGGTTGTTGGGCGTCAAGGGCGGAATCGTCGTTTGCTGGTTTCTCGCTCGGCTCTCGCGTCGCCGACCTTCCCGCGCGCGGTTTGCGCGCGAGGGAGGAGCCGGCGACCAAGGAGGAGACTACCACGAATTCTGATTATCGGAAAGAAAAAAGACGCGAGCGCCGCAACGCCGCCGCCGTCATCCCCAGCCCGTTCCTGCCTTCCCTTGCCGGCGCAAGCGCGAATCCCTACCATCGGCCATGCCCGCGGACGAAATCATCATCGAAACGCAACGCATCGGCGACATTTTGCGCATCGCCGCCGTGGACGTCGCCACGGGAACCGAAGTCACGTTCCAGGCCCCCGCCTGGGCCAGCCGCCTGTCCATCCATCGCCTCGCGGCCAACAAGCTGCGTTATGTCTTGAGAAAAGGGGCGACATCGAAGGGCTAGGGTTTGCGGGGTTACGTGAACCGAATTGCTACTTTGATGGCGCGGGACCCAATGAATTGGGCGCATCGATAATCGGCAAGGTGTATCAAGTCCCTGTAAGGCCATGTCCGCGTAAGGCAGCTAAGTGCACTGTCACCGTAACCTTGGATATCAGCGTTGTGTCGCATCGCGGCTTCGACGACGGCTTGCTCAATCACCTCATAATCCGCCTCGCTCCCGCCCGCGCATCGGCCATTTTAGGCCCGATGGGCGAATCGTCGCCGGGGGGACGCCGATCTCTTGGTATGCCCGCGATGCGGTAAGGATGGCCTTTGAGGCCATGGTTTTCGTGAGCGACCGCTTAGAGCGTGATGCGATCGGGTGGAATCGCCAACGATGTCATTCCCGCGAAAGCGGGAATCCAGACTCGACGGCCGATGCGCCCTTTCCCCGCTGGATTCCCGCTTTCGCGGGAATGACACGGGTAAGAGCATCATCAGTCTCGTCTTAAAGCGGCGCGCCCCTAGAAATCCTCGCTCGCTTCCTCGCCCTTGGCCTCGTGACGCATGATCAGCGGGGCCTGGGCGAAGGCGAACAGCAGGGTCAGCGGCAAAAAGCCGAAGGTCTTGAACTGCACCCAGAGGTCGGTGGTCTGGGTGCGCCAGACGATTTCGTTGAGCGCGGCCAGCGCCAAAAAGAAGAACGCCCAGCGCCAAGTCAGCTGGCGCCAGCCCTCTTCGGTGACGCGCAGCGCGCCGTCGAACAGGATCTTCAACAGCGGCCGCTTGATCGCCATGCCGACGAACAGCGCGCCGCCGAACAATAGATAGAGCGCGGTCGGCTTGATCTTGATCAGCGTCTCGTCGTGCAGCAGCAGCGTCAGCGAGCCGAAAATCATCACGATCACGGCGGTCACCAGCGGCATGATCGGGAAGCGGCGCAGCGTCGCGTAGGAAACGACGAGCGTCACGACCACGGCGGCCATCAGCACGCCGGTGGCGGCGAAGATGCCGAGCCTGCCGTAGACGATGAAGAACAACGCCAACGGCCCCAGCTCGAGTGTGAACTTGAGCCAGGGATTGAGCGCCTTGGGCCTGACCGGCGCGGCGGGCGGGTTCGTCATCGCACAATTTCCTCTGTTCGCAAATATGCACCAATCACGAGTCGCGCCAATGTTCGGAGGCCGCGGCTCGCCATGGCCGGGCTTGTCCCGGCCATCCATGCCGTCCAACCGCCGCCCGGCTAAGAAACAGGTCGCGCGCTTTCAGCGTAGCTCTGGAAACCACGCGGGACTTCGCCGCGTGGATGGCCGGGACAAGCCCGGCCATGACGGCGCTTAACGTATCCGGCCATCGCCGTCACCCCTCCTCCCGCTCGACGCCGGCGATCGCTTCGGCGAAGTCGCGGGCGGCGAAGGGTTCGAGATCGTCGACGCCTTCGCCGACGCCGATGAAATGCACGGGCAGGCCGAATTTCTCGGCGATGGCGACGAGAATGCCGCCGCGCGCCGTGCCGTCGAGCTTGGTCATGACGAGGCCGGTGACCCCGGCGGCGCGGCCGAAGAGCTCGACCTGGCTCAGCGCGTTCTGCCCGACGGTGGCGTCGAGCACCAGCAGCGTCGCGTGCGGCGCTTCCGCGTCGACCTTCTTCAGCACGCGGACGATCTTCTCCAGTTCGCTCATCAGCTCGGCGCGGTTCTGCAGCCGCCCGGCGGTGTCGATCAGCAGAACGTCGGCGCCCGCGGCGCGCGCGCGGCTCAGGGCTTCGAACGCCAGGCCCGCCGCGTCGTCGCCCTGCTTGCGCGCGACGATCTCCGCCCCGGCGCGCGCCGCCCAAATCTCGAGCTGTTCGATTGCGGCGGCGCGGAAGGTGTCGCCCGCCGCCAGCGTCGTCTTCAGCCCCTCGGCGGCGAACTTGGCCGCCAGCTTGCCGATGGTCGTCGTCTTGCCCGAACCGTTGACGCCGATGACCAGGATTACGAACGGGCGTTTGTTCGGATCGATCACCAACGGGCGAGCGACTGGATCAAGCGCGCGCTCGACCTCTTCAGCGAGGATCTGCTTCACTTCTTCAGGATCGATCCCGCGCTCGTAGCGTCCCCGGCCGACCGCCTCACGAATGCGCGCCGCTGTAGTGAGCCCGAGGTCGGCCTGAATGAGAACGTCCTCAAGATCGTCGAGAGAAGCCGCGTCGAGCTTGCGCTTGGTGAAAATCTCCGTGACGCCGCGCGCGATGGTCGTTGACGAGCGCGAGAGGCCTAGGCGAAGGCGCTGGAGCCAGCTTTGTTTCGGCGCCGGAGCGGCCGGGGCGAGGCCCGAAGCGGCCGCTCCGGCTGGCAGCAAGGCCTCCTGCTCAGCCGGAAGCGCGAGATCGAGGGGCGCAGTCGCCGCCTCGCCGCCGGTGAACCAGCGGCGCAGCAGGCCGGACTTCCCCTTCTTGTCGTCGTCCTCGTCCAAACCCACAAACCTCTTTCAAAGCCGCCCTATGCGCGCGCGGCCGATGCTGCCATACCACTTCTTCCCATGACCC
>JBEKBD010000033.1:0-26118 GCA_050015575.1 Roseiarcus sp. | reverse complement strand
TCGCCAGGCCGATGAACAGGCCGTGCTCGACGACGCCGGGAGTGAACGCGAGGGCGCGCGCGAGCGCTTCGGGGTCGGGGATCGCGCCGAAGGCGCAATCCAGAATATAATGCCCACCGTCGGTGACGAAATGACCGCCGTCGCGCCGGCGCAGCTCGATCGCTCCGGCCAAGCCGAGCGCGGCGCTGGCGCGCTCGATGCGCCGACGCGTCGAGGCCAGGCCGAAAGGGACGACTTCGATCGATAGCGGGAAGGCGCCCAGGCGCGCGACCCGTTTCGTCGAATCGGCGATCGCCAGCATGCGCCGCGACGACGCGGCGACGATCTTCTCGCGCAGCAGAGCGCCGCCGCCGCCCTTGATCAGGCGCAGCGAGGAATCGATTTCGTCGGCGCCGTCAACCGTCAGGTCGAGTTCGGGGATGTCGTCCAGCGTCGCCAGCGGCACGCCGAGCGCCTCGGCCTGGCGAAAAGTCGCCTCCGAGGTCGGCACGCAGACCACGTCGAGCCCGCGCCGAACTCCTTCGCCGACGAGATCGACGAAATAGCGCGCGGTCGAGCCGCTGCCGAGCCCGAGCTTCATGCCCGGGCGGACGAAGCTCATCGCGCGTTCGGCGGCCCGACGCTTGAAGACTTCCCTATCCGACAAAGGCCGAAACTCCGCATTCGCTTTGGCCGTGCGTCCGCAAGAGAGCATCAGAGCTCCGCCGACGCGTCCGGCGCCGATGGCCTAATGGCTCCGCGGCGGAAACGCAACTCGCGACGAGAGGCCGGCGCATGGCCGAGCGGAGGAATCTTTCGGACGTCGTCAAGCCCTTGGTCGGCGTCGATGCGGCGTTCGGAAGATCCGGCGTCGCTCCACCCCCGGGGCGAACGTTCGTGACGTCGCTCAGGTCGGCGGCGAGGCGACTGAGGCCCGCGACGCGGCCGGCGCGCGCGGGCCTTGGCCTCGGGCGGCGCGTGGTCAAAATCAATTTCGAGTTTGATTCCCGCCGACGAGGCGAATTTGGCCCCGTCGCGTTCACCGGCTGCAAAGAAATGGCGGGTAACCACGTGATGGCGGCGCGCGGCGCCGCGACATCCGCGGCTATTCCGCCGCGGACGAACAGAGAACGAGGAACGGCCGAAATGACCGCGATGGCGCCTTTTTTTCGGATGATCAACGGGCTGGAAGGGTTCGAGATGGTCTGCTTCTGGCTGGCCGCGTTCGTCGGATTCTTTCTGATCGGGTTCCTGCTCGACTATCTCATGGGCCGGCAAGGCTTTGGCCCCTACGTCAATTCCGTGCTGGCCGTGGTCGGCGTTTTTTGCGGGCTGTACGCGCGGTACAATTATTTCCTCCCGTACGTCCGCTACGAGCCCTACTTGAGCTTCGCCCTGCTGTTCGCCGCGCCGGTCGCGCTGATCGTGATCTTGAGCTTCACGCGAACGCGGGTTTTTTCGCGCTGAGCGAATTCTTGACAAGGCGGAAGCCGCCGTCGTTGGAGGCCGGAATCGGCGGCGGGATCGCGTTCTCCCGTGCGTCCTCGCCCGTCGCGAAGCGGATTTCGCTCAATTTTACGCCCGCCCGCCGGGCCATCGACGCGCCGCTATTTGCCGCAGCGCAAAAAATGCCGCGGTGCAAAAAAGGTGTTCCCAAGGAAGAAAAAAAGGGCCTATCTTGGTTTGCGTCCGGCGCGAGCCGGCGCGCGGTCGAGACGGTCAGACGATGTCGAATTCCCCTAAGCCGATCACCATCAAGAAGTACGCGAACCGGCGCCTCTACAACACCGCGTCCAGCGCCTACGTGACGCTCGCCGATTTGGCCAAGATGGTGAAGATCGGCGAGGATTTCGTCGTTTACGACGCCAAGACCAACGAGGAGATCACCCGCTCGGTTCTCGCCCAGATCATCTTCGAGCAGGAGGGGATCGAGGGACAATCGCTGCTCCCCGTCGCCTTCTTGCGTCAGCTCATCCGCTGCTACGGCGACAGCGTGCAGGCGTTGCTGCCGAGTTACCTCGAATATTCGATCGACCAGTTCAACGGCGAGAAGCAGGCGATGCGCGAAGCGGCGAGCCGCGCGTTCGGCAAAGGTCCGTTCTCGACGTCGTCGTTCGCCGCGCTCCAGGAATTGACGCGAAAGAACCTCGCGGCGTTCCATCAAGCCTTGGGCCTCTTTTCTCCCTTCGCGGCCGGAGCGGCGCAACCGGCCGCTCCCGCGAAGGCCGAGACGCCCGCCCCGAGCGCCGACATCGACGATCTCAGAACGCAGCTCACCGAGATGCGGCGCCGCCTGGACAGCCTCAGCGAAAGGACCTGATCGCTCGGCCGACGCTCACGCCGCGCCCGACGCCAATCGCCGCTCGGCGGCGCGCGGCTCGTGGATTTCCGGCCGGCCGAGGAAGTGCCCCTGAAGGTAGTCGACCCGCCATTCGCCGAGCAACCGGCGCGTTTCGGCGTCCTCGACCCACTCGGCGACGGTCTGGACGCCGAGATGGCGCGCGAGGTCCGCCAGCGTGCGCACGAAGAAGCGATCGTCCAGCGAGCGCGCGATGTTCTGCACGAACGCGCCGTCGATCTTGACGATGTCGATTTGCAAGCGGCGCAAATTGCGAAACGAGGTGTGTCCGGCGCCGAAATCGTCCATCGCGACGGCGATGCCGAGCGCCTTCATGCGAGCGATGATCCGCTCGGCGTCTTCGATCGGCTCGATCGCCAACGTTTCGACGATTTCCACGATCAGCCGTTCGGCGGTTCCCGGACGGCTCGCCAGCTCCGCCTTCAGGCGATCGACCCAGTCGGGGGAGCGCAACGTGACGACGGAGATGTTGACCGCGACCCTCAGTTCCGGTTCGGCCGCCAGGCGATCGAGGGCCAGTTCCAGCACGCGCTGATCGAGCTGCTCGACGAGCCCGAGTTTTTCCGCGACGGGGAGCAGCGCTTCGGGACCGGCCAGGCGGCCATCGTCCTGGCGAACGCGCAGCAGCGCTTCGAAAAAGGCGATTCCCCCGTCTTTGGCGGCGACGACCGGTTGATAGGCGAGCACGATTCGGCGCTGGTTGAGCGCCGCGACGATTTCGTCGGCGACCGCCCTTTCCCGGCGTTGCGCTTCGCTCTCGGCTTGGCCGGGCGCGTAGAGCGCGTAGCGATCGGCTTCGCCGGCGGCTTGTTCGAACGCCTCTTCGGCGCGCTGGAGAAGGCGGCAAGCGTTGCGGCCGTGCCGCGGCGCGAGCGCGGCGCCGATGCGGACCGTCGCCCTGACGGCGCCGAGGGCGGTTGCAAACGGTTCGCCGTTGATGCGGCGCGCCAACCTCCGCCCGGCCAACGTCAGTTGCTCGGCGTCGCCCGCCGAGAGAAGAGCCGCGAACTTGCCGCCCGCGTAATGCGCGAGCTCGTCGATCGAACGCATGTTCGCTCGCAGGCGACGGCCGACCGTCGCGATCACCTCGTCCGTCGCGTCATAGCCATGGCGCCGATTGAGCTCGGCGAGGCCTTCGACGCCGACGATCAGCACCGCGAAAGCCGCATCGCCCGGCTTGGCGCGAGCGAGGCGCGATTCGAGCGCCTCGTTGAAGGCGCGCCGGGTCGGCGGCGCGCCCTCGCCTCGTCGCGAGTTCGCCGACGCGGCGTCGGGGCGCGATTCTTCGTCTCGCTTGAGGACCCGGAGAACGCCGTGCGCGCGCGCGGGCCGACCGCTCGCGTCGGCGTACCAGCGGCCGAAGTCCTCGACCGCGCGGCTCGCGCCGTCCGGCTGCGCCAGGCGATAGGCGGCGCGATAGGGCGCGCCCTCGCCCTCGTCGCGCGTCGAGGCGTTGTGAATCGCTTGAAATCGCGAGGTCTCGGAATCCGCCGTCACCAGTTCGGCGAAGGCGGCGCCGCTCGCCAGCGAGCGGGCGGTAAAGGCCGCCAGCGTCTCCCCGACGTTCGCGCCCCAGCTCAACCGGTCGCTGGCGATGTCCCAGTCGTAGACCACCGCGTTGAGGGAGCCGAGAATGGAGCGCGGGTCGAGCTCGCGCGACGGCGCCGCCGCTAATCGGGCCTGCGCCTCGTCCGAACGCGGGAACTCCCCTCCGCCCCGCGCGGGGGCTTGGCGATCGGAAAAGCCCTCGATTTCCTGCACGCGGTCCGCCCCCTCGATGCGTCCTCGATCGCGCGCCGCGACGACGACAGGCCCGCTCGGGGCCGCCGGGACAATGGGCGGAATGAGTTAACGCAACGTTTACGTTTAACGTTTCGGCAACCAAGATTCGGCGCGCCGAACCGCTCAGAAGCGGTCCTTGCGGGCGCGAATTTCCGCGAACACCGCCGCCGGGTCGGCGCCGGCCATGCCGAGCGCCGCTTGGACGCTCGGCTGCTCGGCCCGAAGAAACGGATTGGCCGCCAGTTCCGCCGCGATCGAAGTCGGCACGGTCGGTTTGTCCGCCGCGCGCAACCGCGCGACTTCGGCGGCGCGACTCTCGAGAGCCGCGTTGTCGGGTTCGATAGTCAAGGCGAAGCGCGCGTTGGCCTCGGTGTATTCGTGGCCGCAATAGACCGCGGTCTCGCCCGGCAAAGCGGCGATTTTCAGCAGCGAATCCCACATCACCGAATAGGGCGTCTCGAACACGCGCCCGCATCCGAGCGAAAACAGCGCATCGCCGGTGAAGACGATCGCGTCGTCCTCGAGCCAATAGACGACGTGGCCCGCGGTGTGTCCGGGCGTCTCGATGACCTTGGCGACGAGTCCGCCGACGCGAACGCGATCGCCTTCGCTCAGGCGCGCGTCGAGCGAACCGATGCGCGCCGCTTCCTTGGCCGGTCCGGCGACGCGCAGCTTGGGAAAGCGCGCCCTGAGGCCGGGAACGCCCTGGACGTGATCGGCGTGATGATGCGTGATTAGAACGTCGGTCAGCGCCCAGCCTCGCGCGGCGGCGGCGGCGGCGACCGCGTCGGCGTCGGGCGCGTCGATCGCGACCGTCGCGCCCGAGAGCGAATCGTGAATCAGGGCGCCGTGATTGTCCTTAAGACAGAGAAACTGATGCACCTGCGCCGTCATGCCGATTTTCCTCGCCGAGCCTCCGCCGCGACCGCAATTGCGCCGCGGCGCGGATGGGTCCAAATTCGCTCGCGCTCCGATAGGCGTAACCGTTCATGCCGCTCGACGTCAACGATCTCATCGCTTTCTATTCTTCGCCGCTCGGCGACGTTTCGCGTCGGCTGATCGGGCGGGTGCTGCGCGCGCGCTGGGACAATTGCGCCGGGCGGTCGATGCTCGCCTTGGGCTACGGCGGGCCCTATCTCGAGCGCTTTCGCGACGAGGCCGAGCGCGCGCTCGCGTTCATGCCCGCCGAGCAGGGCGTGGTCAACTGGCCGGCGAGCGGACGCTCCGCCTCGGCGCTGGTCGCGCTCGACATGTTGCCCCTGCCCGACTCTTCGATCGATCGCATCCTCGTCGTTCACGCGCTGGAGACGGCCGAGCATGCGAGCGTGGTGCTCGAAGAGGCGTGGCGGGTGCTGAAGCCGGGCGGCCGGATCATCGTGGTGGCGCCGTCGCGGCGCGGCGTGTGGGCGCGCGTCGACGGCACGCCGTTCGGCCAGGGCCAACCCTATTCGAAGGGGCAACTGCGCGATTTGATGCGCGAGGCGCTGTTCTCGCCGATCTATTGGGGCGAGGCGCTCTACGCGCCGCCGTTCCGGCGCCGATTCTCCATCAATTCCGCGCCGGCGATCGAGCGCGTGGGCGCCGTGATCGGCCTGCCGTTCGCCGGCGTCCAGATCGTCGAAGCGACCAAGCAGCTCTATCGCCCGGTCGGCGTGCGCCGCCTCGCGCGCCGCGAAGTCGTCGCGCTGCCGCCCGGCCTCGCCCCCGTCGCCCATCGCCAGCGGGCGCGCGTTTTTTGAGATTGTCGCCGGCGGCGGATCGTGCTTTGAACGCGCCGTCCTTCCCCGGAGATGAGAATCATGCCGCAATCGGAACGCCTGCTTGTGCTCTTGCGCCACGGCCAGAGCGAGTGGAACCTCAAGAACCTGTTCACCGGCTGGCGGGACCCCGACCTGTCGCCGCTCGGGGTCGAGGAGGCCAAGGAGGCCGGCCGGCGCCTCAAGGCGCGCGGCTTCGTCTTCGATGTCACGTTCACTTCCGTGCTGGTGCGCGCGCAGCACACGCTGGCGCTGACGCTCGCCGAACTCGGCCAGACCGGCCTGCCGGAACAACGCGATCAGGCGCTCAACGAGCGCCATTACGGCGATCTCTGCGGGCTCAACAAGGACGACGCGCGCAAGAAGTGGGGCGACGAGCAGGTTCGCCTGTGGCGGCGCAGCTACGACGTGCAGCCGCCCGGCGGCGAGAGCCTCAGGGATACGGTGGCGCGCGCGCTGCCCTATTACTGCCAGTTCATCCTGCCCGCCGTCCTCCGCGGCGAACGCGTGCTCGTCTCCGCGCACGGCAACAGCCTGCGCGCCCTGGTGATGGTCCTCGACCGCATGACGCCAAAGACGATTCCCGCCCTGGAGATCGCCACCGGCGTGCCGCTGGTTTATCGGCTGAAGGCCGACTCGACGGTCGAATCGAAGCAGATCTTGACCGACTGAGGGGCCGGGCTGGGGCCTGCCGTCTCGCGCCGAGGTCGGCTAGACTGAGCGTCGGTGATTCGCTCGAAACCCCGAGGTCCGGCGATGCGACGCGCGAAACTCCTTGCAGCGGCCCTTGCGATCCTCAACGCCGGGGCCGCGTCCTCCGCGCAATTCGAATTCCTGGCGGCGCCGCAGATTAATCTCTCCTTGGTCTATAGACTCGATAAATTGACCGGCGACGTCATCGCCTGCCAGTATGCGCACAATCCCGGCAAGACCGACATCGAGCCCGGCGCCTTCGGCGTCACGGCGTGCTACCGCAGCGGCGACGGCGCGACCAAGCAGGAGCCCGGCGACTACGGGCTCATCGCGACCCGGCACGAACAAGAAGGCGGCGTCTTTCGCGTCGACTACCGCACTGGCGCGCTGAGCGTCTGCTATCTCTATTTCCAACGCGAGAAGCAGGGCGATCACGAAGTCGTCGTCGATCAATACGTCGTCTGCACGCCGCCGTACAAGTAGAACGTTGCTGCAGGCGCGATCCGCGCCCGCGCCGTCAAAGAAGCGAAGCCGCAATCCCTCGCGACGGCCGCCGGCGCTTGCGTTATAGAGATCGCTACTTCGTCGCCGAATTCGGCGCAGCGATCCATTCGAGTCCATCATGGTCGACGCGCGTCCTCTTTTTCCCCATCGCGGCACCATTTTCGCGCTCGCCTCCGGGGCCGGACGGGCGGCGATCGCGGTCGTTCGCGTTTCCGGCCCGGCCTGCGCGAGCGCGCTGGAAGCGCTGGCGCCGAGCGCGCGCTTCGCCGACCGCGTCGCGACGTTGACCGTCTTGCGCGATCCCGTGACCCGCGAGCCGCTCGACAGCGCCTTGGTCATTCGCTTTTGCGCGCCGCGCAGCTTCACCGGCGAGGAAATGGCCGAGCTGCAAGCGACCGGCGGGCGCGCGGTCGTCGCGGGAATCGTCGGCGCGCTGGCCAAGATTCCGGGGCTGCGCCCGGCCGAACCCGGCGAATTCGCCTGGCGCGCTTTCGAGAACGGCAAACTCGACCTGTGCGAGGTCGAAGGCCTGGCCGATCTGATCGACGCGGAAACCGCGGCGCAGCGCCGCCAGGCGCTGCGCGTCGCCGGCGGCGCGCTGAGCCGCGAGACCGAGGCGATTCGCGCGAAACTGTTGGAGGCGATGGCGATCCTGGAGGCGCAGATCGATTTTTCCGATGTCGAGGACGTCGACGCGCTTTCGCTCGGCACGGCGCGCGCGGTCGTCGCCGAGGCAGCGCGGCGCATCAAGGCGGCGCTCGCCGGCGCGGCGGCCGGCGCGCGATTGCGCGAAGGGTTCGTCGTCGTCATCGCCGGCCCGCCCAACGTCGGCAAGTCGACGCTGATGAACGCGCTGGCGCGCCGCGACGTCTCGATCGTCTCGCCGATCCCCGGCGCCACGCGCGATCTCGTCGAGGTTCCCCTCGAACTGAGGGGCTATCCCGTCACCCTCGTCGACACCGCCGGCATGCGCGACAGCGACGACCCGATCGAGCGCGAGGGCGTCGCGCGCGCGCGCCGGCGCGCCGAAGAAGCGGACTTGACGCTGTGGCTGAGCGAGGCCGCCGAACCGATCGAAGCGCGTCTTCCCGGCGCTGGCCCGGTGATCGCGGTTCTGACGAAGGCCGACCTGCGGCCGGCCCACGAGGTCGAACGCCAGTCGACGGCCCCCACGGGCCGCCGCGACGATCCGAGCCGTCGAACTCTTCTCGCAGCGACGCGCGCGCCGATCGCCGTTTCCGCTTTGACCGGCGCGGGAATCGAGACCTTGCTTGACGCCGTCGCCGATCTCGCCGAAGAGCGGATGGCGGGGCCGGCGCCGGCGCTGATCGCGCTGGAGCGGCACCGCGCGGCCTTCGCCGATGCGCTCGCCGCGTTGGAGCGCGCGCTCGATCCGGCGCGCGGCGAATTGGAGTTGGTCGCCGAAGACCTGCGGCTCGCCGCGCGCGCGTTGCAGCGCATCGCCGGCCGGATCGACGTCGAGGACGTGCTCGGCGACATATTTTCGCGCCTTTGCGTCGGCAAATAGGGCGGGTTTCACGTGAAACGCTCGAGACGAAGAGAATGAGGGCTTACGACGTCATCGTCATCGGCGGCGGCCACGCCGGCTGCGAAGCGGCCGCGGCGGCGGCGCGCTTTGGCGCGCGCGCGGCGCTGGTGACGCAGAAGCGCGAAACGATCGGCGCGATGTCGTGCAACCCCGCAATCGGCGGGCTCGGCAAGGGCCATCTGGTGCGCGAAATCGACGCCCTCGACGGGCTGATGGCGCGCGCCGCCGACGCCGCCGGGATTCAGTTCCGGGTGCTCAATCGGCGCAAGGGCCCCGCCGTGCAGGGCCCGCGCGCCCAGGCCGATCGCAAGCTCTACCGCCGGGCGATGCAGGCGCTGGTCGGCGAGACCGCCAATCTGACCGTGATCGAAGCCGAGGCGCGCCGCTTTCTCCTCGACGACGGCGCGATCGTCGGGATCGAACTCGCCGACGGGCGCGCGCTTTCCTGCGGCGCGCTGGTCGTCGCCACCGGCACGTTTCTGCGCGGCGTCGTCCATCTCGGGGAAGAGCGCACGCCGGCCGGCCGCTTCGGCGATCCGCCTTCGCTCGAACTCGCCCGCTCGCTCGACGCCGCCGGCTTCGCGCTCGGGCGGCTGAAGACCGGCACGCCGCCGCGGCTCGACGGCGCGTCGATCGACTGGTCGGGGCTCGAAGTTCAGCCCGGCGACGATCCGCCCGAACCGTTCTCCGCGATGACGGAAAGAATCGCGACGGCGCAGGTCCCCTGCCACATCACCCGCACCAACGCGCGAGGCCATGCGATCGTGCGCGCCAACGCCCATCGCACGGCGGTCTATTCCGGCGCGATTTCGGGGCGTGGGCCGCGCTATTGCCCGTCGATCGAAGACAAGGTGATCCGCTTTCCCGACCGCGAAGGCCACCAGATCTTCCTCGAGCCGGAAGGGCTCGACGATCCCACGATCTATCCCAACGGCATTTCGACTTCGCTGCCCGCCGACGTCCAAGCGGCGCTCGTCGCCACCATTCCCGGCCTCGAACGCGCGCGCATCCTGCGCTGCGGCTACGCCATCGAATACGACTACGTCGACCCGCGCGAACTCGACGCCAGTCTGGCGACGCGCCGCGTCAAGGGCCTCTATTTCGCCGGACAGATCAACGGCACCACCGGCTACGAAGAGGCCGCCGCGCAGGGCCTCGTCGCCGGCCTCAACGCCGCGCGGCTGGCTGCGGGTTCTCCCCCCGCGCTGTTCGACCGGGCCGAATCGTATCTCGGGGTGATGATCGACGACCTGGTCACCAAGGGCGTCAGCGAGCCCTATCGCATGTTCACTTCGCGCGCCGAATATCGCCTGTCGCTGCGCGCCGACAACGCCGACGAGCGTCTGACCGCTAGGGGCGTCGCGCTCGGCTGCGTCGGGCCCGAGCGCGCCGCGCGGCACCGCGCCGCGACCGCTCGGCTCGAAGCCGCGCGCGCGACCATGAGGGCGGCGACCGCCTCGCCGACGGCTCTCGCCGCCGCAGGGATCGCCGTCAACCGGGACGGCGTCCGCCGTTCGGCGTTCGAACTCGCCGCCCAGCCGCATCTGACCGTCGAGGCGCTGACGCGCGTTTGGCCCGAACTCGGCGCCATCGATCCCGCGCTGGCGCGACGCCTCGAGGCCGACGCCAAATACGCCGTCTATCTCGACCGCCAGGACGAAGACGTCGCCCGCTATCGCCGCAGCGAGGCGCTGACCATTCCCCCGGATTTCGACTACGCCGCGCTCTCCGGCCTCTCCAACGAGCTCAAGGCCAAGTTCCTCGCCGTGCGGCCGGCGAGCCTCGGCCAGGCGGGCCGCGTCGAAGGCGCCACCCCCGCCGCTCTCGCCCTGATCGCCGCGCACGCCGTGCGGCGCCCGCGCGCCCGCGGAGCCGACGCGTGACGACGCCCCGCCCTCGCGCCTTTGTTTCACGTGAAACGCCGCCGCGATGACCGCCGACCGCGCGCGCGCCCTCGCTCTCGTTCCCTTGGCGCCCGAGGCCGAGGCGCGGCTCGCCCTCTATGTCGATCTCCTCGCGCGCTGGCGAACGGCGACCAATCTCATCTCCGAGGCCAGTTTCGCCGAGGTGTGGACCCGTCACGTCGCCGACAGCGCCCAGCTTCTCGCCCTCGCGCCGCACGCCCGGCGTTGGGTCGACATGGGCTCCGGCGCCGGCTTTCCCGGCATGGTGATCGCGATCCAGCTCGCCGACGTCCCCGGCGCGCACGTCCACTGCATCGAAAGCGATCGGCGCAAATGCGCGTTCCTGCGCGAAGTCGCCCGCGCCGTCGGCGCGCCGGCCGAAATTCACGCCGCGCGAATCGAATCCATCGACCCTGATGCGCTTGCGCCTGTGGACGCCGTCGCCGCGCGCGCCCTCGCCCCCTTGCCCCGCCTCATCGAATTCGCCAAAGTGTGGATCGCCCACGGCGCGGTCGCCCTCTTTCCGCGCGGACGCTCCGCGCAAGCGCAACTCGAAACCCTGTCCGCCGCCCCCGATCTCGCCATCGACTTCGTCGCCAGCAAGCTCGACCCGGAAGCCGCGATCCTTCGGGTCCGAAGCGCTTCAAAGGCCCGTCCATGACCGACACCGCCACGCCCGCCGCTCCGCCCCGCATTTTGGTCATCGCCAACCAGAAGGGCGGCGTCGGCAAGACCACCACCGCGATCAACCTCGGCACCGCGCTCGCCGCGATCGGCGAACGCGTTCTCATCGTCGACCTCGACCCCCAGGGCAACGCTTCGACCGGCCTCGGCATCGACCGAAAGTCGCGCGCTTCTTCGACCTACGACGCCCTCGTCGGCGAGCGCCCGCTCGCTGAGATCATCACGCCGACCGCCGTGCCGCGCCTCTTCATCGTCCCTTCGACGATGGATCTGCTCGGCCTCGAGCTCGAAATCTCCGGCCACGCCGATCGTTCCTACAAGCTCAAGACCGCCCTTGCCTCGTATTTTTCCCGCGGCAACGTCGAACGCGCGATCACCTACGTCCTGCTCGACTGTCCGCCCTCGCTCAACTTGCTCACCGTCAACGCGCTCGCCGCCGCCGACGCCGTCCTCGTCCCGTTGCAATGCGAGTTCTTCGCTCTCGAGGGCCTTTCACAATTGCTCAACACCATCGACCAGGTCCGTCGCTCGCTCAACCCGTCGTTGACGATCCACGGCGTCGTGCTGACGATGTTCGATCCCCGCAATTCGCTGGCGGGACAGGTTGTCGCGGATGTCCGCGCGTTCATGGGCGAAAAGGTCTATGAAACCGTGATTCCCCGCAATGTCCGCGTCTCCGAGGCGCCCTCCTACGGCAAGCCTGTGCTGCTTTACGATCTCAAATGCTCCGGCAGCCAAGCCTATCTGAAACTCGCCTCCGAACTCATTCAACGCGAAGAGCGCTGGCGCGCCGCCTGACGGACGCCCCCTCTCGCCGCTAGGAGCTTTCGATGCCCAACGACGCCGCCCGCCACCTCGACCATCGCCCGCGCCTCGGGCGCGGCCTGGCCGCCCTGCTCGGCGACGCCGGCCAAGAGCCGCCCGCCGCCGGCCGCGGCGGCGCCCGCAAGACGCCGATCGAATTCCTTCGCCCCAATCCGCGCAATCCCCGCAAGGCCTTCCCCGACGAGGAACTCGACGAGCTCGCCGCCTCGATCCGCGAGCGCGGCGTCATCCAACCCGTCCTCGTGCGGCCGATTCCGCGCGTCGCCGATTCCTACGAGATCATCGCCGGCGAGCGCCGCTGGCGCGCCGCGCAACGCGCCGGCCTGCATGACATCCCGATCATCGTCGTCGAAGCCGGCGATCGCGAAGCGCTCGAACTCGCCATCGTCGAAAACGTCCAACGCGCCGATCTCAACGCCCTCGAAGAGGCGAGCGGCTATCAACAACTCGCCGCCGATTACGGCTACGCCCCCGCCGACATCGCGCGCATCGTCGGCAAGAGCCGCAGCCATGTCGCCAATACGATCCGTCTGACGCAACTGCCTGAACACAGTCGCGCGCTGCTCGCCTCGGGCACCATTTCCGCCGGCCACGCGCGCGCGCTGCTCGCCGTCGCCGACCCCGACGCGCTCGCCGACCGGATCGTCGCCCAAGGCCTCACCGTGCGCGACGTCGAGCGCCTGGGCGAGCGCGCCGGCCAGTCCCCCCACAAGCCGCGCAAGCCCGCTCAGCCCATCGACGCCGACACCCGCGCGCTCGAAGACAAGCTCGGCCTCGCGCTGGGCGCCAAAGTGACGATCCGCCATTCCGGCGACCGCGGCGAACTGCGCATCGCGTTCCGCGGCTTCGACCAGCTCGACGACTTCTCCCGCCGCCTGAGCCGCCCGGCGCGGTAGGCGAAGCGCAGCGCGGTCTTTATCCACCGCGTCCCGCGTCTGAGAGCTTCGCCGTTCGTTTTTGCGCGCCCGCAACGGCGCCCGAAGCGCCGCCCCGCTTCAATCCCGCGGGCGCGCGCGCGACGCCAGCGACCATAGCGCGCGCGTCGCGAAAATCTCGGCCAGACGCGGATCGCGGCGAGCGCGCGCGGCGAGCGCCGCCGTCGTCGCGAGCCGTCTGTTCAACGCCGCCGACGCCCACCGCTCGGCCTGTTTGGCGAGCGCCTTTCTCCCCGACGGCGAGATTCGCGTCCCCAGCGTCGCCATCGCCGCCTCGAACGATCGCCCGCTTTCCATCTCCAGCTTTAGTCTGTGCAATAACGTCAGCCGCCGTCCAAGAAACGTCGCCAGCAGCCCGCCGTCTCCCCCTTCGGCGAAATACCGCGTCGCGCTCGTCTCCACCCCCGCCACGTCGCCGAGCAAAGCCGCGTCGATCGCCGCGTCGAGGCTCGACGGCGCGGCGTTCGCGACGATCGCCTCGACGTCCTCCACCTCGATTTTCTCCTTGCCGCGAGCATACAGCGTCAGCTTGGCGATTTCCCCGCGCGTCGTCAGCCGGTCCGCCCCGAGCAGGCCGACCAGGTAATCGCGCGCCTCGGCCGCCACGGCCAGCCCCGCCGCCCGCGCCTCCGCCTCGATCAGCTTGCCGAGCGCGCGCGCGTCGTCGGGGTAGCATTCGATCGAAGCGGCGTTCTCCGCCTTCTCGAACGTCGTGCGCAACGCCGATCCCTTCCTCAGCGAACCCGCCTCGACGATCACCACGCAGTCGGGCGGCGGACGCGAAAACAGCGGCGCCAGCGCGGGCAGAAGATCGCTGCCCTGCGCGTCGATCCACACCGCGCGAGACCCCCCGAACATCGCAATCGCATAGACCTCGTCGGCGAGCCCGCCGGGATCGCGCGCTGCCGCGTCGCCCCCGAGCCGAGTCAGCCGAAGCGGATCGGCGCTCCCCGCCAGCGCCGCCTCGACCAGGCCCTTCGCGCGCTCGTGGATCAGCCCTTCGTCGATCCCGTGGACGAGAAAGAACCGCGTCTCCCGCGGCGGCCGTTTGACGTAAGCGTCCGCCGTCGCATTGCCGATCGTCGTCACCGAACCCGCGACCCCTCGACCGCGCCGCACGATGCGCGCGCCGCCGCCATCATAGCGCCTGCGGCGTTCGGCGCCACCCGCGCATACGATTGCGGCGTCGCGCCGCTTTTCTCCCGCGCGAAACTCGTCTAGCAAGCGTTCCATATCTCGGGCTGACGCGACCCGACCCTTCCTCGTCATCGCCGGGCTCCTCCCTGCCATGACGCACTCACGAGCGGCGACATTCCATGGCGACCTACAAGCTCCTTCTTCTTCCCGGCGACGGCATCGGCCCCGAGATCATGGCCGAACTCGAAAAAGTCATCGCATTCTTTTCCCGCGCCGGTCTCGCGCGCTACGAGATCGAGAAGGGCCTGGTCGGCGGCTGCGCCTACGACGCGCACGGCCAAGCGATCAGCGACGCCGACATGGCCCTCGCCAAATCGGCCGACGCCGTCCTGCTCGCCGCGGTCGGCGGGCCCAAATGGGACGCTGTCCCCTACGACGCCCGCCCCGAAGCCGGCCTTCTGCGGCTGCGCAAGGATCTCGGCCTCTACGCCAATCTGCGCCCGGCGATCTGCTATCCCGCCCTCGCCGACGCGTCTTCGCTCAAGCGCGAAGTCGTCGAGGGCCTCGACCTCATGATCGTGCGCGAGCTGACCGGCGGCGTCTATTTCGGCGAGCCCAAGCGCATCATCGATCTTCCCAACGGCCAGAAGCGCGGCGTCGACACTCAGGTCTACGACACCTTCGAGATCGAGCGCATCGGCCGCGTCGCCTTCGATCTCGCGCGCAAGCGCGCCAACAAAGTCACCTCGTCCGACAAGCGCAACGTGATGAAATCCGGCGCGCTGTGGCGCGAGGTCATGACCACGCTGCACGAGCGCGAATTTCCGGACGTCCGCCTCGAGCACCAGCTCGCCGACGCGCTCGGCATGCAGCTCGTCCGCTGGCCCAAGCAGTTCGACGTCATCGTCACCGACAATCTATTCGGCGACCTGCTCTCCGATATCGCCGCGATGCTCACCGGCTCGCTCGGCATGTTGCCGTCCGCCTCGCTCGGCGACGTCGACTCGAAAACCGGCAAGCGCAAGGCGCTCTACGAGCCGGTGCACGGCTCCGCGCCCGACATCGCGGGCAAGGGCCTCGCCAATCCGATCGCGATGATCGGCTCGTTCGGCATGGCGCTGCGCTATTCCTTCGGCCTCGGCGCGGCGGCGGATCGTCTCGACGCCGCGATCGCCGCGGTCCTCGCCAGCGGGCGGCGAACCCCCGACATCAAGGCCGCCGGCTGCCGTCTCGTCTCGACGCGCGAAATGGGCGACGCGATCGTCGCCGAGCTCGAACGCGCGCCCGCGTAACCGGCCGTCTCGCTCAACCGACCGCGGCGCGGCACGCCGAGCGCCGATCGTCTGCGCCTCTCACGATGTCGCCAAACCCCGCTTCGCGCCCGGCCCGCGTGACGACGAGGCGGTCGAGCAAACAACCGAGGCCGGCGGCGTCTATTTTCGCTCCCGCCGCGGCGCAGGCGACCCCGTGCAGCCCGCCCTCCACGCGCGGCGCCAAGCGAAAGCCGACGCAGTTCCGGCGGCCTTTCGCGACCGCCAACGTCAGCTCCGCCCAATCGACCGGGCCTTGCGAAGTCGTCAGCCTCTGCACGGCCCCCAGGCGTTCGATCGCGGCGCCGAACTCCGCCGATTGCTCCGCGATTTCGACAAACAACCCGGCCGCGGGCCGCGCCCCCTTGCCCCTCCACATCTCGATTCGCAACGCCGCCGAGTCGCCTTCCAACGCGCCGACGCTCAAGCCGTCGCGCCGCTCGCCGCTCGCCGCGTCGACCCGCGCTTCGTAACGCGCATGCGCGCCTTCGCTCGTCGCCAAGGCGAACGCCGGCGCCAGCGTCGCATCGACGACTTCGCCCCCCGGCGCCGCTGCGGCCGGGATCGAAGCGGAGCTTGGCCCGCTCGTCGGCGCCGATCCGAGCGCCGCGATAACGACCAGCCCCGCCCCCGCCGCCAGACCCGCCGCGACGCGGAGGCCCCAGCGCCGACGGCCGCGCTGCGAACGCGCCGCCTCTTGCGTCCCATCGGGATCGACCGGCCCGAAACCGCGGACCGCCGTCCTGTCGCTCATGCCGATCGCCATGCCCATTGCGGGCTCTCCCCGCGCCGAGCCTAATTCCGCAGCGATGCGAAAAGCGTTACCGCGCAGGCAAACATTGCAGGATTGTCAACGGCTTGTTAATGCGCCGACTCGACCGCGCCCGCCCGCGCCGCGCGCGGCGCAAGCGTCTTGCGCGACGCCCTCTTTCGTTATATCAAACGTTTCGTTCCCCAAAGAGAACCCTCTTCGACATCCTCGACCGTATGGCTCATGTTCTCCCTGGGTGAAGCCCGTCGACCGACCAGGCTCGGCCCCGCCGGCGAAGCCGACGCGCCGCACAGTCTCGTCCTGCGGCTCGGGCCCGACCGCCCGCTGGCGATGGAGGCCGGCGTCGCGCTCGCCCCGCTGACCATCGCCTACCAGACCTACGGCGCCCTCAACGCCGCCAAGAGCAACGCGATCCTGATCTGCCACGCCTTGACCGGCGATCAGCACGTCGCCAACCGCCACCCCGTCACCGGGCGCGAGGGTTGGTGGGAAACGATGGTCGGCCCGGGCCGACCGTTCGACACCGACCGGTTCTTCGTCATCTGCGCCAATGTCGTAGGCGGTTGCATGGGCACCACCGGCCCCGCCTCCCTCAACCCCGCCGCCGGCGAGCCCTACGGCCTCGATTTTCCCGTCGTCACCATCGCCGACATGGTGCGCGCGCAGGCGATGCTGATCGATTGCCTCGGCATCGATTCGCTGTTCTCCGTCGCCGGCGGCTCGATGGGCGGCATGCAAGTCTTGCAATGGGCGGCGCTCTACCCCGACCGCGTCTTCAGCGCGCTGCCGATCGCCGCCGCCGCGCGCCATTCCTCGCAGAACATCGCCTTTCACGAAGTCGGCCGCCAGGCGATCATGGCCGATCCCGAGTGGCGCGGCGGGCGCTATCTCTCCCAAGGCGCGCGGCCGGACAAAGGCCTCGCCGTCGCCCGCATGGCCGCCCACATCACCTATCTCTCGGACAGCGCGCTGCACCGGCGCTTCGGCCGCAATCTGCAGGATCGCGCCGCGCGCACCTTCACCTTCGACGCCGATTTCCAGGTCGAATCCTACCTGCGCCATCAAGGGTCGATCTTCGTCGAACGCTTCGATCCCAATTCCTACCTCTACATGACGAGGGCGATGGACTATTTCGATCTCGCCGCCGACTACGGCGGCGCGCTGGCCAACGCGTTCCGCGGCTCGCGCACGCGCTTCTGCGTCGTCTCCTTCACCTCCGACTGGCTGTTTCCGACCAGCGATTCGCGCGCCCTGGTGCGCGCCCTCAACGCCGCCGGCGTCTCGGTATCGTTCGTCGAAATCGACACCGACTACGGCCACGACGCGTTTTTGCTCGACGTCCCCGAACTCTTCGCGACGACCCGCGGCTTCGTCGACGCCGCCGCGCGCGCTCGCGGCATCGTGTGAGAGCGAGGCCCCGATGGCCAAGCCGACTTCCGCGCCCCGCGTCGACCTCGTCGTCGTCGCGGAAATGGTCGAGCCCGGCTCGCGCGTCCTCGACGTCGGTTGCGGCGACGGCGAGCTGCTCGCGCTTCTTCGCGACAGCCGCGCGGTCGACGGGCGCGGCGTCGAATTGTCGCAGAGCGGCGTCAACCAATGCGTCGCCAAAGGCCTCTCCGTGGTCCAGGGCGACGCCGACGCCGACCTCGTGGACTATCCCGACGACTCCTTCGACTACGTCATTCTCTCGCAGACGCTGCAGGCGACCCGGCGCCCACGCCTCGTGCTCGAACACATGCTGCGCATCGGCAAGCGCTCGATCGTCTCGGTGCCCAACTTCGGCCATTGGCGAGTGCGCGCGCAGCTCGCTTTCACGGGCCGCATGCCGATGACGCAGAGCCTCGCCTATTCCTGGTACGACACCCCCAACATCCACCTCTGCGCCATCGCCGATTTTGTCGCGCTGGCCGACGAAATCGGCGCGACGATCGACCGAAGCCTCGCGCTCGACCGTTGCGGCGCGCCATTGCGACTCCCCTTGCCGACCTGGGCGTGGAATCTGTTCGGCGAACAGGCGGTGTTTCTGCTCCATCGCAAGCGCCGCGCGCCTGGCCGTTGACGCCGCCGCCGCGCGAGCGTCTTCTCGGCCTCTTCCACGGAGACGCTTCGATGCCGATCAACCCCGCCATCGCCGACCTGGTCCCCGACGCGCAGGCTTGGCGGCGCGATCTGCACGCCAACCCCGAACTGCTTTACGACCTGCCGCGCACCGCTCAATTCGTCGCCGAGCGTCTGCGCGCGTTCGGCTGCGACGAGGTCCGCACCGCGATCGGCCGAGCCGGCGTCGTCGGCGTCATCCGCGGGCGCAAAGGCGACAGCCAACGCGCCATTGGCCTTCGCGCCGACATGGACGCGCTGCCGATCGAAGAGGCGACCAACCTTCCCTATCGCTCGCGCGCTCCCGGCAAGATGCACGCCTGCGGCCATGACGGCCACACCGCCATGTTGCTCGGCGCGGCGCGCTATCTCGCGGCCACGCGGAATTTCTCCGGCTCGGCGGTCGTCATCTTCCAGCCCGCCGAGGAAGGCGGCGGGGGCGGCAAGGCGATGATCGACGACGGCCTGATGGAGGCCTTCCCAATCGAAGAAGTCTACGCGATCCACAACGCGCCGAAAGTCCCGGTCGGAGCTTTCGCGACCCGCAAAGGCCCGCTGATGGCCGCCGCCGACTTCTTCACCCTTCGCCTCGAAGGCAAAGGCGGCCACGCCGGATTCCCGCATCTGTGCGCAGACTCGATCGTCGCCGGCGCGCAGATCGTCACGGCGCTGCAAACGATCGTCGCGCGCAACGTCGATCCGCTCGATTGTTGCGTCGTTTCGGTCGCCCGCTTCACCTCCGGCGCGAACGACAACGTGCTGCCGCAGACCGCCGAACTCGAGGGCACCGTCCGTAGCCTGCTCCCGGCGACGCGCGATCTCGCCGAGCGGCGCTTCCGCGAGATCGTCGCCGGGATCGCCGCCGCGTCCGGGATCGCCGCCAGCCTCCACTATGTCAGGAGCTATCCGCCGACGATCAATCATCCCGCACAGACCGATTTCGCGGCCTCGGTGGCGCGTCGCCTCGTCGGCCCGGAGCGCGTGACGACGGAAGCGCCGCCGACGATGGGCGCCGAGGATTTCTCCTTCATGCTCGAAGCGCGTCCGGGCGCGTTCATCTGGATCGGCAACGGCGACTCCGCCGGCCTGCATCACCCCGCCTACGACTTCAACGACGCGGCGCTGCCCTACGGCATGGCCTATTTCGTCGGGATCATCGAGACAGGCCTGGCGCCCTGATCCGCGATCGCTAACCCTCGATTTCCTCGCGCAGGATTTCCAGCGCCAGCCAGTCGTCTTCGGCCGTATCGAGTTCGGCGCGCTTCGCCGCATAGGATTCCGTCGCGCGGCGAAACCCTTCGGGATCGCGCGCGTGCAGGCCGGCGTCGTCGAGCGCCCGCTCCAGCGCGGCGATTTCGGCTTGCAGAGCCGCGATCCTGCCGGGCAGCGCCTCCAGCGCTCGCTTCTCGTTGAACGACAACTTGCGCTTCGCCGCCGGGCGAGGCGCCTCCCGCCCGACCGGCCTCTCCGCCTTCGGCGGCTCGGGCGCCGGCGGCCCCGACACGCCATAGCCGCGCTGCGCGACCATGTCGGAATAGCCGCCGGCGTATTCGCGCCAGCGCCCCTCGCCCTCGCTGACGATCACCGAGGTCGCGACGCGATCGAGAAAATCGCGGTCGTGGCTGACCAGCAGGATCGTGCCGGGATAATCGCCGAGCAGCTCCTGCAACAAGTCCAGCGTCTCGATGTCGAGATCGTTGGTGGGTTCGTCGAGGACCATCAGGTTCGACGGCCGCGCCAGCGCGCGCGCCAGCATCAACCGACCGCGCTCGCCGCCCGACAATTTGCCGATCGGCGTGCGCGCCTGATCCGGCGTGAACAGAAAATCCTTCATGTAGCCGATGACGTGTTTGCGCTCCTCGCCGACCGCGATGAAATCTCCGCCGCCCCCGGTCAGCGCGTCGACCAGCGTCGTCGTCGGCCGCAGCGAGGCCCGCCGCTGGTCCAGGCTCGCCATCGCGACGTTGGCGCCGAGGCGCACCTCGCCTGAATCCGGCGCCAACGTCCCCGCGAGAAGATTGACCAGCGTCGTCTTGCCCACGCCGTTGGCGCCGACGATGCCGATCCGGTCGCCGCGCATCACCCGCAGCGACAAATCCCTGACGATCGCCCGACCGCCATACGACTTGCCGATCTTCTCCGCTTCGATCGCCAGCGCGCCCGAGACCTTGGCGTCCTGCGCGACCATCGTCGCCGCGCCCTCGACGCGCCGCGCCTCGCGCCGCTCGCGCCGCAGCGTCGCCAATTCGGCCGCTCGGCGCATGTTGCGCTTGCGCCGCGCGGTGACGCCGTAGCGCAGCCAATGTTCTTCTTCGACGATCCGCCGATCGAGCTTGTGCCGTTCGATCTCCTCTTCCTCCAGCTTGGCGTCGCGCCACGCCTCGAAGGCGGCGAAGCCCTGGTCGAGTCGACGCGTGCGGCCGCGATCGAGCCACACCGTCGCGCGGGTCAAGTCGCCCAGCAGCCGCCGGTCATGGCTGATCACCACGAACGCCGCGCGCGATTGCGCCAATTCCCCTTCGAGCCATTCGATCGCGACGAGGTCGAGATGATTGGTCGGCTCGTCGAGCAGCAGAATGTCGGGATCGGGGGCGAGAGCGCGCGCCAGCGCCGCGCGCCGCGCCTCGCCGCCGGACAACTGCGCGGGGTCGGAGCGTGGATCGACGCCGAGGTCGTCCATCAGCGCCCGCGCGCGATAGCGATTGTCTTCCTCGCCGAGGCCGCTGAGCACGAAATCCAACGTCGTCGCGTATCCCGTCAGATCGGGCTCCTGCGGCAGATAGCGCAGCCGCGCGTTGGGCTGGGCGAAGCGGCTTCCCTCGTCGGCGAGGCTTTCCCCGGCCGCGATCTTCAACAGCGTCGATTTGCCCGAGCCGTTGCGCCCGACCAGCGCGATCCGATCGCCCGGGGAAACGCTCAGTTCCGCGCCCTCCAGCAGCGGCGCGCCGCCGAGCGTCAGGCGGATGTCTCGCAGTTGCAATTGAGGCGGCATATGAAGCACACTCGGCGCCGGGCAGGGGACGGGCCGAACGCATAGAGCGCCCCACGGAAAAGGGAAAGGTCGATGACGCAGACGCCGCTCGCCGCCGTCTTCTCCGATCTCGCGGCATGCCGCAGCCGCGTTTTCGCCCGCCTGGTCGGCGCGGAATTCGCCGCCGACGCCGACCGCTTCCAACGCTTTCACGTCGTCCTCGACGATCTGCTCTACGACTATTCCAAGCAGCGCATCGACGCCGGCGTCCTCGAGCGGTTGATCGCGCTCGCCCGGAGCGCCGAGGTCGAGGCCAAGCGCGACGCGATGTTCCGCGGCGATCTGGTCAACACGACCGAGCGCCGCGCCGCGCTGCACACCGCGCTGCGCAATTTCTCCGGCCAGCCGGTGCTCGTCGAAGGCCGCGACGTCATGCCCGACGTCGAGGCCGAGCGCGCCAAAATGCTCGCGTTCGCCGACGACGTGCGCGAAGGCCGTCTGCGGGGCGCGCTCGGCCAGCCGATGACCGACGTCGTCAACATCGGCATCGGCGGCTCCGACCTCGGCCCGGCGATGGCGACGCGCGCGCTTCTTCCGTTCGCCCCGGCGAATTTGCGCCTCCACTTCGTCTCCAACGTCGACGGCGCCGACATCGCGGATGCGTTGCGCGGCCTCGATCCCGCCCGCACCCTCGTCATCGTTTCCTCGAAGACCTTCACCACCCAGGAGACGATGACCAACGCCCAAAGCGCGCGCGCCTGGCTCGTGCGCGCGCTCGGCGAGGGCGCGGTCGCCGACCATTTCGCCGCCGTCTCGACCAGGCTCGACAAGGTCGCCGAATTCGGCGTCGAGCCGAGCCGCGTGTTCGGCTTCTGGGACTGGGTCGGCGGACGCTACTCGATCTGGTCGAGCATCGGCCTGCCGCTCGCCATCGCGATCGGCCCCGACCGCTTCCAAGAATTCCTACGTGGCGGCTATGACGTCGACCAGCACTTCCGCGAAGCGCCGCTGGACAAGAATATTCCGGCGCTGATGGCGCTCCTCGGCGTGTGGTGCCGCAATGTCCTCGGCTACGCCTCGCAGGCGATCATTCCCTATGATCAGCGCCTCGCCCGCTTTCCCGCCTATCTCCAGCAATTGCAGATGGAGAGCGAGGGCAAGAGCGTCGCCCGCGACGGCGCGCCGGTCGATCGCGCGACCGGCGCCGTCATTTGGGGCGAGCCGGGGACCAACGGCCAACACGCGTTCTTCCAGTTGTTGCACCAAGGCACGGAGATCGCGCCGATCGACTTTCTGGCCGCGGCGAACCCGACCCAAGCCGACGTCCATCACCACGACCTGCTCCTCGCCAATTGCCTGGCGCAGGGCGAAGCGCTGATGCGCGGCCGCTCGCGCGCCGAGGCCGAGGCGGCGACCGCCGCGCGCGGCGCGAGCCCGGAGGAAGCCGCGCGGCTCGCTCCGCACAAGACTTTCTCCGGCTCCCGGCCCTCCTCGACGTTGCTCTATACGCAGCTCACGCCGCGCACGCTCGGGCGCTTGATCGCGCTCTACGAGCACAAGGTCTTCGTCGAGGCGGCGATCTGGGACATCAATCCGTTCGACCAATGGGGCGTCGAGCTCGGCAAGGAGCTCGCCTCGCGCCTCGCCCCGATCGTCGCCGATCCGAGCGCCGATCTGCAAGCGCTCGACGCTTCGACCGCGGGGCTGATCGCGCACGTCAGAAAATTGCGCGGGTAGGGCGGTTTCCGCTTGGCTTGCTTCGTCCTGGCGAGGAGCGCGGCAACGAAGCCATCCGCGCGGCGGCCACATGATGAATTGCTTGGTCGCCCCTCTGGGGCTCCCCGCCATAACGGCGCGGATTCGATTCGATCGGAAACGAATCTATTCGCTCCCCTCACCCCAACCTTCGCGTCGCCCGCCTCAGCCAGACCCGCGTCTCGCGATCGACCAGCGGCGACAGCGCCGCGCGCACCCGCGCGTGATACGCGTCGAGCCACGCAATCTCCTCCCGATCCATCAGCTTCGGCTCGACCAGGCGCATATCGATCGGCGCGAGCGAAATGGTGTCGAAACCCAGCATCGGCCGCTCGGCGCCGCGAATCGCCCGCTCTTCGACCACCACCAGATTTTCGATGCGAACCCCGAACCTGCCGGGCGCGTAATAGCCCGGTTCGTTGGAGAGGATCATGCCGGCGGCGAGCGCGACGGCGCCGCTCTTGGCGATCCGCTGCGGGCCCTCGTGGACGCTCAGGTACGAACCGACGCCGTGCCCCGTTCCGTGATCGAAATCGAGCCCGGCGCGCCACAGCGCCTGGCGCGCCAGCGCGTCGATCTGCGCGCCGCTGGTCCTCCCGGGAAACACCGCGCGCGCGATCGCGATGTGCCCCTTGAGCACGCGGGTGAAGCGGTCGCGCATCTCGGCGGTCGGCCGCCCGATACAAAGCGTGCGGGTGATGTCGGTTGTGCCGTCTTCGTATTGGCCGCCGCTGTCGATCAGGAAGATCCCACGCCCGATCGTGCGGTTCGAGGCCTCGCTGACGCGATAATGCGGCAGCGCCGCGTGCGGCCCGGCGGCGGAGATGGTGGGGAAGGAAATATCTTTCAGCGCCCCCGTTTCGCGCCGAAACGTCTCCAGCGCCTGAGCAGCGCCGATCTCGGTCACCTTTCCCCTCGGCGCCTCGCGATCGAACCAGCAAAGGAACCGCGCCATCGCGGCGCCGTCGCGTAAGTTGGCGGCGCGCGCGCCGGCGAGTTCCGCCTTGTTCTTGACCGCCTTCATGAGCGCGATCGGATCGGGGCCGACGACCGCTGCGCCGCCCGACGCTTCCAGAGCCTGGGTCAGACGCGCCGGCGCCGTCGCCGCGCGTTCGCCGAGGCTCGTCACGAAACCGACAAGCCGATCGGGCTCGTCGATCTCCGTCGCCTCGTCGAGGCGCGCGCGCATCGCGGCCGAAAGCTTGCGGCGATCGACGAAAAGCGTCGGGCGACCCTCGCGCGGCAGATAGGCGAAGCTCAGCGGCAGCGGCGTATGCGCGACGTCGGCGCCGCGAATGTTGAACAGCCAGGCGACGGCGTGCGCGTCGCTGACCAACAGGCCGTCGCTCGCGCCGAGCGCCGCGCGGACGCGCTCGATTTTTCGCGCCGCGCTCTCGCCGCTGAGCCGCGCAGAATGCGCCGTCACCGCGCCGACCGGCGCGGCCGGCCGGTCGCTCCAGATCGCGTCGATCGGGTTCGAGTCGAGCGCGACGAATTCGCCGCCGGCCTGGCGGCACGCCTTGCCCAAACGCTCGACCGTCTCCGGCGTCAGCAGCCACGGGTCGTAGCCGAGGCGCGCGCCTCGTTTCAGATTGGCCTCGATCCACCCGCTCGGCGGCTCCTCGACGAGAGACCGCACCGCGAACACGGCGCCGTCGACTTCCGCCGCCGCCTGAACGGCGTAGCGCCCGTCGACGAAGATCGCCGCCGCCTCATCGAGCGCGATCGCCATGCCCGCCGAGCCGGAGAACCCGGTCAGCCACAGCAGCCTCTCGGCGCCGGGGGGGACGTATTCGTTCTGGTGCTCGTCGGCGCGCGGCGCGACGAAGCCGTCGACGCCGCGCGTCGCCAGCTCGGCGCGCAACGCCGCGACCCGCGCCGCGCCGTGCGTCGGGCCGCCGAGTTCCGCGAAGGACTGATAGAGGCTCTCGAACACGCGCGCCCCGCTCGCGCTCACGCCTTGTCGCCCGTGGTGACGACGCGCCCGATGTACGGCAATTCGCGGTACGAATGCGCGACGTCCATGCCGTAGCCGACGACAAACACGTCCGGGCAGACGAAGCCGACGAAGTCGGCTTCGATCGCCACTTGGCGCTTGCCGCGCTTCTCCAACAGCGTGCAGACGAGCACCTGCCGCGCGCCCCGCGCCACCAGCAGATCCTTGGCGAAAGCCAGGGTGCGGCCGGACTCGAGAATGTCGTCGACCACCACGACGTCGCGGCCCTTGACCGAGGATTCGATGTCGCGAAGAATCGTCACCGATCCCGACGACACCGTGCCCTCGCGATAGCTCGAAACATGGAAGAACTCGACCTGCGGCGCGAGGCCGACGCGATGCATCGCGCGCAGCAAATCGGCGGCGAACATGAACGACCCCTTGAGCACCGCCACGACCAGAAGATCCTTGGGCGCGCTCTTGGCGATTTCCGCGGCCAGTTCCGCCGTTCGTTCCGCGATCGCCTTTTCCGGGTCGAGGCGGACCTTATCCCCCGGCGCGACGAATTTCACCAGCGCGTCCTCGGCCCCCTCCGGAGGCGCGTCCAGCCGGGCGGCGAAATCGACGCGCTCGCCGCGCGCCAGCCGCTCTTTCGGCGGCCGCGTCGTCCAGACGTAGAGTTCGCGCCCATCGGCCGCGCGCAGCGCGATCCGCAGGTCGAGCGCCGCGGTCTCGCCCCGGCGCAGGTTGACGACCGAGCCTTCGACCAGCAGAACTTTCTTGTCGCCGCTGGCGTCGATCCTCGCGCGCAGGTTGTCGACGCCAAGGCCGCGCAAGTTCACCGGCAAGCCGATCGCCGCATAGACGCCGGCCGCGAACGGGGCGGCCGCGACGATCGATTCCCGCGCGCCGATCGCCGTCATCGAGCCCGCCAGCAGGCTCGCGGCGGCCAGCGGCGCGGCCAGTCGGCGCGCCAGGCGCGCCAGAGACGCTCCGTGCGCGCGGCGGCGCGGCGCCGGCGCCGCGACGAGGCGCGTCGGATCGCCTCGGGTCGAGGCGGACCTTATCCCCCGGCGCGACGAATTTCACCAGCGCGTCCTCGGCCCCCTCCGGAGGCGCGTCCAGCCGGGCGGCGAAATCGACGCGCTCGCCGCGCGCCAGCCGCTCTT
>JBEKBD010000032.1:0-24248 GCA_050015575.1 Roseiarcus sp. | reverse complement strand
CAACAAACCTGATGCGGTCGATTACCGCAGTCTTAGAGGAAAACATCGCTCCGCACACGTTCACCGAAATCGACGACTGCGGGACGAAAAGGAAACTTCCTAGGCCGTAGACCAACTTCAAGGTCGCCGCGATTCCGCGGACCAAGTTTCCACACACGCGCGATGGTCCGCTGAATAGCGATGCTGCTCTATTTGGCATTACGGACAACAAGATGTCGCCCAAAGTTTGTCCAGGGTTGCGCCGCGGTTTGCACAGGAACTTCCGCTTCGCGTCGCTTCCGGCCCTGTGGTTGGCTATTCGGCTTGGTCTCAAGCGTTAGATTCCGACCCCTACCGCGTCGGCGCCGGATGTTCGCCGCGATAGTCGTAGAAGCCGCGCTGCGTCTTGCGGCCGAGCCAGCCCGCCTCGACGTATTTGACCAGCAGCGGGCACGGCCGGTACTTGGAATCGGCGAGGCCCTCGTGCAGCACCTGCATCACGCCGAGGCAGGTGTCGAGGCCGATGAAATCGGCCAGTTGCAGCGGCCCCATCGGGTGGTTGGCGCCCAGCCGCATCGCGGTGTCGATCGCTTCGACCGAACCGACGCCCTCGTAGAGAGTGTAGATCGCCTCGTTGATCATCGGCAGCAGAATGCGATTGACGATGAAGCCGGGGAAGTCCTCGGACATCGTCGGGGTCTTGCCGAGCCGCGCGACGAACGCCTTGGCGGTCTCGAAAGTCTCGTCCGTCGTCGCGATGCCGCGGATCAGTTCGACCAACTGCATGCGCGGCGCCGGGTTCATGAAATGGATGCCGATGAAGCGTTCGGGGTGGGCGGTGACGGAGGCCAGACGGGTGATCGAAATCGACGAGGTGTTCGAGGCGACGATCGTTTCCGCCCTCACGAACGGGCGCAGGGCGGCGAACGCCTTGCGCTTGACGTCCTCGCTCTCGGTCGCCGCTTCGACGATGAGATCGCAGTCGGCGAAGGCGCCGTAATCGCCGGCGACGCCGATTCGCGCCAGCGCCGCCTGGCGGCCGGCCTCGTCGAGCTGCCCCTTGGCGATCTGGCGCGACATGTAGCCGTTGATCGTCGCCAGCGCCGCCTTGACCCGCTCTTCCGCAAGATCGTTGAGCAGAACGTCCATCCCGGCCTGCGCGCACACCAGCGCGATGCCGGCGCCCATCTGTCCCGCGCCGACGACGCCGACTTTGTTGATCGAGAGCGCCATTCTTGTCATCCCCCGGCGACGAAACCCGCGCCAAGAGCGCGGATCATAGACGAGCGCGCCGGCGCGTCCAGAGCGGATCGGCCCCGCCGCGCCGAAACTTCACCGGCCGATCTTCGCCAGCTCCCGCGCCAATTCGGGCAGCGCCGTATGCAGGTCGGCGACCAGGCCATAGTCGGCGACGCGGAAAATCGGCGCGTCTTCGTCGTTGTTGATCGCGACGATGACCTTGGAGTCCTTCATCCCCGCCAGATGCTGGATCGCTCCGGATATGCCGACCGCGATATAGAGATCGGGCGCCACCGCTTTGCCGGTCTGGCCGACTTGCCAGTCGTTGGGGGCGTAGCCCGCGTCGACCGCGGCGCGCGAGGCGCCGATCGCGGCGCCGAGCCGACCGGCGATGGGCTCGATCAGGCGCCGGAAATTCTCCGCGCTCTGCAGCCCCCGCCCGCCGGAAATGACGATCTTGGCCGAGGTCAGCTCCGGCCGATCCAAGTTCGCCAGCGCCTCGCCGGCGAAAGTCGACAAGCCCGGATCGGCCGCCGCGGCGACCGGCTCGATCGGCGCGTCGCCGCCCTCGGGCGTCGCGGCGAACGCGGCGGCGCGCACCGTCGCGACGATCTTCGCGTCGCTCGCCTGGACCATCTGGATCGCGGCGCCGGCGTAGATCGGCCGCTCGAAGGTGTCGGGTGAGACGACCTTGACGATGTCTGAGACCTGCATCACGTCGAGCAGCGCCGCCGCGCGCGGCAGGGCGTTTCTCGCGTAGGGGCTCGAGGCGGCCAGGATCGCGGTATAGTCAGGCGCCAGGGCGACGATCAGCGCGGCGAGCGGTTCGGCGAGGCCGTGCTGGTAGAGAGCAGCGTCGGCGACGCGCACGCGCGCGACGCCGGAAAGCCTCGCCGCCGCCGCCGCCGCGCCGGCGACGCTCGCGCCCGCCACCAGAATATCGACCGGCGCGCCCAGTTGCAGCGCGGCGGTCAGCGCGCGCGCGGTCAGGTCGCTCAAACGGCCGTTCGCGGCCTCGGCCAGCAGCAGAATCGCCATTGCTAGATCACCCCGGCTTCGTCGCGCAGCTTGGCGACCAGCTCGGCCGCCGTCGCGACCCTTGCGCCGGCCTTGCGGCCGCTCGGCGCCGCGGTCCTCAGCACTTTCAACCGCGGCGCGACGTCGACGCCGAAATCGGCCGGCGTCTTCTCGTCGATCGGCTTCTTTTTGGCCTTGATGAGGTTGGGCAACGAGACGTAGCGCGGCTCGTTGAGGCGCAAGTCGGCGGTCACGACCGCCGGCAGCTTCAATTCGACGGTCTGCAAGCCGCCGTCGACTTCGCGCGTCACCGCGACCTTGCCGTCGCCGACGACGACCTTGGAGGCGAAGGTTCCCTGCCCCCAACCCATCAGCGCCGCCAGCATCTGGCCGGCCTGATTGCAATCGTCGTCGATCGCCTGCTTGCCCATGATGACGAGGCCCGGCTGTTCGAGGCCGATGACCCCCTTGAGCAGCTTGGCGACCGCCAGCGGTTCGACCAGCGCCTCGGTCTTGACCAGAATCCCGCGATCGGCGCCCATCGCCAGGGCGGCGCGCAAGGTCTCGGCGGCTTGCGCCGGGCCGATGGAGACGACGACGACTTCGCTCGCTATACCCGCTTCCTTCTGGCGCAGCGCCTCTTCGACGGCGATTTCGTCGAACGGGTTCATCGACATCTTCACGTTGGCCAGCTCGACGCCCGATCCGTCGGGCCGGACGCGTATGGCGACGTTGTAGTCGACCACCCGCTTTGCCGGCACGAGGATTTTCATGGCGCCGAGAAACCTGTCATGGCGTTTGCGCGTCGGCCGAGCTGTCGCGGCCGCCACCCCTAATCGGCGGGATTAGCCGAGTCAACGCGCGCCGATCGGGCCGGTCGCGCGCGCTGGCGCGCCGGTCAATTCGCCTCGCCGCCCGCTTTCGAGCGCGTCTGCGGTCGGCGGAACGGCGGAACGATGGCCGCGGCGCCCGTTTTGCTAGGAACGACAGGGAACCGCTGGCGGGCGCCGCCCTTGCCGCGCAGCCAACGGATTGGCTATACCGCTCTCAAGGCGGCCGATCGGGCGCCAGCGCGCGATTCGAGGCAAGGGGGCGCGAAACGGGGCGCATCGGCGAGCGGCGAGACGCGGAATTCGGGCGTTTCGCGTGAAGAAGAAGCTAAGGATTCGTTGATGCGCGCGCCGGGCGGACCGCGACTGTTGCTGCGACGGCTCCGCGAAGTCATGGCGGAGCCGGTCGCCGCGCAGGCGCGCCTCGACCGCATCGTCGTTCTCATCGCCTCGAACATGGTCGCCGAAGTGTGCTCGCTCTATGTCGCGCGCGCCGACGGGCCGCTCGAGCTTTTCGCCACCGAAGGCCTCAACCGCGAGGCCGTCCATTTGACCACCTTGCGTCCGGGCGAGGGCCTCGTCGGCTTGATCGCCGCCACCGCCGAACCGCTCGCCCTGTCCGACGCGCAAAAACATCCGGCTTTTTCCTACAAGCCGGAGACCGGCGAAGAAATCTATCATTCGTTCCTCGGCGTGCCGGTGCTCCGCGGCGGCGCGACCCTCGGCGTGCTGGTGGTGCAGAACCGCGCCCGCCGCAGCTATTCCGAGGAGGAAATCGAGGCGCTGCAGACCACCGCGATGCTGCTCGCGGAAATGGTCGCCTCCGGCCAATTGCAGTCCATGGGGGGGCAGGGCGCGCCGATCGCCGCGCCCAGGCCGCTCTCCTTGACCGGCGCGCCGATCGCCGACGGCCTCGGCCTCGGCCACGTCGTCCTGCATCAGCCGCGCGTCGTGGTGAGCAAAATCGTCGCCGACGACATCGCGTTCGAAATGGATCGGTTGGAGAAGGCGATCGAGTCGATGCGCGCCTCGGTCGACGACCTCATCGACCGCAGCGACGACGGCGCCGCCGGCGAACACCGCGAGGTGCTCGAGGCGTTCCGGATGATCGCCCATGATCGCGGCTGGCTGCGCCGATTGCGCGAGGCGGTCGCCAGCGGCTTGACGGCCGAAGCGGCGGTCGAGCGGGTGCAAAACGACGCGCGCGCCAGGTTGCAGCGTCAGACCGACCCCTATTTGCGCGATCGCCTCCACGATTTGACCGACATCGCCAACCGCCTGCTGCATCAACTGGCGGGCCAGAGCCTCGTTCTCCTGCCCAGCGAGCTGCCGGAAAACGCCGTGCTCGTCGCGCGCTCGATGAGCCCGGCGGCGCTGCTCGATTACGATCGCGAGCGCCTGCGCGGCGTGGTGTTGGAGGAAGGCGGGGCTTCGAGCCACATCGCCATCGTGGCGCGCGCGCTGGCGATCCCGGTGGTCAGCGACATCCCGAACATTTCCGAGATCGCCGAACAGGGCGACGCGATCGTCGTCGACGGCGCCGCCGGCCAAGTGCATTTGCGCCCGCCGCCCGACGTCGAGGCCTCTTACGCCGAAGAGGCGCGTTTGCGCGCCCAGCGGCAGGACCAGTATCGCGCGCTGCGCGATCGTCCCGCGCTCACCCTGGACGGCGTCGAAATCGGCCTGCACATGAACGCCGGTCTGCTCATCGACATGCCGCACCTGAGCGAGACCGGCGCTCTGTCGATCGGGCTGTTTCGCACCGAATTGCAATTCATGTTGGCCTCGCGCTTTCCGCGACTGGGCGCGCAGGAGGCGATTTATCGATCCGTGCTCGAGGCCGCGGGCGACCGCCCCGTCACCTTTCGCACTCTCGATATCGGCGGCGACAAGTTGCTGCCGTACATGAAGCGGCTGGACGAGGGGAATCCCGCGCTCGGATGGCGCGCGATCCGCATCGGCCTCGATCGCCCGGCGCTGTTGCGCACGCAGTTGCGCGCGATGTTGCGCGCCGCCGCGGGACGCGAACTGCGCGTCATGATCCCGATGATTTCGACGGTCGGCGAATTCGCCTCGGCGCAGGGCATATTGCAACAGGAGATCGCTTTCGCCGATCGATGCGGGCGCGAGCGGCCGCGCGAAATAAAGTTCGGCGCGATGGTCGAAGTCCCGGCGTTGCTCTGGCAGCTCGACGAAATCGCCGCCCAGGCCGACTTTTTGTCGGTCGGCTCCAACGACCTCATGCAATATCTCTACGCCGCCGACCGCGACAACAAGCGCGTGGCCGGCCGGTTCGATCCGCTTTCGCCGGCGTTCCTGCGCACGCTGAAGGCGATCGCCGAGGCGGGGGCGCGACATCGCAAACCGGTCGCCCTGTGCGGCGAAATCGGCGCGCGCCCGCTCGAGGCGATGGCGCTGATCGGGCTTGGCTATCGCCATATCTCCATGGCGGCGACGGCGATCGGACCGGTGAAGGCGATGGTCCTTTCGCTCGACGCCGAGGCGGCGACTCGAGAATTGAACGCGATGTTGGCGAGTCCCGACCATCGGGACTCGCTGCGCGCGCCGCTGCAAGACCTCGCCGGCCGCCTCGCGGTTCGCCTCTAGCGGCCTTGCGCCGCTTTCCGCTTCGCTCCTTTCCCGTTCGCCGAACGCCAGCCATGCCAGCCAACGACAATTTCGACATCATTTTGCGTCGCCACGATGAAATCGACGCGCGCCTGACCGAGGGCGTGGCGGGCGGCGAATACGCCGCGCTGTCGCGCGAACGCGCCGAGCTCGATCCCCTTGTCGGGGCGATCAAAGCCTGGCGCGACAAGGATAAGGAGCGCTCGGACCTCGCGGCGTTGCTCGCCGAGCCCGATCTCGATGCGGAAATGCGCGCGATGGCCGGAGCGGAGTTGGAACGCGTCGCCGCGGCCGCGCAGGAGATGGCGCAGGCGATCCGCGTCGCCCTGCTGCCCAAGGACGCCGCCGACGAAGGCAACGTCATTTTGGAGTTGCGCGCCGGGACCGGCGGCGACGAGGCGGCCCTGTTCGCCGGCGACCTCTTTCGCATGTATCTCAAATACGCCGAAGCCAAGGGTTGGAAAGTCGATATCCTGTCGCTGAGCGAGGGCGCGGCGGGCGGCTACAAGGAGATCGTCGCGGAAATCGCCGGGCGGGGCGCGTTCGCGCGGCTGAAGTTCGAGAGCGGCGTTCATCGGGTGCAGCGCGTCCCCGCGACCGAGGCGCAGGGGCGCATCCACACTTCGGCCGCCACGGTCGCCGTCCTTCCCGAGGCGCAGGAACTCGACCTCGTCATCGACGAGGCGGATTTGAAGGTCGACACCATGCGATCGAGCGGCGCCGGCGGGCAGCACGTCAACAAGACGGAATCGGCGATCCGCATCACCCATTTGCCGACCGGCGTGGTCGTCGCCGTGCAGGAGGAACGCTCGCAACACCGCAATCGCGCCAAGGCGATGGCGCTGCTGCGCTCGCGCATTCTCGACGCGCGGAACCAGCGGGCCAATGACGAACGCGCCCAGGAGCGGCGCGCGCAGGTCGGCTCCGGCGATCGCTCGCAGCGCATCCGGACCTACAACTTTCCGCAGGGGCGGGTGACCGATCACCGCATAAATCTAACGTTGTACACGCTCGATCGGGTGATGGCGGGCGAGGGGCTCGACGAAATCATCGACGCGCTGACGGCCGAGCGCCAGGCGCAACGGCTCGCCGAGCAGGCGATGCGATGATCGTGCGCTTGCCGCCCTTCGCGCCGGGACAGACGATCGGCCTGCTCGGCGGCTCCTTCAACCCGCCGCATGAAGGGCATCGGGCGATATCCGAACTGGCGCTGCGCCGGCTTCGTCTCGACCGCCTGTGGTGGCTTGTGACGCCCGGCAATCCGCTCAAGCCGCAGGCGGGCCTCGCCGAAATGCGCGCCCGCATCGAGGCGGCGCAGCGGTTGACGCGCGATCCGCGCATCGCCGTCACCGGGTTCGAGGCGGAGATCGGGGCGCGCTACACTTGCGAAACGCTGGCCTGGCTGAAGCGCCGGGCGCCGGGCGCCCATTTTGTCTGGATCATGGGCGCCGATAATTTGAGCGAATTTCACCTTTGGCGGCGTTGGCGCGCGATCGCCGATCTCGTGCCGATCCTGGTCGTCGACCGCCCGGGATCGACGTTGCGGGCGTTCGCCGGCCGCGCCGGGGCCGTTTTGGCGCGCCGGCGGCGACCGGAAAGCGAAGCGGCGGGCTTCGCCCGCCTTCCCCCGCCGGCGTTCCTGTTCCTCCACGGGCCGCGCTCCGGCGCTTCCTCGACGGCGTTGCGCCGCGCCGTTTCCTCGGCGTCGTCGATCGTCTTGAAAACTTAGCATGGCGGGATCATCTTTTCCCTGTCGGCCGCGGCGAATCAGCCGGCCGAGCGAAAGGATCGCGACACTGACTCTGACGTCCGAGAAGATCGCGTCGCCGCGCCGACGCAAATCCGCCGTCCCCCGGACCCCGCCAAAGGACGAACTCCTCCCCCGCACGATCCTCGCCAGCCTGGAGAATTCCAAGGCCGAGGACGTCGTCGCCATCGATGTCGCAGGCAAGACGACGCTCGCCGACGTCATGATCGTCGCCAGCGGCCGCTCGAACGTGCACGTCGGCGCGATCGCCGATCATGTGGTCAAGGCCTGCAGGGCGGCGGGCTATCCGGCCCCGCGCATCGAGGGGCTTCCCCATTGCGACTGGGTGCTGCTCGACGCCGGCGACGCCATCGTCCACATTTTCAGGCCCGAGGCGCGCCGGTTCTACAATCTCGAGAAGATGTGGAGCGCGGATCGGCCCGGCGAAGCGCGTCCGGCAAGGCCGGGATAGCCGCGAGTGCGCTTGGCGCTGATCGGCGTCGGCCGGTTGAAGTCCGGCCCGGAGCGCGAGTTGTTCGATCGCTATTTCAAGCGGCTCGCCGATCTCGCCCGCTCGCAGGGGATATCCGGCGTCGATCTGCGCGAAGTCGAGGAGGGCCGCGCGCGGCGCCCCGAGGATCGCCAGGCCGAAGAGGCGCGCGCGATTCTCGCCGTCGCGCCGAAGGGGGCCTGGCTGGCGCTGCTGGACGAACGCGGCGCCGCGATGACCAGCGCGCAATGGGCCGCCGAGATCGGCAAGGCGCGCGAGGCGGCCCTGCCGGCTTACGCTGTCGTCATCGGCGGACCGGACGGCCTCGATCCCGCCCTGCGCGCTCAGGCGCGCACGATCCTCGCTTTCGGCGCAATGACCTGGCCGCATCAGTTGGTGCGGGTGATGGCCGCCGAGCAGCTATATCGCGCGCTTTCCATTCTCGGCGGTCATCCCTATCATCGCGGCTGATCGCGGCAAATTCGGCCGGTTCATGCGAGGCGCGCCACGGCGATGGCGAAGCGAAATCGAGCGACGGCGGCGGCGAGGGCGATGCGGGCGCTGGCGATCGGCGCTGCGCTGCTTCTGGCCGGCGGGGGCGTTCGCGCCGACCCCGACGGCGTCGGCGCCAAGGTCGACGAAAAGGCCGCTCAAGAGACCCAGTTGCGCGGCGTCGAAGACACGATGCGCGCATCCGAGGAGCAGCGTCGGCGCATTGAAGCCGATATCGAGTCGTTTCGCGCCGACCGCGCGCGGCTCAACGCCGCCCTGATCGACACCACCGCGAAAGTGCAGGAGGCCGAACGGCAAATCGCGGCGGCCGACGATCGCCTCGCGGGCCTGAACGCCAGCGCCGAGGCTCTAGGCCGCTCGCTCGAAAATCGGCGCGCCGTCGTCGCCGACGTTCTCGCGGTGTTGCAGCGCATGGGGCGCAACCCGCCGCCGGCGATCCTGGTGAAGCCGCAGGACATGGCCGAGGCGATCCGCGCCGCGATCGTGCTCGGTTCGACGGTCGGCGAACTCAAGAGCGAGACCGAAGCATTGAGGCAGGATCTGGAGCGCCAGGCCGGTCTGCGCGCCTCGATCGCCAAGCAGCGCGACGATCTTGCTCGGCGCTCGGCGAGTCTGGCGCTCGACAAGACCCGCCTCGGCGCGCTCGTCGACGCGCGCCAACAATCCCTGTCGGCCGCGGAGCAGTCGCTGGCGGCGGAGCGCGAGCGCGACTCGCAACTGGCCGAGCAGGCGTCCAATCTCAAAGATTTGATCGCGCGCATGGAGAAGGAAATCGGCGCCGCGAACGCCGCCGATCAGGCGACGGCGGCCGATGTCGCCGCCAAAGCCGCCGCGGCGCGCGGGGCGGAGTCGGCGCGCTTGAAGCCGGGAATCGCGTTCGCCGACGCCAAGGGCCTTGTTTCCTTGCCCGTCGCCGGCGCGATCCTCAAGACGTTCGGCTCGGCGGACGCCTTCGGCGGGGCCGAACAGGGGGTGTCGATCGCCTCGCCTGTCGGCGCGACGGTGTCCTCGCCCGTCGACGGCTCGGTGCTGTTCGCCGGGCCCTATCGGTCCTATGGGCGACTCTTGATCATCGACGCCGGCGGGGGATACTATATGGCGCTGGCGGGCATGGATCGAATCAACGTAGCGGTCGGGCAGTTCGTCCTGGCCGGAGAGCCGGTCGCGACTATGGGCGATGGATCGGCCAGGACAGCCGCCGCCGTGGCTATTGGCGCCACGGAGCCCGTTCTCTATATCGAGCTGAGGAAAGACGGAACCGCGATCGATCCGGGGCCGTGGTGGGCGAAGTCAGACATCGAAAAGGCGCGCGGATGATACGCAAGGTTTCTTTTTTGGCGGTCGGAGTCGCCATCGGCGCCATCTGCGCGGGATGGGCGCCGCAGACGCTTTCGGCGTTCGGCCAAAGCGCCTACGCCGCCGCGGCCGACACCTATCGCCAACTCAACCTGTTCGGCGACGTCTTCGAGAAGATTCGCAACGATTATGTGGAGAAGCCCGACGAGGCCAAACTGATCGAGGCGGCGATCAACGGCATGTTGAGTTCGCTCGATCCTCATTCGAGCTACATGGACGCCAAGTCCTTTCGCGAGATGCAGGTCCAGACCAAGGGCGAATTCGGCGGCCTGGGGATCGAGGTCACGCAAGAGGACGGCTTGGTCAAAGTCGTCAGCCCGATCGACGACACGCCCGCGGCCAAGGCCGGCATTCTTTCGGGCGACATCATCGTCGGGATCGACGACGAGCCGACGCAAGGCATGACGCTCGATCAGGCGGTGGAAAAGATGCGCGGGGCGGTGAATTCGACCATCCGGCTCAAGATTCTGCGCGGCGGCGCCAAGGAGGCCAGGGAGTTCAAGATCGTTCGCGACGTCATCAAGGTTCAATCGGTGCGTTCGCACGTCGAAGCCGACGACATCGGCTACATCCGCATCACGCAGTTCACCGAGCAGACCGCCGACGGCCTCAAGAGCGCGATGGAGAAGATCGTCGCCGACGTGCCGGCGGACAAGTTCAAAGGGTACATACTGGACTTGCGCAACAACCCCGGCGGCTTGCTCGATCAGTCGATCGACGTCGTCAACGCTTTCATCGACAAGGGCGAGATCGTCTCGACGCGCGGACGCAACCCCGACGACGCGCAACGCTTCAATGCGCGCCCGGGGGGCGATCTTTCCGGCGGCAAGCCGCTGGTCGTGCTCATCAACGGCGGCTCGGCGTCGGCCTCGGAGATCGTTTCGGGCGCCCTGCAGGACCATAAGCGCGCGACGCTGATCGGCACCCGTTCGTTCGGCAAGGGCTCCGTGCAGACCATCATGCCGCTCGGGCAAGACGGCGCCCTGCGATTGACGACGGCGCGCTATTACACGCCGTCCGGCCGTTCGATCCAGGCCAAGGGCATCGCGCCCGATATCGAAATCCTGGAGGACGTTCCCGACGATCTGAAGGGCAAGGACGACACCAAGGGAGAGGCCTCGCTCAAGGGCCATCTCAAGAACGGCGACGACGAGAAGACCGGCTCGCAGGCTTACGTGCCGCCCGACCCCAAGGACGACAAGCAGTTGATCGCCGCCGTCGATCTCTTGCACGGCGTCAAGCGCGCCGCGGCCATTCCGGCCAAGGCCGACGCGCCCGCCGGCGGCGAGACGGCCGCGCCGTCCGGTGGGGCCAAAGAGGCTCCGGCGGCTTCGCCGACCCCGAGCGGTCCGGACGCGGCGACGCCGAACTGAACGCGACGAAGGACATCGTCGGCATGGGCCGCGGGATCTCTTATTTGGCGTTCGGCGTCGCGTTCGGCGCCGCGATCGTCGCGTTCGCGGCGGGCGGCTCGACGCCTGCCGCGGTCGGCGCCGCCGCGCCGGCGACGACCGCCGGCGGCGACCCGCTCCAACGCTTCGCCCGCGTCTTCGACAAGGTCAGGCAATCGTATGTCGACAAGCCGGACGACGACAAGATGATCGTCGGCGCGATCAACGGCATGCTCGCCTCGCTCGATCCCCATTCCACGTATCTCGACGCCAAGGCCCTGAACGACTTTCAAACGACGATGAAGGGCGAGGAGTTCGGCGGCCTCGGGCTCGAAGTCATCCAGGAGGGCGGGCTGGTGCGCGTGGTCAGCCCTCTCGACGACACGCCGGCGGCCCGCGCCGGGATGATGTCGGGCGACGTCATAACCGCCATCGACGATACGCCGGTGCAGGGACTGTCGCTCAAAGAAGCGGTCGACAGGATGCGCGGGCCGGCGAAGACTTCGGTCCGTCTGAAGGTGAGCCGGGGCGCGAACAAAGAGACCCGGGACTTCGCCATCGTCCGCGAAATCATCAAGGTGTTGCCGGTGCGTTCGCGAATCGAGAGCGGCGACATCGGCTATATCCGCATCACCCAATTCAGCTTGCAGACCTACGACGGGCTGCAAAAGGCGATCGCCAGGTTCCGCGACGAACCCGGCGACGACAAATTGAAGGGTTACATCCTCGACCTGCGCAACAATCCCGGCGGCCTGCTAGATCAGTCGATCAAAGTGGTCAACGCCTTCGTCGACAGCGGCGAGATCGTGTCGACGCGGGGGCGGGCGGCCGATCAGGCGCAGGATTACAACGCCCGCGCCGGGGCCAACCTGTCGCAGGGCAAGCCCTTGGCGGTGCTGATCAACGGCGGATCGGCCTCGGCCTCGGAGATCGTTTCGGGGGCGCTTCAGGACCTCAAGCGCGCCACGTTGATCGGCACGCGCTCGTTCGGCAAGGGGTCGGTCCAGACGGTGCTGTCGCTGGGCGAGAACGGCGCGCTGAAACTGACGACCGCGCGCTATTACACGCCCTCCGGCCGCTCGATCCAGGCCAAGGGCATCGAACCCGACATCAAAGTCAAAGAGGCGGTCCCCGACGATTTGAAGGGCAAGGTCGAAAGCCGAGGCGAGGCCTCGCTGACCGGGCACCTGAAGAACGGCGACGACGAAAAGACCGGCTCGGAAGTCTATGTTTCCCCCGACCCGGCCAACGACGCGCAGTTGATCGCGGCGGTCGATTTCCTTCACGGCCGTTCGCCGACCGCGAGCGCCAAGGACCCGGCGCACGGCGACGATTGAGACGGCGTCGCGCGGGCGCGGCCTCGGGGCGACGTTTGGCGGCCGTCCAAACGAGGGCGTTTGGCGCAAGAACGTCGCGTGACGACGTTATCGAGCGAGGCCGCCAGGCCGCTTGCCTTTTCCCGCCCGTGTTCCCGGCGGCTCAAGGCCATCGCGGCGCGCGAACAGGCCTCGCCGCCTTCCCGGGGATCGGACGAAACGTCGCAGAGAAAATGTTGGCCTTCGGCCGAGCCGATCGCCGGTTTCGTGCTATCCACAGCCGCAGCGGGATCGCCGTCGACGCGCCAACGCCGACGGCGGCTCGCCCTTACAAGGCGGTCGTCGCGTCGGCTTCACATTCCGATCGCAGCCGCGATCGACGCTGACGTCGACAAGACGACCCGATGACGAATTGACGCCGGCCATGTCGAAACGCGCCCTCATCATCGTTGCCGTCGTAACCGCTCTCGCCCTGGTCGGCGGCGGCTGGCTCTATTGGCGCCACGGCGGCGCAGAAGCGACGAACACGCTGGTGCTCTACGGCGACGTCGACATCCGAGAGGCGCAGCCGGCCTTCAACGACACCGGAACGATCGCGACGATCTTGGTGCAGGAAGGCGCGCGCGTGAAGCGCGGCGACCTGCTCGCGACGCTGGACGACGTCCGCTACGCCGCGGCGCTGGCGCAGGCGAAGGCGCAGATGGACAACCAGAACCAGACGCTGGCCAAACTGCTGGCCGGGTCCCGCCCGGAAGAGATCGCGCAGGCGAAGGCGACCATGGACGCCCTGGAGACGACCTATTTGAACGACGAGGAGACCTACAAGCGCTATGACGCGCTGACCGCCACCAACGCCGGCACCATCCAGCAGCGCGACGACGCGAAAGCGGCGTTCGAATCGGTGCGCCAGCAACACGAAGCGGCGCGCCAGGCCTATCTTCTGGCGGTCGAAGGACCGCGGGCCGAAGACATCGCCGCGGCTCGCGCCGCCTATCAGGCGGCTCAGGCGGCCGTGGCGCTGGCGCAGCGGCAGTTCGACGACACCCGTCTCTACGCGCCGTCCGACGGCGTGGTCGAGGACCGCATTTTGGAGCCCGGCGACATGGCGTCCCCCTCGACGCCGGTCCTCACCATCGCCTTGCCGAACCCGCTGTGGGTCCGAGCCTACGCGCCCGAGAGCGCACTCGGCCGCATCCGGCTCGGCATGAAGGCGAGCGTGAGCGCCGACAGCTATCCCGGCCGGACGTACGACGGCTGGATCGGCTACATCTCGCCGACCGCCGAGTTCACCCCCAAGGCGGTGGAGACGCCGGAACTGCGCACCGCGCTGGTCTACCAGCTCAGGGTCTATGCTTGCGACGCGCGCGGCGAGCTGCGTCTCGGGATGCCGGCCACCGTGCGCATCGATCTGACCCAGCCCGTTGAGGCGCCGCCGCCCGGTTGCGGAGCGAGCGATGCCGCCTCTCGATGACGACGCGCCGGCGCTGCGGCTCGAGGGCGTGCGCCGCAGCTTTCGCTCCGGCAAGCGGGTGATTGCGGCGATCGATGGGATCACCGCCAGGGCGGCCCACGGCGCCGTCACCGGGCTGATCGGCCCGGACGGCGCCGGCAAGACCACCTTGATGCGGTTGATCGCCGGCCTGCTGCGCGCCGACGCCGGAAAGATCGAGGCGCTGGGGATCGACGTCGCACGCGATCCGCTCGCCGTCCAGGCGCGGATCGGCTACATGCCGCAGCGCTTCGGGCTCTACGAAGACCTCAGCGTGCGACAGAACCTCGATCTGTACGCCGATCTGCAAGGCGTGCCGGCCGACGAGCGCCCCGCCCGCTACGCCGAGCTCATGCGCATGACCGCGCTCGGGCCCTTCGCCGAGCGCCGGGCGGGACGGCTTTCGGGCGGCATGAAGCAGAAGCTCGGTCTCGCCTGCACCCTCGTCCATCCGCCCGATCTCTTGCTGCTCGACGAGCCGACCGTCGGCGTCGATCCGGTGTCGCGGCGCGAGTTGTGGCAGATCATCGATCACCTGACGCGCGACGCGAACGTCACGGTGCTGTTCAGCACCGCCTATCTCGACGAAGCCGAGCGTTGCGACGCCGTGCTGCTGATCCATGAAGGCCGGTTGCTCGGCGACGGCCCGCCCGGCGTTTTCACCGCGGAATTGGCGGGGCGGAGCTTCTTCGCCAGCGCCGACGTCAGCCGGCGGCGGCTGCAGGAGCGGCTGGCGCGCGAGCCCGGCGTAATCGACGCCGTGATCCAGGGCAGCCGGGTCCGGGCGGTGACGGCCGCGCCGACGCCGCCCGACGGCGCCGCGCTCGCCTCGGACCTGCCGGGCCTGACGTTCGCGCCCACTCCGCCGCGCTTCGAGGATGCCTTCGTCGCCCGGTTGCGCGCGCTCGACGCGGGGTCCCCGCCGGTTGCGGCGCCGGCGGCGCCGTCGCCGGCCGCCGCGTCGCCCGCGGAAGACGTCATTGCGGTGCGCCGCCTCACCCGCCGTTTCGGCGACTTCGTCGCCGTCAACGACGTCAGCTTCGCCGTCGCCCGCGGCGAGATTTTCGGCCTGCTCGGCGCCAACGGCGCCGGCAAATCGACCACCTTCCGCATGCTCTGCGGCCTGCTGCCGCCCTCGGAAGGCTCGTTGCGCGTCGCCGGCTTCGATCTGCGCAAGGCCGCCGCGTCGGCGCGCGGGCGGATCGGCTACATGGCCCAGAAATTCTCGCTCTACGGCGATCTCAGCGTGGAGCGGAATCTGCGCTTCTTCAGCAGCGTCTACCGACTTTACGGCGCGCGGCAGCGCCGACGCATCGACTGGGCGGTCGCCGAGTTCGACCTCGCCTCGCAGATGAGCGCGACCGCGCGCGATCTGCCGCTCGGATTCAAGCAACGGCTGGCGCTCGCCTGCGCGCTGATGCACGAGCCCGACATCTTGTTCCTCGACGAGCCCACTTCCGGCGTCGATCCGCTCGCGCGTCGCGACTTCTGGCGGCGCATCAACGCGCTCGCCGAAACCGGCGTCACCGTGATGGTGACGACGCACTTCATGGAGGAAGCGGAGTACTGCGACCGCTTGGCGATCATGGCGCAGGGCAGCGTGCTGACGGCGGGGGCGCCGGAGGCGATCAAGGCCGCCGCCAGGACGGAGGCGCGCCCCGATCCGACCATGGAGGACGCGTTCATCGCGATGATCGAGGCGGCGGCGGACGCGCCGACGCAGGCGCTGCGCGCATGATGGCCTCGCTGCGACGCCTGCGCGGGCTGCTGCGCAAAGAGTTCCTGCAAATCTGGCGGGACCCTTCCTCGCTCGCCATCGCCTTTCTGCTGCCGGCCGTGCTGCTCTTTCTGTTCGGCTACGGCGTGTCGCTCGACGCCAGCAACGTGCCGCTGGCGCTGGTCGTGCAACGCCCGAGCGCGCTCTCCGCAAGCTTTGCGGGCGCGTTCGAGCAGTCGCCGGTCTTCCGCCCACGACGGTTCCTCACCATTCAGGAGGCGGAGAGGGCGATGACCGACCGCGAGGTGCAGGGCGTCGTTTGGCTGCCGAGCGATTTCGACCGACGGGCGATCTCGGGGGGCGACTCTCCGATCGGCCTGTTCGTCAACGGCGTCGACACCAACACCGCCCGGATCGTCGAGGGCTACGTGCAGCAAGTTTGGATCGATTGGCTCGCCGCGCAAGCGGCCGAAGGGGGGCGGCCGGCCCCGTTGCCGATCGCCTTGCAGCCGCGGGTGCGATTCAACCCGGCGGTGAAGAGCCGCGACTTCATCGTGCCGGGCCTCATTGCGATGATCATGACCTTGAGCGGCGCGCTGCTGACGGCGCTGGTGATCGCGCGCGAGTGGGAACGCGGCACGATGGAAGCGTTGATGGTCACCCGCGTGACGATCCGGGAAATCATGATCGCCAAGCTGATCCCCTATTTCGTGCTCGGCATGGGCGGCATGGCGGCCACAGTGGCGCTCGGCGTGTTCCGGTTCGAGGTGCCGCTGCGCGGCTCGCTGTGGACGCTGACCGCGACTTCCAGCTTGTTCATGCTCGCCGCGTTGGGAATGGGGCTGTTGATCTCCAGCGCCGCGCGCAGCCAGTTCGTCGCCGCGCAGATCGCCATTATCGCGACGTTCCTGCCGGCGTTCATCCTCTCGGGCTTCGTATTCGACATCAACTCCATGCCCTGGCCCGTGCAGATCGTCACCTACGCCGTCGCGGCGCGCTATTTCGTCGCCATCCTGCAATCGACGTTTCTGGCCGGCGACGTCTGGCCGGTGATTCTCCCCAACGCCGCCGCGCTGATCGCGATCGCGGCGATCTTCCTCGGCGCGGCGCGCGCGCTGGCGCACAAGCGATTGGACTGACGGCGATGTGGCGGCAGGTTCTCGCATTGATCGTCAAGGAGCTGCTGGCGGTGCTGCGCGACGCCAAGAGCCGCTCGGTGCTGATCAGCCCACCGCTCGTCATGCTGATCTTGTTCGGCTACGCCGCGACGTACGATCTCGACCACGTGCCGATCGCGATTTACAACCAGGACGCCAGCGAGGCGTCGCGCGACCTCGTCGCGCATTTTGTCGGCGCGCCGACCTTCCAGCTGGTCGCCACGCTGCACAGCAGCCGAGAAATCGACGCGCTGATCGATTCGCGCGCGATCAAGATGGCGCTGGTGATCGATCCCCGCTTCACCCGAGATCTGCTGAGCGGACGGCCGGCGCCGGTGCAGGCGATCCTCGACGGCCGCAACTCCAACACCGCGTTGTTGATCGAGGGCTACGCCAACGCGATTTTGAGCGACTTTTCGACCGCCTGGGCCGCCGCGCACGGCGCGGCGAATCCTCCGGCGACGCTCGACATCCGCGCCCGCTACAACCCGACCCTCAGCTCGCACTGGTTCTTCGTGCCGAGCATCGTCGCGCTGCTGACCCAGATCGTGACGCTGATGGTGGTCGCCCTCTCGGTCGCGCGAGAACGCGAGAGCGGCACCTTCGACCAATTGCTGGTCACGCCGCTGCGTCCGATCGACATTTTGCTCGGCAAGGGACTGCCGGGCGTGCTGATCGGGGGGATCGAAGCCTCGGCGATCATCGCCGCAACGGTGTGGTGGTTCGAGGTGCCGCTGCGCGGCGCGCTGCCGACGCTCTATCTCGGGCTCGTCGTCTTCGTCATCGCGATCGTCGGCGTCGGGCTGATGATCTCGTCGCTGGCGGCGACGCAGCAGCAGGCGCTGCTCGGGGTGTTTCTGTTCATGGTGCCCTCGATCCTCCTCTCCGGCTTCGCCAGCCCGATCGCCAACATGCCGGATTGGGTGCAGGACGTCACCCTCGTCAACCCGATGCGCTACTTCCTCGTCATCGTGCGCGGGGTGTTCCTGGAAGGGGCGAGCCTATCCTCGCTCGCCTCGCAATATTGGCCGATGGCGCTGATCGGCGCGGCGAGCCTCACCGCCGCAGGATGGCTGTTCCGCCGCCGGACGACCTGAGCGCCTCGCCGCCGCCAGGCGCCGCTCGACCCGACCGCGCTCGCTTAATCGGCGTCTTCACCGACGTCTCGTCCGCTCGACGAGCGCGCCGGCGGCCCAGGTCGAGGCGAAGATCAGGAACAACGGCGCCCACGTTCCCAGCGGGCTGGCGAACATGGCGAAGCTCCTTACGATGAGGAGCGCGACGACGAAAACGTCCAACGCGACGACGATGGCGAGGAACAGCAGCGCGGTCGTCAGCGGCCGGGTATAGGCGAAGCGCGCAAAATAGAGCCAACTCAGGCCGGCGAAGGCGATTGGAGCGACGATCGCGTGCAGAATGAGCGCTCCGCGCTCGCTCATGAGGCCGAATCCAATCCCGATCGTGGCCGCGCACACGGCCCAACCGACGATCGCGAAGGCGGCGATGACCGCTGCGCGCTCGATTTTCGTCCGCATCATCGGCGTCGCCCCTGATAAGCGTCGCTAACCTTCGCAAGCGCGCTCGGCCGCCCGCGCGCCGCTTTCGTACCAACCCTTCGACCGGTTGACGATCCACACCACCGACAGCATCACCGGCACTTCGATCAGCACGCCGACGACGGTCGCCAGCGCCGCGCCCGAGTTGAAGCCGAACAGGCTGATGGCGGCGGCGACCGCCAGCTCGAAGAAGTTGCTGGCCCCGATCAGCGCCGACGGGCCGGCAACGCAATGCTGTTCGCCCATCAGGCGGTTCAAGAGATAGGCGAAGCCGGCGTTGAAATAGACCTGAATTAGGATCGGCGTCGCCAGCATCAGAATGATCAGCGGCTGGGCGATGATTTCTTCGCCCTGAAAGCCGAACAGCAGCACCAGGGTCGCCAGCAGGGCGACCAGCGAAGCGGGTTGCAAGGTCGCCAGCAGACGCGACAGCGCCGCCGTCCCGCCCGTCGCCAGCACGCGGCGCCGCAGCAGTTGAGCGACGATCACCGGCGCGACGATATAGAGCGCGACCGAAACGACGAGCGTGTTCCAGGGAACGGCGATCGCCGAGAGGCCGAGCAACAGGCCGACGATCGGCGCGAACGCGAACACCATGATGGCGTCGTTCAGCGCCACCTGGGTCAGGGTGAAATGCGGCTCGCCGCGGGTCAGGTTCGACCACACGAACACCATCGCGGTGCAGGGCGCCGCGGCGAGGATGATCAGGCCGGCGATGTAGGAGCTGACCTGGTCCGCGGGCAAATAGGGCCGGAAGAGATAGCCGATGAAAAACGCGCCGAGCGCCGCCATCGAGAACGGCTTGACCGCCCAATTGATGAACAGGGTCACGCCGATGCCGCGCCAGTGCCGGCCGACTTCGCCGAGCGCGGCGAAGTCGATCTTGATCAGCATGGGAATGATCATCAGCCAGATCAGCGCCGCCACCGGCAGATTGACCCGAGCGATTTCCGCTGCGCCGATGGCGTGAAAGACGCTCGGCGCCAATTGGCCGAGCGCCACGCCGGCGACGATGCACAACGCGACCCATAGGGTGAGATAGCGTTCGAACCGGGACATCGGAAATTCCTATGCTGTCGCGCCGCGCGAGGTCCGACAAGCCGGATTGCGGCGGACGACGACGTCCATCACGCGACCTCGGAGCGCGGCTTGCTCGCCCCTTCGAGCGCCCCGATCTCGTTGAGCTTCGCGGTCAACGACAACTTGTCGAGGCTCTTGATCGGCAGGGCGACGAAAGCGGAAATCCGGTTCTTCACGTAGCGCGCGGCGGCGACGAACGCCGCTTCCTTCTGAATGTCCGTTCCCGCGACGGCGGCGGGGTCTTCGATGCCCCAATGGGCGGTCATCGGCTGGCCGGGCCAGACCGGGCACGCCTCTTGAGCGGCGTCGTCGCAAAGAGTGAAGACGAAATCCATCGTGGGCGCGCCGGGACGAGAGAATTCCTCCCAGTTCTTCGAGCGCAGCCCGTCGATCGGGAATTCGAGCCGTTCCAGCACCTTCAGGGCGAACGGATTGACGACGCCTTTGGGATGGCTACCCGCCGAATAGGCGGCGAAGCGGCCGGCGCCGACTTTGCGCAGGATGGATTCGGCGAGGATCGAGCGCGCGGCGTTGCCGGTGCACAGGAACAATACATTGAAGATGCGTTCAGCCATGAGCGGCCTCCTTGGGCGGGCGGCAAGGGGTGAGATCGGCGATCAGCGGCGCGCACAGATCGGCGCGCCCGCCGCAGCAGTCTTTGATGAGATAGAGCGCGACCTCGCGGAAGCGCGCGAGGTCGGCGCGATAGACGATCGAGCGGCTGTGGCGCTCGCCGACGATCAGACGAGCGCGCGAGAGGACGGCGAGATGCGCCGACATGGTGTTCTGGGGAATCTCGACCAGACGCGCCAGTTCGCCGGCGGGAACGCCTTCGGGCTCCCGCGCCACCAGGAGCCGAAACGCATCGAGGCGGGTCGATTGCGCGAGCGCCGCCAAAGCGGCTATGGCTTCGGTATTATCCATATATCCGGAATAGCAGATATTTCCCGCCTGGCAAGACCGCCCTGATGGGAATTCGACGCGGCGGTTCGGCGCGGTCTAATTGGTCTGCGCCGCCATCGGCTTCGCCGCGCGCACGAACGCGCTCATGAACTTGCCGTCGACTTCGCTTGCCAGCGCGTCGACGTCGAGCCCCTCGCCGATCAAGAATTCGCGCGCGTCGTCGACTCGGTAGACGCGGGTCGGCTCGATGGCGATCGCCACGAAGCCGGCGGCGGCGAGCTTGGCGCGATAGTCGCTCTCTTCGAGCGCGCCGGCGATGCAGCCGACCCACAGCAGCATGTCGTTGCGCAATTGCGCGGGAACGTCGCCGCGCGTCACGACATCCGACACGGCGAAACGCCCGCCCGGCTTGAGGACGCGAAACGCCTCGCGGAGCACGCGATCCTTGTCGGCGGAAAGGTTGATGACGCAATTCGAGATGATCACGTCGACCGAGTTGTCGGGCAGCGGAATCGCCTCGATCTCGCCCTTGAGAAACTCGACGTTGGCCGCGCCGGCCTTGCGTTGATTGTCGCGGGCGAGCGCCAGCATTTCATCGGTCATGTCGAGGCCATAGGCCTTGCCCTCGGGGCCGACGCGGCGCGCCGAAAGCAACACGTCGATGCCGCCGCCGGAGCCGAGGTCGAGCACGGTTTCGCCCGGCTTCAGCTCGGCGAGCGCAGTCGGGTTGCCGCAGCCGAGCGAGGCGAGCACGGCCGCTTCGGGCAGGGCGCTGGCCTCGCCCTCGCCGTAAAGCTTGGAGGTGATCGGGTTGTCGCCGGCAAGGTCGGCGCGCGCGCCGCAGCATGAACCGCCGCCGACGCGACGCGCAGCCGCGGCGTATTTATCGCGCACGATGTCTCTAATGTTCGCCTGGCTCATGGTCGTTCTCCTCGAGGCAAAAATATCGGGGCTTGGCGCTCTCGCCGTTCGACCTTGGCGGTCAGCCCCGGGCTTCAACGATGACGCGCGCGGCGATCTCGGCGGCCCCTCCAGTGAAGCGGAAACAGCGCCGACGGAGTTTCTGCTCTTGGAACATGGCCTGACCTTCCGGCGTGGCGAGGTCGCAGCCGCCCAGAAGGGCCTGGCAGTCACGACTGCCAAACTCACGCTCGAACTCCTGAATAAGGCGCTGGGTCGCCGCGAATGCGGGTTCGACGGATTCCGTCGTCGTGGAGCGTCCGAGCGCCATGCCGACGGCCATGACCGCGCCGGTGAGCGCGCCGCAATCGCCGCATGTCCGGGCCATCCCGCCGCCGAAGCCGGTGGCGATCCTCGGCAACAGGCCCGAGTCGACTCCTTCCGCCTTGGCGACGGCCATGACGACGCTCTCGGCGCAGTAAAACCCGGCGGCGAAAGAGTCTTCGGCGGCCTTGCGGACCTCCGGGATGGCGGCGCGTTCCATGACTTGGCTCCTCCTCAGAATTGAACGGCGGCCCGCGGAACGCGGTGCCCGACCGACGCCGTTCCCGCGGGGTTACGCGTTTGGCACCTATATAACCGGTGATGTCGTGATATCAGCGCAAACAAAACTCACCCCACGCTCGCCTGACGACGGCGCGCCGCAACGGGTGCCTCGGACTCCTGCCCCGGCGCGGCGCCGACGCCGGCGCAGCAGTGCTCGGTGACGAAGGCGAGCGTTTCCCGGAGCGCCGCGTATTGCGGCGTGCAGCGGATCACTCGCCCCTGACGGCGCTGGGCGACGAGGCCCGCGGCGACGAGACCGCGCAAGTGAAACGCCAACGTCGAGGCCGGCAGGCCGAGATGGGACTGCACCTCGCCGATCGCGAGCCCCTCCTCGCCCGCCCTAACGAGCAGGCGCACGATCTGCAATCGCGTGATGTTGCCCAATTCCGCCAAGGCGCGGGCCGCCGTCTCGATGTCCATGCCGACCCCTCTAGCAAAGGAGAACGGCGATTGCAACCATGAAACTGGTTTTATGGAAAAAGGGGAAGGGCCGGCGCGCGTCGCGGCGGGCGCCGTCCTTCGGGCGTCCGCCGCTAGCGCGGCGCGTCGCCGTTTTCCTTGAGGACCTGGCCGGCGAGATAAAGCGATCCGGCGATAAGAATGCGCGGCGGTCTTTCCCAGGCGCGCGCCGCCAAAAAGCGCAGCGCCGAGGCGACGCTGTCGCACGCCGCGGCGGAAAGGCCGACGCCGCGCGCGATCGTCGCGACCTCTTCGGCGGTGCGGGCGGCGTGTTCGCCGACGATCGGCACGGCGAGCGTCTCTTGCGCCAGTCCTTTGAAATGGGAAAGGAACCCCGCGGTGTTCTTGCTCGCCAGCGTGCCGCAGATCAGCGCCAGCGGGCGCGGCGAGTGATCCTCGAAATCGGCCATCGCTTCGGCCAGAACGCGTCCGCCCGCTTCGTTGTGGGCGCCGTCGAGCCACACTTCGGCCCGCGCGGGCGCAAGCGCGACCAGCGGCCCGTGGCGCAGGCGCTGCAGGCGGGCCGGCCAGTCGGCTTCGACGAGGCCGCGCTCGAACGCGCGCGTCGGCAAGGTGGGCGCAACCGCGCGCAACGCCGCGATCGCCGTGGCGGCGTTGCCATGCTGGTGCCGGCCGGGAAGGCGCGGCAGCGGCAGATCGAGGAGGCCGTCGCGGTCTTCGAAAACGAGGCGGCCGTTTTCGACGCGCGCGAAGAAATCGCGCCCGGCGACGATGCGCGGCGCGCCGACGCGCAACGCCTCGCGCTCGATGACGCGAAGCGTGCCCTGCTCCTGCTCGGCGATGATCGCCGGCGCGCCGCGCCGCAAGATTCCGGCCTTCTCGTAGGCGATTTGCTCCACCGTGTCGCCGAGAAACTCGGGATGGTCGAACGAGACCGGCGTGACGATCGTAGCGGCCGGCGCCTCGATGACGTTGGTGGCGTCGAAGCGGCCCCCCAGGCCCACTTCCAGCAGCAGGAAATCGGCCGGCGTCTCGCTGAACAGCAGCAGCGCCGCGGCGGTGGTGATCTCGAACACGGAAATCGACTGGCCGGCGTTGACCGCCTCGCAGCGATCGAGCGCCTCGCCGAGGCGCTCGTCGTCGACCAGCGCGCCGTCGAGGCGGATGCGCTCGTTGAAGCGCGTCAAATGGGGCGAAGTGTAGACGTGGACCCGCTTTCCCGCCGCCTCGAGCGCGGCGCGCATGAAGGCGATGGTCGAGCCCTTGCCGTTGGTTCCCGCGACATGGAGAACCGGCGGCAAGCGCCGCTGCGGCGCGCCGAGATCGCCGAGCAGGCGCTCGATGCGGCCGAGCGAGAGATCGATGCGCTTGGGATGCAGCGGCGCGAAGCGCGCGAAGATCGCATCGGCCTGGCTCATGCGGCGCTCCGAGATCGGCCCGTCACGCCGCCGCCGGCTCGTTCGGCGTCTTGGTCAGCAGTTTCAACAGCCGCGCCAGCGTCGCGCGCATCTGCGGCCGCGGCACCACCATGTCGACCATGCCGTGGGCCTGAAGGAATTCGGCGCGCTGGAAGCCCTCGGGCAGGCGTTCGCGAACGGTCTGTTCGATGACGCGCGCGCCGGCGAACCCGATCACCGCGCCGGGTTCGGCGATGTGCACGTCGCCGAGCATCGCATACGACGCGGTGACGCCGCCGGTGGTGGGGTGGGTCAGCACGACGATGTAAGGGAGTCGCGCCGCGCGCAGGCGCTGCACCGCCACCGTGGTGCGCGGCAGCTGCATCAGCGCGAACATGCCCTCTTGCATGCGCGCGCCGCCCGAGGCGGTGAAGACGACGAACGGCGTGCGCTGCGCGACCGCTTCGCTCATCCCGGCGACGATCGTCTCGCCTGCGGCGATGCCGAGCGTGCCGCC
>JBEKBD010000031.1:0-25269 GCA_050015575.1 Roseiarcus sp. | reverse complement strand
TACGCAAAGTCCCCTCGCGCGCCGGCCTCTGAAAGGTCCGTTCCCATGGTCATCGGCCTCGCCCATTATCTCACCCTGGCGGCGATCCTGTTCACGATCGGCGTCGCCGGCATCATTCTCAATCACAAGAACATCATCGTCATTCTGATGTCGGTCGAACTGATCCTGCTGGCGGTCAACATCAACCTGGTGGCGTTCTCGACCCACGCGGGCGACCTGACCGGCCAGGTGTACGCGCTGTTCGTCCTGACGGTCGCGGCGGCCGAGTCGGCGATCGGCCTCGCCATTCTCGTCGCCTATTATCGCAATCGCGGCTCGATCGCGGTCGAAGACATCAACGCGCTGAAAGGCTGAGGACCGGCGATGGTGTATCAAACGATCGTCTTCGCGCCGCTCGTCGGCTTTCTGATCGCCGGGCTGTTCGGGCCGTTGATCGGGGCGCGGGCCTGCGAGCTGGTGACGACCGGCCTGCTGGCGGTCAACGCCGCGCTCGGATGGATCGTCTTTTTCTCGATCGCCGGCGGCCACGAAGAAATCGCGCCGGTCGAGCTCGCCAATTGGCTGACCTCGGGCAAACTCGCCGTCGGCTGGTCGTTGCGCATCGACACGTTGACGGCGGTGATGCTGGTCGTCGTCGGCAGCGTCTCGTTTCTGGTGCACGTCTACTCGATCGGCTACATGGCCGAAGACCCCGGCCGCCCGCGTTTCTTCGCCTTCCTGTCGATGTTCACCTTCGCCATGCTGATGCTGGTGACGGCCGACAATCTGGTGCAGATGTTCTTCGGCTGGGAAGGCGTCGGCCTCGCCTCCTATCTCTTGATCGGCTTCTGGTATCAGCGCCCTTCCGCCAACGCCGCGGCGATCAAGGCCTTCATCGTCAACCGCGTCGGCGACTTCGGTTTCGCGCTCGGCATTTTTCTGATCTTCCGACTGACCGGGTCGATCGGCTTCGAGCCGATCTTCGCCGCCGCGCCCGGTCTCGTCGGCAAGACCATCCCGATCTTCGGCGCCGACGTCGACGCGCTGACGCTGGTCTGCCTATTGCTGTTCATGGGCGCGATGGGCAAGTCGGCGCAGTTCCTGCTGCACACCTGGCTGCCCGACGCGATGGAGGGCCCGACGCCGGTCTCCGCGCTCATTCACGCCGCGACGATGGTCACCGCCGGCGTGTTCATGGTGGCGCGGCTCTCGCCTTTGTTCGAACTCGCGCCGATCGCGCTCGCCTTCGTCGCCATCGTCGGCGCGACCACCGCCTTGTTCGCCGCCACCGTCGGCCTGGTGCAGAACGACATCAAGCGAGTGATCGCCTATTCCACCTGCTCGCAGCTCGGCTACATGTTCGTCGGCCTCGGCGTCGGCGGCTATTCGCTCGGCATCTTCCACCTCTTCACCCACGCCTTCTTCAAGGCGCTGCTGTTCCTCGGCGCGGGCTCGGTCATCCAGGCGATGCATCATGAGCAGGACATGCGGGCGATGGGCGGCCTGCGCGAGGAGATCCCGTTCACCTTCTGGATGATGATGATCGGCACGCTGGCGCTGACCGGCGTCGGCGTTCCCTTCACCTCGATCGGCTTCGCCGGCTACGTCTCCAAGGACGCGATCATCGAGGCCGCCTACGCTTCGCACGGCGCCGCCTCCGGCTACGCCTTCTTCTGCGTGGTCGCCGCGGCGGCCCTGACTTCGTTCTATTCCTGGCGCCTCATATTCATGACGTTCTTCGGCAAGCGCGGCGATTGGGCCGCCCAGCCGGCCGCCGCCGCGCGTGGGCCCGACCCCTCGCATGGCCACGGCGAGGCCCATTCGGCCCACGAATCGCCGGTGGTCATGCTGGTTCCGCTCGCGGCGCTGGCTCTCGGCGCGACGGTCGCGGGCGTCGCCTTCCGTCCCTGGTTCATCGGCGCCGGCTTCGCAGATTTCTGGAAGCACGCGCTCTTCATCGGCCCCGACAACACGATTGTCGAAGAGATGGAGAACGTCCCCTGGCTGGTCTCGCTGTCGCCGACTCTGATGATGGCGGGCGGGTTCCTGGTCGCCCTCTACATGTACGTCGTCAACCGCGCCGCGCCGAAGGCGCTCGCCGACGCCGTTCCCGGGCTCTACCGCTTTTTGCTCAACAAGTGGTGGTTCGACGAACTCTACGATTTCCTGTTCGTCCGTCCTGCGTTCCGGCTCGGCCGCCTGTTCTGGAAGGGCGGCGACGGCTTTCTTATCGACGGCTTCGGCCCCGACGGCATATCGGCGCGCGTGCTCGACGCCGCCCGCGGCGCGGTGCGCCTGCAGACCGGCTACGTCTATCACTACGCCTTCGCGATGCTGATCGGCGTCGCGCTCTTCGCCACTTGGTATCTGTTCGGGGGGCTCCGCTGATGTCCGGCTCCTGGATCCTCTCCGGTCTGCTCGTTCTGCCGCTCGCCGGCGCGGCGTGCGTCCTTCTCCTGCGCGGCGAGGACGAAGCGAGCAAGAACAACGCGCGCTGGATCGCGCTGTGGACGACGCTGATCACGTTCGGCCTCGGCCTGGTCGCCTGGGCGCGCTTCAACCCGGCGCTGTCGGGCTTCCAGCTCGTCGAGCAGCGCGACTGGTTCAGCCACGTCATTCTCTACAAGCTCGGCGTCGACGGAGTTTCGATGCCCTTCGTGCTGCTGACCGCCTTCCTGATGCCGATCTGCATCGCCGCCTCGTGGCGGCCGATCCAGAACCGCGTCAAGGAATACATGATCGCGTTCCTCGTCCTCGAGTCGCTGATGATCGGCGTGTTCGTCGCGCTCGACCTGGTGCTGTTCTATCTGTTCTTCGAGGGCGGCCTGATCCCGATGTTTCTGATCATCGGCGTCTGGGGCGGCAAGCGGCGCGTCTACGCGGCGTTCAAGTTTTTCCTCTACACGCTCACCGGCTCGCTGTTGATGCTGCTGGCGATCATGACGATGTATTGGACGGCGGGGACCACCGACATCACGGTTCTGCTGCAGACGCATTTCGCCGCCTCGATGCAGAAGTGGCTGTGGCTGGGGTTCTTCGCCTCTTTCGCGGTGAAGCTGCCGATGTGGCCGGTGCACACCTGGCTGCCTGACGCACACGTCGAAGCGCCGACCGCGGGTTCGGTGATCCTGGCGGCGATCCTGCTCAAGATGGGCGGCTACGGCTTCATCCGTTTCTCGCTGCCGATGTTCCCCGACGCAAGCCACGATTTCGCGCCGCTGATGTACGCGCTGTCGATCGTCGCCATCGTCTACACCTCGCTGGTCGCGCTGGTGCAGGAGGACATGAAGAAGCTCATCGCCTATTCCTCCGTTGCGCATATGGGCTTCGTCACCATGGGCCTGTTCGCCGCCAATACGCAGGGCGTGCAGGGCGCGGTCTATCAGATGATCAGCCACGGCCTGGTCTCGGGCGCGCTGTTCCTCTGCGTCGGCGTGGTCTACGACCGCATGCACACCCGCGAAATCGCCGCCTACGGCGGGCTGGTGCAGCGCATGCCGCGCTACGCCGTCGCCTTCATGGTGTTCACGCTCGCCAACGTCGGCCTTCCCGGCACATCGGGCTTCATCGGCGAATTCCTGACCCTGATCGGGACGTTCCAGGCCAACGGCTGGGTCGCGGCGCTGGCGACGACCGGCACAATCCTATCGGCGGCCTACGCGCTCACGCTCTATGGTCGGGTGATCTTCGGGGCGCTCGAAAAGCCCAGTCTGATGGGCATCGCCGATCTCTCGCGGCTCGAGATCGCGACTCTCGCGCCGCTGCTCATTCTGACGGTCTATTACGGCGTGCATCCGCAGCCGATTATCGACGCCAGCGCCGCTTCGATCGACGCGCTCCTCAAAGGCTTCGATTCGGCGATCGCCGCGACCAGAACGGCGGGGCTGTAGCCGCGCCAGGGATGCGCGAACCAAAGGGATTGACCAGCCAATGAATGTGACCGCTCTCTCGCTGCCGATCGTTCTGCCCGAATTCATCATCGCGGCCGGCGCGCTTGGGCTCGTGCTGCTCGGGGCGCTGCGCGGCGAACGCTCGGTCTGGCTGGCGACGGAAATCGCCGCCGCGCTGATCGCCGCGGCGCTGGTCGCGGTGGCGGCCGACCACCGCGCGACGGGCCTCACCTTCTACGGCGCCTTCGTCGACGACCCGTTCGGCCGCTTCATGAAGGCGCTGGCGCTGATCGGCTCGCTGGCGACGCTGCTGCTGTCGGTCGATTTCATGCGCAAGGAAAGGATCGGCGGCTTCGAGTTCCCCGTGCTCATCTTGCTCGCCACGCTGGGCATGATGATGCTGATCTCGGCGAGCGACTTCATCGCGCTCTATCTCGGGCTCGAGCTGATGAGCCTGTCGCTCTACGTCGTGGCCGCCTATCGCCGCGACGATCTTCGCGCCTCCGAGGCCGGATTGAAGTATTTCGTCCTCGGCGCGCTGTCGTCGGGCATGCTGCTCTACGGCGCTTCGCTGATCTACGGCTATTCCGGCACGGTTTCCTTCGCCGGCGTCGCCAGCGCGCTGCACGACCACGCGAGCCTCGGCGTCGTCTTCGGGCTGGTGTTCGTCCTCGCCGGGCTCGCGTTCAAGATCTCGGCCGTTCCGTTCCATATGTGGACGCCCGACGTCTACGAGGGCGCGCCGACGCCGGTGACGACCTTCTTCGCTTCGGCGCCGAAAATGGCGGCGATGGCGATTTTGCTGCGCGTCGCCATGACGGCGTTTCCCGGGCTCGCGCCGGATTGGCGGCAGATCGTCACCTTCATTGCGATCGCCTCGATGGCGCTCGGCGCCTTCGCCGCCATCGGCCAGACCAACATCAAGCGGCTGATGGCCTATTCCTCGATCGGCCACATGGGCTTCGCGCTGGTGGGCCTGGCCGCGGGCACGGTCGAAGGCGCGCACGGCGTCGTCGTCTACATGGCGATCTATCTCGTGATGACGCTGGGGACCTTCGCCGGCATCCTCTCCATGCGGCGCGCCGGCGCCTACGTCGAGGACATCGCCGATCTCTCGGGGCTCGCGCGCACCAACGCGCCGATGGCGTTCTTCCTCGGCGCGATGATGTTCTCGCTCGCGGGCGTGCCGCCGCTCGCCGGCTTCTTCGCCAAGTTCTACGTCTTCGCCGCCGCGATGAAGGCCGATCTCTACGGGCTCGCCGTCATCGGCGTGCTGCTCAGCGCGGTCGCCGCCTATTACTATCTGCGCATCGTCAAGATCATGTATTTCGACGAGCCGGCGAAAGCTTTCGATCAACCCGGCGCGGCGGCGCGCATCGTGCTCGCGCTGTCGACCGCGCTCGTCATCTTCTACGCGCTGGCGCCGGCGCCGCTGACCGATGCGGCGATGGCCGCCGCCAAGTCGCTATTTTGACCGATCTCGGTTCTCAGATCGGGCAATCCGAGCCGCTGTCAGCGGGCTGGCGGGTCGTGCGCTACGCGAGGCTGTCCTCGACCAGCGACGAAGCGCGCCGCCGCGCGTCGCTCGGCGATCCCGGCCGCCTGTGGATCGTCGCCGACGAACAGACGCTGGGGCGCGGGCGCCATGGCCGCGTCTGGCGCTCCCCGCCGGGAAACCTCTACGCCAGCGCGCTGCTGATCGATCCGTGCGAGGCGGCGATCTCGCCGCAGCTCGGCTTCGTCGCCGGGGCGGCGCTGGTCAAGGCGGTCGAAGACCTCGGCGGCGCGCGCGCCGCGCTCAAATGGCCCAACGACCTCTTGTGGAACGGCGCCAAATTCGCGGGACTGCTGGTCGAGGGAGTCGCGACGCCCGGCCGCGAGCTCGCCTGCGTCGTCGGCGTCGGCGTCAACTGCGCGAACTCGCCGCGGGGGCTCGGCTACGCGACCACCGACCTCGCCGCCGCGCTGCGGCGCCCGGTTTCGCCCGACGCGCTGTTCCGCCGGCTCGCGGCTCGCTTCGACGAGGCGATCGGCCTATGGTCGCGCGGCGCCGGCTTTGGCGAAATCCGCGCGCGTTGGCTGAAGTCCGCCGCTGGGCTCGGCGGGCCCATTCGCGTCGCGGCTTCGCGCGGCTCGCGCGAAGGGATATTCGAAGGTCTCGACGCCGACGGGCGCCTCTTGCTGCGCGCGGCCGGCGCGCTGGAGACGGTCGAAGCCGCCGACGTCTTCTTGACGCCCTCGCGCGAGGACGCCGGCGACGACCCGGCGGCGCGCGCCGAAATTCTCGATTGGAAGCCAGACCGATGAGCGATGACAACGAACTCGTGTTCGCGTCCCTGGGCGGTCTCGGCGAAATCGGCATGAACTGCGCGCTCTACGGCTTCGGTCCGCCGCGCGGCCGCAAATGGTTGATGGTCGATCTCGGCGTCGCCTTCGCCGGCGAGGACCTGCCGGGGGTCGATCTCGTCCTGCCGAACCTCGCGTTCATCGAGAAGGCGAAGAAGAACCTCGTCGGCATCGTCATCACGCACGCCCACGAGGACCATATCGGCGCGCTCGCCGATCTTTGGCCGCGCCTCGGCGTTCCCGTCTACGCGACGCGTTTCGCCGCGGGCCTCGCGGAAGCGCGCCGGCTGGCCGAACCCGGCGCGCCGAAGATTCCTATTCACATCGTCGCCCAGGGCGAGCGGCTCGACATCGGGCCGTTCAACGTCGAGTTCGTCGCCGTCTCGCATTCGATTCCCGAGAGCTGCGCGCTGGCGATCCGCACCCCGGCCGGCCTCGTCGTTCACACCGGCGACTGGAAGATCGACGCGACGCCGATGATCGGGTCGGCCACCGACGAGCGCCGCCTCAGAGAACTCGGCGAAGAAGGCGTGCTGGCGCTGATCTGCGATTCGACCAACGTGCTGCGCGAGGGCGAGAGCCCCTCGGAAGCCGACGTCGCCAGGAATCTTTCGGCGCTGGTCGGCAAGGCGAAGGGCCGCGTCGTCGTCACCACCTTCTCCTCCAACGTCGCACGCCTCAAGGCGGCGGCGGAGGCCGGTTTCGCCAACGGCCGGCAGGTCGTCGTCATCGGCCGCGCGATCGAGCGCGTCGTCGCGGTGGCGCGCGAGTGCGGCTATTTCGACGGCGTGCCGCCGCTGCTCGGTCCTGACCCGTTCGATCGCTTAGCGCGCGACAAGGCGCTGGCGCTCGCCACCGGCAGCCAGGGCGAGCCGCGCGCGGCGCTGGCGCGGATCGCCGAGGACGAACACCCGAGCGCCTCTCTGTCGAGCGGCGACGTCGTCGTCTTCTCCTCGCGCACCATACCCGGCAACGAGAAGGCGGTCGGCAAGATCGTCAACGGGCTGGTCCGCCAAGGCGTCGAGGTCGTCACCGACCGCACCGAACTGGTGCATGTCTCCGGCCATCCGCGCCGCGCCGAGGTCGCCAAGCTGTACGCCTGGCTGAAGCCGAAGATCGCCGTCCCCGCGCACGGCGAGCCGGTGCACCTTTCCGAGCACTTCGCCTTCGCCAAGGCGCAGGGCGTCAGCCAAGTGGTGCGCGCGTTCGACGGCGACGTGGTGCGCCTCGCCGACGGCGACGCCGGGGTGATCGGCCGCGTCGATCACGGCCGGCTGTTCAAGGACGGCGGCATTCTGCTGCCGAAGGGCGACGACTGCGTCGGCGAGCGCCGCAAGCTCGCCTTCGCCGGCGTGGTGTCGATCGCGATCGCGCTTACGCCCAAGGGCGAAATGGCGGGCGACCCGGACGTCGTGATCGCCGGCCTGCCGAAGGCGACGCGGCTCGGCGTCGGGCTCGACGCCATCGTCGACGCCGCCATCTTCGAGACCTTCGAGAGCCTGCCGCGCGGCAAGCGCCGCGACGCCGATTTCGTCAGCGGCGCGATCGAACGCGCCGTGCGCAACGCCGTCAACGCGGCCTGGGGCAAGAAGCCCATCGCGCACGTGCTGATCGTGGAGACATAGGGGGGCAGTCATGATCGGAAGATTGAACCACGTCGCCGTCGCCGTCGCCGATCTCGAGGCGGCGGCCGCGCATTATCGCGTCGGCCTCGGCGCGCGCGTCTCCGCGCCGGCGGCGCTCCCCGAGCACGGCGTCACCACGGTCTTCGTCGAACTGGCGAACGCCAAGATCGAGCTTCTCCAGCCGCTCGGCGACAATTCGCCGATCGCCAAATTCCTGCAAAAGAACCCCGACGGCGGCGTGCACCACCTCTGTTTCGAGGTCGACGACATCCTCGCCGCGCGGGACCAGGCGAAGCTGGCCGGCGCCCGCGCTCTCGGCGACGGGAACCCGAAAATCGGCGCTCACGGCAAGGCGGTTCTGTTCCTCCATCCCAAGGACTTCAACGGCACGCTGATCGAGCTGGAACAGGCATAGTGGGAAGCAGCCGGCTTGGATAACCTTCGCCGATGTGCTATGGTGGAACCATAGTGGCGGAATGGTGGAAGCATGTCCCTCAACATCAAGAACGACGAGGCGCACGCGCTCGCCGCGAAGGTCGCACGGATGACGGGCGAGAGCTTGACGCAAGCGGTGACGACGGCGCTGCGCGAGCGGCTGGCGCGGATCGAGCAGCCGGACGCGCTGGCCGACGAACTGCTCGCGCTCGGCCGTGACTGCGCCGCGCGCCTCCAGGAACCCTGGCGCGGCGTCGACCACGGCGCGCTTCTCTACGACGAAAAGGGCCTGCCACGATGATTGTCGACGCCTCGGCGCTCATCGCCGTGTTGCGCGGGGAGGAGGACGCGCCGCGATTTGCGCGCGCGCTCGCCTCGCGCGCCGAGCCCAAGCGCCTGTCGGCGGCGAATTTCCTCGAGGCCGCGATCGTCGTCGACGGCTCCCGCGACCCGATCGCCAGCCGGCGGCTCGATGAACTCATCGCCAAGGCGGGGATCGACTTCGAACCGGTGACCGCCGAACAGGCCGAAATCGCCAGGGCCGCCTATCGCGATTTCGGCAAGGGCGGACATCACGCGGGATTGAACTTCGGCGATTGCTTCGCCTACGCCCTCGCGAAAGCGACGGGCGAGCCGCTGCTGTTCAAAGGCGCCGATTTCGCGCGGACGGATTTGCGGGCGTGGGAGGAGGGGTAGCGCATCGCGTTTCCCCAATCCGCCAACGCGCGAGGGAACGTCGGATCGATCGCAATCGCCCGCCGCGCCGCCGCTCAGGCGACCTTTTCCGCCGTCGCGGTCGCGTCGTCCGCGCGCCGTATCGCCGGGAATCCGTCGGCCGTCGCGCCGGCGGCAAGGACGCGCCGGGAGCGGACCCTTCGACGCTTCGGCTGCGGGCCGGCAGGCGACACGACGCCTGTCGGGTGCTATTCTGGCTCGTCTCTTTTCAGCATCTCGGGATCGCCGCGTTATGACACGTCCCCGTATCGGACTGGCGCTGGGCAGCGGCGCCGCGCGTGGATGGTCGCACATTGGCGTCATCGACGCCTTGGCCGAGGCCGGCATCGAGCCCGATGTCGTCGCCGGAACTTCGATCGGCTCGCTGGTCGGCGCCGCTTATGTCGCGGGGCGGTTGACCGAGCTGCGGCAGTGGGCGATGGCGGTGACCTGGCGCGAGATTGTCGGGATGATGGATGTCCGGCTGTCGGGCGGCGGGCTGATCGACGGCAAACTGATCGTCGCCTTTCTGCAAGGGCTCGGCATCGCCGGGCCGATCGAGAGCTACGCCAAGAAATATGCGGCCGTCGCGACGGATCTGGTCACCGGTCGCGAGATTTGGCTGCAGTCCGGGCCTATCCATGAGGTCGTGCGCGCCTCGATCGCGATGCCGGGGATTCTCAGTCCGACCAGGATTGGCGGCGAATGGCTGGTGGACGGCGGCCTTGCCAATCCGGTCCCGGTCTCGGTCTGCCGCGCCCTCGGGGCGGACGTGATCATCGCGGTCAACCTCAACGGCGACCTGTTGGGGCGGCGTTTCGGCGGCGAGCCGGAAGCTCCCGCCGCGGCGGCGCGCGCGCCGGCTTCGAATGAGTCCCTCGCCGGGTTGCTGCGGGACCTGCCGGTGGCGCTGCGCGACCAGGCGACGCAGATGATCCGGCGTCTCCTTCCGCAAGGGTCGGGGGCGCCGGGATATTTCGACGTGATCGTCAACTCCATCAACATCATGTCGGACCAGATCACCCGCACCCGTCTCGCGGGCGAACCGCCGACGGTGATGCTCGTCCCGCGGCTGCGCGACATCGAACTGCTGGCGTTCAACCGCGCCAACGAAGCGATCGCCGAAGGTCGCGCCTGCGTCGAACACGCGCTGCCGATGTTGCGGCGGTACGTATAGAGGAAGAGAATTTCCTCGGCGGTTCGGCGCCGCTCTCCGCCCTCAGTTCAGACGGAACTCGCCGTCGACCGCCGTGAACTCCGTCGGCTCGATCAGCTCGGCGTGGGCGACGACGACGGAATGCACCGCGCCGTCGAGTTCCCGGCGCCAGAAATCGAGGAATTTTCGCAGCTCGGGATAATGCGGGCGCCGATCGAGCCGCTGCCAGACGAAGCTCTGCAGCACCGAGGGATGGTCGGGCATGCGATAAAAGATGTTGGCGGTGGTCAGCCCGAAGCCTTCGAGCCGGCGGCGAAAGTCGGACGAGGCCATGGCGGCCCTCCTGTGCGTCGAAACGCCGCGATGGTGGCGCCTCCGCCGGTCGCCCGCAAGCGGGAAAGCAAGGAATTGTGACGCAATTTCAATCTGTTAGCACTCATCGCCGCGAGTGCTAATTTTTCTTGCCCGTCCTCTTGAAGGAAAAAGCGGCGTTTCCCAATTTTGGGGCGACGGGGCCGGCGCCGCCGCCCCCGAGTTCGCCAACCCAACCCAGGAGGAGCTCATGAAGTTTCGCCCGCTGCACGATCGCGTGGTGGTCAAGCGCATCGATGCGGAAGAGAAAACCAAGGGCGGGATCATCATTCCCGACACCGCCAAGGAAAAGCCGCAAGAGGGCGAAGTCGTCGCGGTGGGGCCCGGCGCCCGCGACGAAGCCGGCAAGCTCGTCCCGATCGACCTCAAGGTCGGCGACCGCATCTTGTTCGGCAAATGGTCCGGCAACGAAATCAAACTCGACGGCGAAGACCTCCTGATCATGAAGGAGAGCGACGTCATGGGGGTCATCGAGGGCGCCGCCGCCCACGCCCGCAAGGCCGCCTGAGCGAGGGGCCCGGGATCGCCTTCAATCTCATGTCTGATGGAGTGAGAAGAAATGTCCGCCAAGGAAGTCAAGTTTTCGCAGGACGCGCGGGAGAAGATGTTCCGCGGCGTCGACGTTCTCGCCAACGCGGTCAAGGTGACGCTGGGGCCGAAGGGCCGCAACGTCGTGCTGGAAAAGAGCTACGGCGCGCCGCGCGTCACCAAGGACGGCGTCACCGTCGCCAAGGAAATCGAGCTCGCCGACAAGTTCGAGAACATGGGCGCGCAGATGGTGCGCGAAGTCGCCTCCAAGCAGAGCGACGCGGCCGGCGACGGCACGACGACGGCGACCGTTCTCGCCCACGCCATCATCAAGGAGGGCGCGAAGTCGGTGGCCGCCGGCGCCAATCCGATGGACGTCAAGCGCGGCATCGACGCCGCGGTGGAGGCCATTCGCGTCGATCTCGAAAAGAACAGCCGCAAGGTCACCAAGTCCGACGAGATCGCCCAGGTCGGCACCATCTCCGCCAACGGCGACGCCTTCATCGGCAAGATGATCGCCCAGGCGATGGACAAGGTCGGCAAAGAGGGCGTCATCACCGTCGAAGAGGCCAAGAGCCTGGAGGTCGAGCTCGACATCGTCGAGGGCATGCAGTTCGACCGCGGCTATCTCTCGCCCTATTTCATCACCAACGCCGAGAAGATGGTCGCCGAGCTCGAGGACGCCTTCATTCTCATCCACGAGAAGAAGCTGACCGGCCTGCAGGCGATGCTGCCGGTGCTGGAGGCGGTGGTGCAGTCCGGCAAGCCGCTGCTGATCGTCGCCGAGGACGTGGAGGGCGAAGCGCTGGCCACCCTCGTCGTCAACAAGCTGCGCGGCGGCCTCAAGGTCGCGGCCGTCAAGGCGCCCGGCTTCGGCGACCGCCGCAAGGCGATGCTGGAAGACATCGCCATTCTCACCGGCGGCACGATGATCGCCGAGGATCTCGGCGTCAAACTCGAGAACGTCACTCTGCAAATGCTCGGCAAGGCCAAGCGGGTGCGCATCGAAAAGGAGGACACCACCATCGTCGACGGCGCCGGCGCGAAGAAGGACATCGACGGCCGCATCGCCCAGATCAAGGCGCAGATCGAGGACACCACCTCGGACTACGACAAGGAGAAGCTGCAGGAGCGCCTGGCGAAATTGTCGGGCGGCGTCGCGGTGATCCGCGTCGGCGGCTCGACCGAGGTCGAGGTCAAGGAGAAGAAGGACCGGGTCGAAGACGCGCTGCACGCCACCCGCGCCGCGGTCGAGGAGGGAATATTGCCGGGCGGCGGCGTCGCGCTGCTGCGCGCGGTCAAGGCCCTCGACGGCGTGAAATTCGACAACGCCGATCAGCGCACCGGGGTCGAGATCGTCCGCAAGGCGATCCATGCACCGACGCGCCAGATCGTCGAGAACGCCGGCGTCGACGGCTCGGTCGTGGTCGGCAAGATTCTCGAAAACTCCGAGTACGCCTGGGGCTACGACGCGCAGACCGGCGAATACGGCGACCTCTTCAAGCTCGGCATCATCGACCCGACCAAGGTCGTGCGCACCGCGCTGCAGGACGCCGCCTCGGTCGCGGGTCTGCTCATCACCACCGAGGCGATGATCGCGGAGAAGCCGAAGAAGGAATCGCCGGCGCCGGCGATGCCCGGCGGCGGCATGGATTACTGAACCAAGCCGCGCGCCGCGCGGCGACGGCGCCGACCTTTCGCGGTCGGCGCCGTTTGCGCGGAGGCGTTCGAGGGCGGGGGATGGCGCGGGGATTCCCAAACGTCCCCTTGCCCGGAAGCGAGGGGCGCTCTCGTCCTGGAACTCGTCACGAAGCGGCGAAGAAGATCGTCAGGCGGTCGGCCGCCTGACGCAGCACGGCGCGGATCGGCATCCCTTCGACCGGGCCCTCGCCGAGCGCCTTGTCGAGCGTCGCCAGCTTGTCTGTCCCCTCGATATGCAGCGCGATCGCGCGGGCGCGCAAAATGACGCGGCCGGTCAGCGTCAGGCGCGCTTCGGGGGCGGCGCTGACGCGGATCGCGGCCACCAGCGCGGCCGCGCCGGGGTCGATCGCTTCGGCGAGGCCCTCGGCGCCGGGGAACCAGGATGCGGTGTGGCCGTCCTCGCCCATGCCGAGGACGACGACGTCGGCCGGCAGGGGCAGCGCCGCGATCCGCGCGTTGGCGGCGGCGAGTTCGAATCCCCCGTCGACGCGCGAATCGGCGAGCGGCGTGAAGCGCGCGGCGGCGGCGCGATCGCGCAGCAGCGCCTCGCGCACCAACTTGGCGTTCGATCGCGGATTGTCGTCGGCGACGCGGCGCTCGTCGGCGAGGGTGATCGCGACCCGCGACCAGTCGATCGGCTGGCTCGACAGCGCGTGAAAATAGCGCAGCGGCGTGACGCCGCCGGAAACGACCAGCAGCGCCGCGCCGCGCGCCTCGATCGCCGCGCGCAGCCGCTCGGCGGTCCATTGGGCGAAGGCCGGCGCGAGCGCCGCTCCGGTGGGAAAATCGCGGCGAGCGGGCGCGGTCGGGCTCATTCGTATTCCTCGTTCCAGGTGCGCCCGTCGCGTTCGATCAGCGCGATCGAGGCGGCGGGCCCCCAGGCGCCGGCGGCGTAGGGCCTAGGCGAATCGTGCGATTGCGCCCAGGCGTCGCGGATCGGGTCGATGAATCGCCAGGCGGCCTCCACTTCGTCGCGCCGCATGAACAGCGAGGCGTTGCCGCGCAGCGCGTCCATCAGCAGCCGTTCGTAGGCGTCGGCCGAGGGCGCGGAAAACGTCTTGGCGAAAGTCATGTCGAGCGGCACGTGCTGCAACCGTATGCCGCCGGGACCCGGCTCCTTGATCATCAGCCACAGCTTGACGCCTTCGTCCGGCTGAACGCGGATGACCAGCCGGTTGGGCGGGATGCCGCCGCCGTCGGTCGGGAAGATGACGTGCGGCACGCGGCGAAAGCCGACGACGATTTCCGAATAGCGCTGCGGCAGCCGCTTGCCGGTGCGCAGGTAGAAGGGCACGCCCGCCCATCGCCAGTTGGCGACTTCCACCTTCAGCGCGACGAAGGTCTCGGCTTCGCTCTCTTGCCTGTCGACGTCCTCGAGATAGGAGGGCGCCGGGGCGCCCTCGGCGAAGCCGGCGCGATATTGTCCGCGCACGGTCGCCGTCGAGGCGTTGGCGGCGTCGATCGCGTTGAGCGATTTCAGCACTTTCAATTTTTCGTCGCGCAACGAGTCGGCCTGCAGCGAGAACGGCGGCTCCATCGCCACCAGGCAGAGCAATTGCAGCATATGGTTCTGCACCATGTCGCGGAGCGCGCCGGAAGCTTCGTAATAGGCGGCGCGCCCCTCGACGCCGAGCGTCTCGGCGACGGTGATCTGCACGTGATCGACGTGCGCGTTGTTCCACAGCGGCTCGAGCAGCGCGTTGGCGAAGCGCAGCGCCATCAGGTTCTGCACCGACTCCTTGCCGAGATAGTGGTCGATGCGGAAGATGTTGGTTTCGAGGAAGACGGAGCCGATCGCGTCGTTGATCGCCGCGGCGCTCGCGCCGTCCCGGCCGATCGGCTTTTCCACGATGATGCGCGATCGCGGCGTCGCCAATCCGGCCTTGCCGATGCGCTTGGCGATGGGGCCGAAAAGGTCGGGCCCGGTGGCGAGATAATAGGCGCGGGCGCGCTCCTCTTGGCCGAGATGGGCCTTCAATTCGTCCCACCCGGCTTCGCCGACCGCGTCGACCGCGACATAGTCGATGCGCTGAAGAAAGCGATCGAGCGACGGGTTCGGCGCGAGGTCGCGTGGGCCGAACTTGACCAGCGCGTCCTTCACCGAGGCGCGGAAGGCCTCGCGATCGAACGGGCGGCGCGAAACGCCGGTGATGCGCGTGGGCTCGGTGAACTGATCGCTCAATTCGCGGTGAAACAGCGCGGGGTACAGCTTGCGATAGGCGAGGTCGCCGGTGCCGCCGAAGACGACGAGGTCGAAAGGCTCGACTTTGACGATTCTGGCCGCCATGGCGACTCTCTCGTTTGCTTTCGACGGCGCCGCGAAGGCGAAGACACGTTGGACGGTGCCGCGCGAACGCGCGGGCGACGCCCGCGAATTCGCCGCGACGGAATCGAGGATCGTCATCCCGCCCCGGGCGGCGCGTCTTTAAACAACACTTCTCTGTCACGCGCAAAATTCTTGATCAGCGGCAGCGCCGCGCCGCCGATGGCGCGCGCGTCGGCGCCGATCGCGCCGGCGACGATCGTCACGTCGGACAGCCCGCGCCGATCGAACGTCTCGACCTGCTGGGCGACGCGCGAAGTGAGCTTGTCGCGCACCGCCACCGGCATCGCCCCGTCGATGACGATCGCTTCGACGTCGACGACGGAGAGCGCGGCGACCGCCGCGTAGGCGAGCGCGAACGAGGCCTCTTCCAGCCATTCGTCGAGCGGGGGCCCATAATCGTCCCAGGCCTCGGGGGTGCGCCAGATCGAGGAGGGATCGGCGCCGGCGGCTTCGACGCGCCGCTCGAGCTGGGTGATCGAGGCGCGGGCGACCAACGTCGAAGTCGCTTGGCGGCCGGGCTCCTGCGCCGCCACCGGCATCGGTCCGAGCGCCGCGGCGTTGCCGGTGCGGCCGAGATAGAGCGCGCCGTCCAGCACCAGTCCGCCGCCGACGAACGCGCCGAGAAAGAAATAGAGGAAATCGCGATAGCGCCAGGCCTGGCCGAAGAAGAACTCCGCCGCGCAAGCCGACGTCGCGTCGTTGCACAGCGTCACGGGATAGGGGTAACGGCGCGCCAGCTCCCGTTCGATCGAGAAGGATCGCCACGCGGCCATTTCCTCGGCCGGCGCGCCGATCTCGCTCGACCAGCTCCACAATTGAAAAGGCGAGGCGACGCCGAGGCCGGCGATGCGGCGACGCTGCGTCGGGGTCAGCGTCTGCGTCATCGGCGCCAGCGCTCGATCGACGAAGTCCATCAGCAGATTGGGCGTCGGATAGGCGTAGGTCCGATGGGTTCGCCGCCGCACCGCTCCGCAAAAATCGATCAAGACGAGATCGCAACTGCGGCGGCCGATCTTCAGCCCCAGCGAAAACGCGCCCTCGGGATCGAGCGAGGCCGGCACCGTCGGTTGGCCGACGCGGCCGCGCAAGGGCGCCTCGCGGCGCAACAGGCCGTCGACTCGCAGGCGATTCATGATCGCGGAGGTCGATTGCACGGAGAGCCCGGTCAGCCGCGCGACTTCGACTTTCGACAATCGCCCGAAGCGGCGAACCAGCGACAGAATCAATCGCTCATTGTAGAGACGCACGCCCGCCTGGTCGGCGCCGGCAGTGGCCGGCGGCGACTGCGGCGCGGCGCTCTCGTCCGCTTCCGGCATCGACTCTCCTCGCGCGTTTTCCCCGCGATTCGTCTTCGCGGCGATCGCGGCGACGCCCGTCTCATCGCGGTCAGCATGCGGGGCGTCGACGAACTTGTCAATAATAACTAAAATCGATTGATTTATCTAACGACTCTCGCCTCGGCTGCGGTCGCTATAGCGCCGCGACCGCGCCGACTCCACTCGCTCGGAGTCGTTTTCGCGAGGTTTCGCCGCCGGCAGGCGCGAAGCGCGGTCGTCGCCGCCGACCGACCAAGCCGCCGGAAATCGGCGCGACCCGCCCTTGCGACCGCGCCGCGGCGCGCATAGCTGCCTAATGCGAGCGCGCGCCGCGCTTTCGACCGTCCTTCGCGCCCTCGGGGAGAATTCCGCTCATGCTTTATCGACCGCTCGGCCGCACCGGCCAGTTCGTCTCGGAGATTTGTCTCGGCGCGATGACCTTCGGCGGCGGCGCCGGATTTTGGCGCGCCATCGGCGCGGTCGACCAGAAGGGCGCGACGGCGTTGGTCGAGCGCGCGCTTGCAGCGGGCGTCAACTTCATCGACACCGCCGACGTCTATTCGGAAGGCCAGTCGGAAGTCATGGTCGGCCAGGCGCTGCGCGATCTCGAGGTCAAGCGCGAGGACGTCGTCGTCGCCACCAAGGTGCGCGGCCGCACCGGGCCCGGCCCCAACGCGGTCGGCCTGTCGCGCGGCCACATCATGGATCAGATCGCCGGCTCGCTGAAGCGGCTCGGGCTCGACCACGTCGACCTCTATCAGATTCACGGCTTCGATCCGGCGACGCCGATCGAGAAAACCTTGCGCGCGCTCGACGATTGCGTATCGCGCGGGTTCGTGCGGACGATCGGCTGCTCCAACCTCGCGGCCTGGCAGATCATGAAGGCGCTGGGGATCTCCGAGCGGCGCGGCTTCGCCCGCTTCGAGACGGTGCAGGCCTATTACACCATCGCCGGGCGCGATCTCGAGCGCGAGATTCTGCCGCTGGTCGAGGACCAGGGCCTCGGCGTGATGGTGTGGAGCCCGCTGGCCGGCGGCCTGCTGACCGGCAAGTACGCCCGCGACGGCGCCAAGCCGAGCGAGGCGCGGCGCGCGTCGTTCGATTTTCCGCCGGTCGATCGCCAGCGCGCGTTCGACGTCGTCGACGCGATGCGACCGATCGCCGCGGCGCACGGCGCTTCGGTCGCTCGCGTCGCGCTCGCCTGGCTGCTGCAGCGCAAGGGCGTCATGAGCGTGATCGTCGGCGCCAAGACGATCGCGCAGCTCGACGACAATCTCGCCGCCGCCAAGCTCGCCTTGAGCGCGGAGGAGGTTGCGGCGCTCGACAAGGTCAGCGCGCCGGCGCCCGAATATCCCGGCTGGATGATCGCGCGTCAGGGCGGCGATCGCTGGCCGGAGCCGAAGGGGTGAGAGCGAAAAGCGATAGGGGGGCGGAATGACTCGCAAAGTTTCCTGGGGCGTGCTCGGCGCGGCGAGGATCGGCGTCGAGAAGGTCGTCCCGGCGATGCAACGCGGCGAGGCCTCGCGGGTCGACGCGATCGCCTCGCGCGACCTCGCCAAGGCGCGCCGCGCCGCCGCCGCTCTCGGCGTCGCCAAGGCCTACGGCTCCTACGAGGAGCTCCTCGCCGATCCCGCGATCGAGGCGATCTACAATCCGCTGCCCAACGAGCTGCACGTCCCCTGGACGATCCGCGCGCTGGAAGCGGGCAAGCATGTGCTGTGCGAGAAGCCGATCGCGCTCGATGCGGGGCAAGCGAGCGGGCTGATGGAAGCGCGCCGGCGCTCCGGCAAGCTGGTCGCCGAAGCCTTCATGGTGCGCTTTCACCCGCAATGGCGCCGCGCGCGCGAGATCGCGCATTCGGGCGCGATCGGGACGCCGCGCGCGATCCAGACCTTCTTTTCCTATTCTCTGACCGACGCCGGCGACATCCGCAACAAGCCGCCGGGCGGCGGCGGGCTCTACGACATCGGCTGCTACGCGATCTCGACCGCGCGCTACGTCTTTTCCGCCGAGCCGACCCGCGTCGTCGCCGCGCTCGAGGTCGATCCCGCCTTCGGCACGGATCGATTGGCGAGCGCGCTGATCGAGTTTCCCGGCGGCCGGCATCTGACCTTCACTTGCGCGACGCAACTCTCGGCGCATCAGCGCGTGACCGTCGTCGGCGAGACCGGCCGCATCGAAATCGCCATTCCCTTCAACGCGCCGTCCGACCGGCCGACGCGCATCACGATCGACAGCGGCGCCGATCTCGTCGGCGGCGGCGCGCGCGTCGAGGAATTCCCTGTGTGCGATCAATACACGCTGCAAGGCGACGCGTTCTCGCGCGCGATCCGTGGCGAGGGGCCGCTGGAATTCCCCATCGAAGACGCGATCGCCAACATGCGCGTCATCGACGCCGCGTTTCGCTCCGCGCGGGGCGGCGGGTGGGAGCGGGTGTGAAGGGGCGCCGCGGCCGCGAGCTCCTTCCCCCGTCCCCCCGCCTTTCCTCCGCGCCCCGCCCATGGCAATACGCGGTCCCTAGAACCGGAGCCCGCGAGCCATGCCCCAGGCCAAGCCGCCGCGCGGCGGGCTGACGCCGCCGGCGGCCGACAAGCGACCGCAAGAGCGCCACGCCCACGGCGTCGCCTGGATCGACGACTACGCCTGGATCCGCGCCGACAATTGGCGCGAGGTGCTGCGCGACCCGTCAGCGCTGCCCCAAGACATTCGCGCGCTGCTCGAGGCGGAGAACGCCTACGCCGACGAGATTCTTGCGCCCACCCGCGCGCTGCAAAAGCAGCTCGCGCGCGAGATGCGGGCGCGGCTGAAGGAGGACGACAGCGAGGTTCCCCAGTCCGACGGCCCGTTCGCCTATTATTCGCGCTTCCGCCAGGGCGGCCAGCGCCCCCTCTTCTGCCGCCGGCCGCGCGCGGGCGGCAAGGAGACGATTCTCATCGACGGCGACGAACGCGCCGGCGGCAAGCCGTTCTTTCGCCTCGCCGCCGCGCGCCATTCGCCCGATCACCAGAAGTTCGCCTGGAGCGCCGACGACAAGGGCTCCGAGATGTACGCGATTCGCGTGCGCGACGTTGCGGCGGGCGCGGACCTCGCCGACCGCGTCGACAACGCCTCCGGCGCAATGGTGTGGACGCGCGACTCGACTGCCTTTCTCTATGTCGCGCAGAACGAAAACCATCGCCCCTGGCGGGTGATGCTGCATCGCCTCGGCGCGGCTCAGAGCGAGGACGCGGTGGTGTTCGAGGAGGCCGATCCCGGCTGGTTCATTGCGATCACGCCGACGCGGCTCGGCCGGAGCGCGGTCATTTCGCTGCACGGCCACGACGCCTCGGAAGCCCGCGTCGTCGATTTCGCCAACCCGACGGCGCCGCCGCTGCTGATCGCGCCGCGCCGGCCGGGCCTGCGCTACGAGGCGATGGATCACGGCGACGTCTTCTACATCAAGACCAACGCCGGCGGCGCGCGCGACTTCAAGATCGTCGTCGCGCCGCGCGACGCGCCGGGCGAGGCCAACTGGCGCGACTTCGTCGCCTGCCAGGACGGCCGCCTGATCGAGACCGCGGCGCTGTTCAAGGACCATCTCGTGCTGCTGGCGCGCGAGGACAACGTGCCGCGCCTGATGATCTACGAACTCGCCAGCGGGGCGGCGCACGAGATCGCCTTCGAGGCGCAGACCTACTTTCTCAAGCTCGAGCCGGTCTACGAATTCGACACGCCGGTGTTCCGCTTCAGCTATTCCTCGATGGCGTGCAGCCAGGAGATCTACGATTACGACTTCGCCGCGCGCCAGCGCATATTGCGCAAGAAGCAGATGACGCCGAAGGATTTTGACGCCTCCGCCTATGTCACCCGCCGCGTCTCCGCCCGCGCCGACGACGGCGAGGCGGTGCCGATCTCGCTGCTCTATCGCCGGGAGACGCCGCTCGACGGCGCGGCGCCGCTGCTGATCTACGGCTACGGCGCCTACGGCTACGTCATGGACGCGAATTTCTCCACCAACCGGCTGTCGCTGGTCGACCGCGGCTTCGTCTACGCCGTCGCTCACGTGCGCGGCGGCACGGAAAGGGGCTGGCGCTGGTACGAGGACGGCAAGCTCGCCCACAAGCCGAACACCTTTTCCGATTTCCTCGCCGCTACGCGCTATCTCGTCGCCGAAGGCTTCGCCGCCAAGAATCGCGTCGTCGCCCAGGGCGGCAGCGCCGGCGGCATGCTGATGGGGGCGATCGCCAACGCCGCGCCGGAGCTCTTCGCCGGGATCATCGCCGAGGTGCCGTTCGTCGACGTGCTGAACACGATGCTCGACGACAGCCTGCCGCTGACCCCGCCCGAATGGCTGGAATGGGGCGATCCGATCCGGGAGCCGCAAGCGTTCGCGGTGATCCGCGGCTACAGCCCCTATGACAACGTCCGCGCGCAACGCTATCCCGCGATTCTGGCGCTCGCCGGGCTGACCGATCCGCGCGTGACCTATTGGGAGCCGGCGAAGTGGGTCGCCAAATTGCGCGCGACGATGACCGGCGGCGGGCCCGTCCTGCTGCGCGTGGCGATGGAGGCGGGCCACGCTGGCGCGCCGGGCCGCTTCGACCGCCTCGACGACGTCGCCCGCGCCTACGCCTTCGCCATCGCCTGCGTCAGCGGAGAGATCGGCGAGGGCGCCAAGGCCGAGGAAGAGGGGGCGGAGTGACGCGGATTGCACGGCTTCCCCTTCCCCCGCAAGGGGGGAAGGGGCTACGCCTCCTCCTCGTCTTCGCCGCTCGCCTTGTCGCCGCCGGGGATCATGTAGCTCCCCGTCAGCCAGCGATAGAGGTCGACGTCGGCGCAGCGGCGAGAGCAGAAGGGGTCGTAGCGCGGGTCGCGCGGGCGCCCGCATTGGACGCAGGCTTTCTCGCCCGTCGCGTCTCGATCGGCGCCGGCCGGTTGAAGCGCGGCCTTCGCCATCGGCTTCACCCGCCCGGCGTCCACCGGCGATGGGCGACGTAACCCTCGCCGGCGAGCAGCGCCGCCGTCTCGGCGAGCGGCAGGCCGACGACGTTCGGGTAGGAGCCGACGAGGCGCAGCACGAAGGCGCCCGCGAGTCCCTGAATGGCGTAGCCGCCCGCCTTGCCGCGCCATTCGCCGCTGGCGAGATAGGCCGCGACTTCCTCGCGCGACAGGCGCTTGAAGCGCACGCGCGTCTCGACCAGGCGCCGGCGCGTTCCCCCGCTCGGCGTCGCCAGCGCGAGCCCGGTGTAGACGCGATGCGCGCGCCCGGAGAGCAGCCTCAGGCACGCTTCCGCCTCGTCGAGGATTTCGCATTTGGGCAAGATGCGCCGGCCGACGCAGACCACCGTGTCGGCGGCGAGCGCCAGCGAAGGGCCGAGGTCGGGCCGCTTGCGCGCGGCGAGGGAAGCGATTCCCGCCTTTTCCGCGGCGAGGCGCAGCGCCAGCGCGCGCGGCGATTCGCCGCTGCGCGGCGTCTCCTCGATGTCGGCGGGAATGACCGCGTCGGGCGCGACGCCGATCTGCGCCAGCAGCGCCAGACGGCGCGGCGAGCCGGAGGCGAGCACCAGGCGCGGGCGCTTCGCGACCTCGCTCGCCGGCGCAGTCTCGGGCGAAGCGTCCATCGGCGGGCCTATTTGAAGCGATAGGTGATGCGGCCCTTGGTCAGGTCGTAGGGCGTCATCTCGACCAGAACCTTGTCGCCGGCGAGAACGCGGATGCGGTTCTTGCGCATCTTGCCGGCGGTGTGGGCGATGATTTCGTGTTCATTTTCGAGTTTGACGCGAAAGGTCGCGTTGGGCAGCAATTCCACGACGAAACCCGGAAACTCGAGCAGTTCTTCCTTCGCCATTGGGGCCTTTCTTGCTTTCGCCGCGCCGGCGGGCGACGGCGAAGATGAGGGAGTGAAGCGCGCGGCGCGCCGGGCGAGCGCAAAAGCGCGCGGAGCCTATATGAATTCGCTGAAAAGGGGAAACCGCCTTGCCGCCGCGCCGGCGGCTTATTCTCCCCCCGTCAGCCGTTTTCGCGTTGCATCATCATGAAACGCCGCACGCTGAAGGGGATCGTCGCCAGATAGGCCAGCGACAGCGCGACGAGCGACTGAAGCGGGAAGTTGACGATCAGCAACAGCGCCGCGGCGAGGCCGATCAACACCACCGCGACATATTGGTGCGGCACCCGGCCGATCGACTTGCCCGAGAAGTGCGGCACGCGGCTCGCCATCAGCAGCGCGATGACCAGGACATAAGCGATTTCCAACGCGACGAAACGCGGCTCGGGGGCTCGCGCCGACAACAGGAAGCGCAGATAGACCGGCAGCATCCCGACGATGGCGCCCGCCGGCGCGGGCATGCCGACGAAGAAATTCTTGCGCCAGGCGGGAACGTCGGGACTGTCGACCGTGACGTTGAAACGCGCCAGGCGCAGCGCGCAGGCGATGCAAAACACCAGCGCCGCCAGCCAGCCGAGGCTGACCATGCGATCGAGGCCGGAGAAGTACAGCACGATCCCCGGCGCGACGCCGAAATCGACGAAGTCGGCGAGCGAGTCGAGTTCCGCGCCGAAGCGCGAAGTCCCTTTGAGCGCGCGCGCGATCCGCCCGTCGAGGCCGTCGAGCACCGCCGCGGCGGCGATGGCGGTGACCGCCCAGACGATCGCGCCCTCGAAGGCGAAGCGAATCGCCGTCATCCCGAGGCACAGCGCGAGCAAGGTGATGAGATTGGGAATCAGCAGGCGCGGCGGCACCGCCTTGAACCGGCGCAAACGTTCGCCGGCGGGAAGCCCCAGCGGAGAGGAGTTCTGCGGCTCGGTGTCGTGCATCGGCGATCGGCCTTCTCGCGGGTCAGCTCAGCCGGAATTGCCGCAGACCCTCGACGCGCCCGATCTCGGCGATCACCGTTTCGCCGGCGATCGCGCGCGAATGAAGGCCGACGACGATGCGGGCGTCTTCGGGCATGTAGACGTCGACGCGCGAGCCGAAGCGGATCAGGCCGAAACGATCGCCGGCGCCGAGGCGCGCTCCCTCGTGGGCGAAGCAGACGATCCGGCGCGCGATCATGCCGGCGATCTGCACCACGCCGAAGACGCCCGCGGCGCTTTCGAGCACGAGCCCGTTGCGCTCGTTGGCCTCGCTCGCCTTGTCGAGGTCGGCGCTGAGGAAATCGCCGGCATGGTAGGCGATGCGCGCCACCTTGCCTTCGACCGGGGCGCGATTGACGTGACAATCGAACACCGACATGAAGATCGACACGCGCGGCAGGGGCAGGGCGCCGAGGCCCAGTTCGGGCGGCGGAACGGCGATGTCGCAGAAGCTGACGAGGCCGTCGGCCGGGGCGACGACGAGGTCGGCGCGCAGCGGCGTCACCCGCGGCGGATCGCGAAAGAAATACGCGCACCACAGCGTCGCGAAGAGCCCGATCCAGCCGAGCGGCGCCCACAGCCAGCCCAGGATCACCGTCGCCGCGACGAACCCCGCGACGAAGATATAGCCTTCGGGATGGATGGGCGAGATCTGACGGCGAACGGAATCCAGGACCGACATGGCGAGCCCCTCGAGGAAGGCAGTCTTTTGGCGCCAAACGCGGCAAAAGTCACGGCGGAGCCGCGTCCGGCTCCTCGTGCGCCGCCAATCCGAGGTCGTCCGGCGTCGTCGGCAGGCCGGGCTGGTCCTCGAGCCCCGCGTCCGCCTCTTCCTCTTCGTCGGCCGCGCCCGCGCGACGCAGCGCCTCCTCTGCCGCGTCCGCTTCGCGTTGACGGCTCCATAGCCCCGCGTAGAGCCCGCCGCGCGCCAACAGATCCTCGTGCTTGCCGCGTTCGACGATGACGCCCTTGTCGAGCACCAGGATTTCGTCGGCGTGAACGACGGTCGAAAGCCGGTGAGCGATGATGAGGGTGGTGCGGCCTTTCGAGACCCGCTCCAACGCCGCCTGGATTTCGCGTTCGGTGAAACTGTCCAGCGCCGACGTCGCCTCGTCGAGCGCCAGGATCGGCGGCCCCTTGAGCATGGTGCGCGCGATGGCGACGCGCTGCTTCTCGCCGCCGGACAATTTCAGGCCGCGCTCGCCCACCTGCGCGCCGTAGCCCTGAGGCAGGGAGCGGATGAAGGCGTCGATTTGCGCGTCTTCGGCGACAGCCTCGACCTCCTGTTCGCTCGCGTCGTCGCGCCCATAGCGAATGTTGTAGAGAATGGTGTCGTTGAACAGCACGGTGTCCTGCGGCACCATGCCGACCGCGGCGCGCAGGCTGGATTGGGTGACTTGCGAAATGTCCTGCCCGTCGATGGTGATCCGCCCGGCGCTCGGTTCGTAAAAGCGAAACAACAGGCGCGAGATCGTCGACTTTCCCGCTCCCGACGGTCCGACGATGGCGATCGTTCGCCCCGCCGGCGCCTCGAAGGAGACGCCGCGCAGGATCTTGCGCGCGGGGTCGTAGGCGAACTCGACGTTCTCGAACCGCACCGCGCCCTCGGTGACGACCAGCGGCCGCGCGCCGGGGCGATCCTGAATCTCGGGATCCTGCGACAGGATCGCGAACATCATTTCGATGTCGACGATCGCCTGCTTGATGTCCCGGTAGACCATGCCCATGAAATTGAGCGGTTGATAGAGCTGCAGCATCATGGCGTTGAGCAGCACGAAATCGCCGACGTCGTTGCGATGGGCGCGAACGCCGTCGACGCACATCACGAGCACCACGACCATGCCGATGGTGAAGATAATGGCCTGCCCGGCGTTCAGCACCGCCAGCGAGACGTAGGTCTTCACGCTGAGGCGCTCGTAACGCGCCATCGACTTGTCGTAGCGCGCCGCTTCGCGCTGTTCGGCGCCGAAGTATTTCACCGTCTCGAAATTGAGCAGGCTGTCGATCGCCTTGGTGTTGGCGTCGGTGTCGCTCTCGTTCATCGAGC